>NZ_JAUSUK010000002.1:602704-904056 GCF_030813515.1 Rhodopseudomonas julia | reverse complement strand
GGTCCGCTCCGACACCTCTTTCCATGGCGTGCGCGTCGGTTTTACCACCGTGCCGGACATCGATCGCACGGCCGAGGGTTTCCGCACGCTCCGCCGCCTTCTCGATCAAGGCCCGGCCGCCTACGACAGCTACAATTGAAGCAGAGCCGTCGGCCCGGCGGGGCAGGCTCAGGCATAGCCAACCCAGCCGCGCCAGGTGAAGGCGGCGAAAAACAGACTGACACCCTGGAACCCGGCCGCACTGAGGATGCCGGCATCCTTCTCGGGATTGCAAAGGTCGAGACTGGCCGCCACCGCCGCACGAGCGTTTTCGGCATCGCCAGGATCAGCCCCCGAAGCCTTGGCATAGGCGGCGTAACGCGCCAGCCAGTGATGCCTCTCGCCTTCGCCCTGCGGGAAGCTCGAATGCGCGACAACCAGCGGCGCACCGGGCCGCAGACGTCGGCGGATCGCCTCTGCGGTCTGCTGGCGCGCCCGAGCATCGAGAAAATGCAGGGTCAAAAGGCAGGTCGCGCCATCGAAAGGACCCTCCGGCGCATCTTCGATCGTGCCGGTCACAAATTCGACCCGGGACGCGAGGGGGCCCAGCGTCCTTTCGGCGAGATCTAGCATCTGCTGTGCCGGGTCTACACCCACGAAGCTCCAGTCGGGATATGCCTTCGCCAGCGCCCTCGCCTCCAGGCCACCGCCAGCACCGAGGACGAGGATCTTGCCCCCTTGCCTGACGCGCTCGGCAAGGAGGATGCCCGCCATCCGGTGTAACGCATCGAGAGCCGGCACGAAGCGCCGCACGCCTTCCTCGTATTGGGCCATCGCCTGCGGATCGGAGAACCGCTCGAGAAAATGCCTCGAACCCGTCTCAGACGGCATGGCACACCTCCGCGTCCCTTTCGTCCTTCGGAAGGCCGGCATGGAATTCGGCTGAAAGCATCGCGAGCGTCACCGTATCAAGGCGGGCGAGGATAAGGGCCTCGGCGTCGCTCAGGGTCTGATCGAGAGCTGCGTTGACCGCCCTCTCGACGAGGCATGTCGATTCGTTGTTCCGATTGCCCATAGCGAAGAACGACGGGCGTCCAAGAGCCTCGTAGACATCGCGCAACGAGATCTCCTCGAGCCGACGGGCGAGCTCCCAGCCGCCGCGATGACCCTTCGTAGAGCGCACATAACCCTGCTCGCGCAGTCCCGCCATCACACGCCGGACAACCACCGGGTTCGTCGACATCGCTTTCGCCAGCACCTCGGAGGTGACCGGCCCCTCATGCTCCGCCATGTGCAGGAGCACATGCAAAACACCCGACAACCTGCTATCCAATATCATGTAACTTTTACAATTACATAACTTTCAAAATGTCAACGCACCCGCAGGCCACCGAGAATCGTCTCGGCCGCCATGCCTGCGGCGGGATCTGCCTGCGCCAGGACCTGCCCGCATGGGGATTTTTCGTAAGGAAGGGTGTGTCCGGCGCCGTCACGCGCTAAGACACGGCTGCCAGAAGCATCAGGCAGAGACATGCATCCACAGAACGCGCCCGAGATCACCGAAGACCTCATTGCCGCCCACGGGCTCAAGCCCGACGAATACGAGCGGATCCTGGAACTGATCGGGCGCACGCCGACGATCACCGAGCTCGGCATCTTCTCGGCCATGTGGAACGAGCATTGTTCCTACAAGAGCTCGAAGAAGTGGCTGAAGACGCTGCCGACGAGCGGACCGCAGGTCGTCTGCGGCCCTGGCGAAAACGCCGGCATCGTCGATATCGGCGATGGCCTCGTCGCCGTCTTCAAGATGGAGAGCCACAACCACCCCTCTTATATCGAGCCCTATCAGGGCGCGGCGACGGGCGTCGGCGGCATCCTGCGCGACGTCTTCACCATGGGCGCACGGCCCGTGGCGGCGATGAACGCGTTGCGCTTCGGCGAACCGGACCATGAAAAGACGCGCCACGTCGTGGCGGGCGTCGTCGCCGGCGTCGGTGGCTACGGCAATTCCTTCGGCGTGCCGACTGTCGGCGGCGAGGTGAATTTCCATCCGCGCTACAACGGCAATTGCCTCGTCAACGCCTTTGCGCTCGGCATCGCCAAGAAGGACGCGATCTTCTATTCCAAGGCGGAGGGCGTCGGCCTTCCCGTCGTTTATCTCGGCGCCAAAACCGGACGCGACGGCGTCGGCGGCGCCTCGATGGCATCCGCCGAATTCGGCGAAGAGACGCAGTCGAAACGCCCGACCGTTCAGGTCGGCGATCCCTTCACCGAGAAGCGGCTTCTGGAAGCCTGCCTGGAACTGATGACGACGGGCGCCGTCGTTGCCATCCAGGATATGGGCGCGGCCGGCCTCACCTGTTCCGCCGTCGAAATGGGCGCGAAAGGCGACCTCGGCATCCGTCTCGACCTCGACAAGGTGCCGACCCGCGAACGCGCCATGACGGCCTATGAGATGATGCTGTCGGAAAGCCAGGAGCGCATGCTGATGGTGCTGCGCCCCGACAAGCGCGATGCGGCCGAGGCGGTCTTCAAGAAATGGGGCCTCGACTTCGCCGAGGTCGGCGCAACCACCGATGATCTGCGCTTCCGTGTGTCGCGCTATGACGAGGAAGTGGCGGACCTGCCGATCAAGGATCTGGGCGACGAAGCGCCGGAATACGACCGTCCCTGGGTGGAGCCGGCCAAAGCCGCGCCGCTTGATCTCGGCTCCCTTCCCGCTCCCGGCGATCTCGGCCTCGCCCTCATCCAGATGATGGGCACACCGGATCTCTCATCGAAACGCTGGGTGTTTGAACAATACGACCACCTCGTTCAGGGCAACACGGTCGTGCGTCCAGGCGGCGACGCTGCCGTCATCCGCATCGACCGAAGCTTCGGCGCGACAGGCGACAAGGCGCTCGCCCTCTCCTCCGACGTGACGCCCCGCTATGTGGAGGCCGATCCCTTCGAGGGCGGCAAGCAGGCGGTCGCCGAATGCTGGCGCAACATCACGGCCGTCGGCGCGACGCCTCTCGCCGTCACCGACAATCTTAATTTCGGCAATCCGGAAAAGCCGGAGATCATGGGCGTCTTCGTCAAGGCGCTGCAGGGGCTGGGCGAGGCGTGCAAGGCGCTTTCCTTCCCGATCGTCTCCGGCAATGTCTCGCTCTACAACGAGACCTCCGGTCAGGCGATCCTGCCAACCCCGACGATCGCCGGTATCGGCCTACTCGATGACTGGAAGAAGGCGGCCACCATCTCGTTCAAGCAAGAGGGTGATCTCATCCTCCTCATCGGGGCGGACGCCGAAAGCTGGGGCTCAGAACTCGGCCAGTCCGTCTATCTGCGAGAAATTTTCGGCCGCGAGGAAGGTGCCCCGCCGCGCGTCGATCTCGCGAGGGAGATAAAGCACGGCGACTTCGTCCGCGGCCTCATTCACAACGGCCACGTCACTGCCGTGCACGATTGCTCCGATGGCGGGCTTGCCGTGGCGCTTGCCGAGATGGCGCTCGCCGGCAATCTCGGAGCCGAGATCGAGGAAGCGCCCGGGCGTGCCGACAGCGCTCTCTTCGGAGAAGATCAGGCTCGCTATGTCGTGACGCTTGAGCCGCAAGAGGCGGAAAGAGTTTTGCAGGCGGCAGCCGAGGCAGGCGTACCGGCTGTTCAGATCGGCAAAGTGACGGGCGATGCACTCACGTTCCGCAATGCCGGCTCGGCCGCCATCGCGGCGCTGCGAGAAGCTTTCGAGGGCTGGTTTCCCAAATACATGGCGGGGGCTTGAACGGCCCCTTCCCCATTCGAAAGGCCAGATTGACCTTTCCCGGTCGCCGGATTGACCTTTGAGGGTCGATTGACCACATTCGGCGCATACGCACGAGGAGCAACCACGAATGCCGATGAATGCAGGGGAGATCGAGCGTCTGATACGCGAAGCGTTTCCCGATGCGAGTGTGACGATCAGGGATCTTGCCGGCGACGGCGACCACTTCGCCGCAGAGGTTGTGTCCGAAAGCTTTCGCGGCAAGAGCCGCGTTCAGCAGCATCAGATGGTCTATGAGGCGCTCAAGGGCGATATGGGCGGCAAGTTGCACGCCCTCGCCCTGCAGACCAGCATCCCGGAATAACCGACGAGACTGCGTGGCCGCGCCCGCAGTCTGGAGGACCAGCGATCATGTCAGCGATCAACGAATGGATCGATAGCCAGGTGAAGTCCAACGATGTCGTCTTGTTCATGAAAGGCACGCCGACCTTTCCGCAATGCGGCTTCTCGGGCCAGACCGTACAGATCCTCGATTATCTCGGAGTCGCCTATCAGGGCATCAATGTCCTGGAATCCGACGATTTGCGCCAGGGTATCAAGGACTACACCAACTGGCCGACCATCCCGCAGCTTTACGTGAAGGGCGAGTTCGTCGGCGGAGCCGATATCATCCGCGAGATGTTCCAGGCCGGCGAGCTGCAGAGCCTGATGGAAGAAAAAGGCGTCGCCAAAGCGGCTTGAGGGCAAGCGGAGCTCGCGCGCGTCTACATCGCCGCTCAGCAATGCCTGACGGGAGTTGCAGCTGCCAGGCTCCTGAGACCGGGCTACGCATTATCCCATTTGCGAAGACCGAGCCGGCGGAAAGCCGGCTCTTTCATTTTGAGGCGACCCTCTTCCGTCCAGAGCGAAAGGCACACGGCTCGTACCCGTGACCTTGCAGGGGTTCGCCGCGGGCCCTAGAACCCAGTCTCCCAACAATTCTGCCGCACTCATTCCGCGCGGGACCGTGTCCTGTCCGGGGAGACCGTTCCAATGCCTTCCTCCACGCCCGCCGCCTCTCGGCTGACAATCCCCTATGTCGAGTTCGTCGCCCTCGCCGCCTCGATGATGGCGCTCAACGCCATGGCGATCGACATCATTTTGCCGGCACTCGACAACATCGCAGGCAGTTTTTCGATCGAAGATCAGAACTCCCGGCAATTCGTCGTCACGGCCTTCGTGGTGGGCTTTGGCATCGCCCAGCTCGTCTTCGGGCCGCTTGCCGACCGTTTCGGCCGCCGCCCGATCCTCCTCGCCGGCCTCGTGATCTATGTCGCGGGGGGAACGGCCTCGGCACTCGCGCCGGATTTCGGCATTCTTCTCGCCTGCCGGATGTTCCAGGGGATAGGCGCAGCCGCAACCCGCGTCGTCGCAATCTCAGTCGTTCGCGACACCTTCGGCGGGCGGCAGATGGCGAGCCTCATGTCCCTCGTCATGATGGTCTTCATGGCCGTGCCGATCTTTGCCCCGACGATGGGGCAACTCGTGCTCTTCGTCGCAAGCTGGCACTGGATCTTGTTCGCCACGGCAATCTTCGGCGCAATCGTGCTGCTGTGGTCCGGGAAACGCCTGCCGGAAACGCTTGCCGAAGAGAACCGCCGCCCCCTCAACGGACGCAAGGTCATCGAGGCCTTCCGCATCGTGCTCACCAACCGGCAGGCTTTCGGCTATGCTTTTGCGACTGCTCTCGCCTTTGGCGGGCTGTTCTCGTACCTCAATTCGTCGCAGCAGATCTTTGTCGAGGTCTTTGGGCTAGGCCCCTGGTTTCCCGTGGCTTTTTCCGGAAGCGCCGTCCTGATCGCGGGCGCCTCTTTCGCCAATTCCCGCCTCGTAGGCCGCTTCGGCATGCGCCGTCTGGCTCACACGGCGCTGATCAGCTTCTGCGCCCTGAGCTTCGTTACGGCCATCCTGTCGCTCGTCTATGCTGGACCGATGCCGTTCTGGCTGTTTTTCCCGCTGATCAGCGCAGCCTTCTTTTTCTTCGGCTTCGTCGGCACCAATTTCAACGCACTCGCCATGGAGCCTCTCGGCCATGTCGCCGGAACGGCCTCTTCGGTCCTCGGCTTCATGCAGACCTTCGGCGGCGGTTTTTTCGGCGCGTTCGTCGGCTACCTTTACGATGGCAGCGTCACGCCCTTCGCCTTCGGTCTCACCATTCTGTCAGGCCTTGCGATCGCAACCGTGCTCATCGCCGAGCATGGCGTCCTGTTTCGCCAGCGCTATGGGTGATCTATCCCACAGAAAAAGCAAGCGCATGGCAAGACGCGGCCACGCCCTGAGCGCAGGAAACGCAGCTCAATTATAGGGCGGCAAAATCGAAGCGGGTCGGATCGTGCAGATGCGAGGGGCGCAGATGCGCCAGCGCTCGCAGCATGTTCGCCTTGGTCCCGGGTCGCTCGCGCTCCCATTCCGACAGGATGTCCTTCACCCGCTGACGCTCAAGCCCGTCCTGGGATCCGCAGAGATTGCACGGGATGATCGGAGCTTCGAGGCCCGCAGCGAAACGCTCCAGATCCGCCTCGGCAGAGCGAATAAGTGGCCGCAGCACCAGGAGATCGCCCGCATCGTTCTTGAGCTTCGGTGGCATCGAGGAAAGCCGGCCGCCGTTGAGCATGTTCATCACGAAGGTCTCGAGCGCATCTTCGCGATGATGGCCGAGAACGACCGCCTGGCAGCGTTCCTCGCGCGCGATCCGGTAAAGATGACCGCGTCTGAGGCGTGAGCACAGCGCGCACATCGTCTGCCCCGGGGCGATCTTCTCCGTCACCACCGAATAGGTGTCGCGGCGCTCGATACGATGCGGGATCTCGTTCCGCCTGAAATAATCGGGCAGGATTTCCGCCGGAAAACCAGGCTGCGCCTGATCGAGATTGCAGGCGAGAAGATCGACCGGCAAAAGACCGCGCCATTTGAGGTCGAGAAGCACGGCAAGGAGCGCATGCGAATCTTTGCCGCCTGATACGCAGACGAGCCACCTCGCCCCCTCTTCGACCATCCCGTAAGCGGAAAGTGTCTCGCGCACTTCGCGCAGCAGCCTTTTGCGCAGCTTCTTAAAGGCGACACTGCCCGGCGCATTGCGAAACAGCGGATGCGTCGCCTCTGAGGCCTCATCGGGCTCGGGCGCAGGCACCGCCTCTTCCAGCAATTCGTCAATATCGTCCAGAACCTCGGTCATCGCCGCACCTTCACCGAAGCCGCCCGCTCGCTCAAGCCCATGGATACAAAAAGGGCCGCCCGAAGGCGGCCCTTGAAAAGCATTGTGATCGCAACCGTTTACTGGCGCGAATAGTACTCGACCACGAGGTTCGGCTCCATCGTCACCGGATACGGCACTTCGGAGAAGGCCGGCACGCGGGTGAAGGTCGCCGTCATCTTGTTGTGGTCGGCATCGATGTAATCCGGCACGTCACGCTCGGCGAGGTCGGTTGCCTCGAGCACGACGGCGATCTGCTTGGAGCGCTCGCGCACTTCGATCACATCGCCCGGCTTGCAGCGATAGCTCGGGATGTTGACCTTCTGGCCGTTGACGCGGACATGACCGTGATTGACGAACTGGCGCGCCGCAAAGACCGTCGCCACGAACTTCGCACGATAGACGATCGCGTCGAGACGGCTCTCCAGGAGGCCGATCAGCTTCTCCGAGGTGTCGCCCTTCAGGCGCGCGGCCTCGTCGTAAATCTTGCGGAACTGCTTCTCGCGGATCTCGCCGTAATAGCCCTTTAGCTTCTGCTTGGCGCGCAGCTGCACACCGAAGTCCGAAAGCTTCGACTTGCGGCGCTGGCCGTGCTGGCCCGGGCCGTATTCACGCTTGTTGACCGGGCTCTTCGGGCGACCCCAGATGTTTTCGCCCATGCGGCGATCAAGTTTGTACTTGGCGCTATGGCGCTTGCTCATGACGCTATCGTCCTTACCGTTTCGGTTGTCGAAACGCGCCCTCCTCTGCCGCCCATCCCGCGAATGCGGAAGAACGACTGACAGGGGTCCGGCGAAGCGCTCGCCGAAATTCCGATCCGAACATAAGTTGGCGGAAGTTACCCCACGGGTGCGGGCCCCGCGCGCTGAAAGCGCCGAGCCGCGGCTCACTTATGGGTTTTATCGCTCCGTGTCAAACACGAACCGCAGCCGAGACCCTTCCGGCGCTCTTCATCGTCGTTTCATCTCGCCGTCAACGGCCTGCAACGAAAGCTGTCTTCATGGAAGCCGAACCTGGCGCGCCCAGGCGCCCCGAAATGAAAGGCCCTTTTGATGATGCGCACACTCCTTCTGGTGGCCACCGCTTCCGCCGCCCTTCTGAGCCACGCGAATGCGCAGGAGAAGGCATTCCCGGCGAAGCTCGAGGCTCATGCCGTGCTGCCGGCGGCAACCTTCGTCGAGCCGCCGAAGGACGCTCCGGCGAGCCTCGCCACCTCCGCAAAGTTTACCTCCTCCGATTACCATCGCGCCGAAGACACAAAAGTCGCAGGCAGGGACGGGGCGCGTGCGACCGGCCTCGACATGCCGTTCGACGGCCAGCCGATCCAGGGTTTTTCGGGCATCAAGAAGATGGATGACGGCACCTTCTGGTCGCTCTCCGACAACGGCTTCGGCTCCAAGATCAATTCCGCCGACGCAGCCTTGATGATCCATCACCTGTCGTTCGACTGGGACGCGAACAAAGTGAACCGCCTCGACACCGTCTTTCTGTCCGATCCGAACGAGGTAGCGCCCTTCCCGATCGTCAACGAAGGCTCGCAAAGCCGCTATCTGACCGGCGCCGATTTCGACGTCGAATCGATCCAGCCAGTCGATGACGGCTTCTGGATCGGCGAGGAATTCGGACCCTATCTCCTCAAGTTCAATCAGAACGGAGAACTCGAAACGCTCGTCGAGACGAAAATCGGCGACAAGCCGGTCACCTCGCCGGACAATCCCTTCCTGCGCCTGCCGGGCAATCCGGCGACCGAAATGCCCGCCTTCAATCTGAAGCGTTCCGGCGGTTACGAGGGTCTCGCCTCCGCCCCCGACAAGTCGAAGCTCTACGGCCTTCTGGAAGGTCCGATCTATGTCGACGGCGAAGTCGAAAAGGTCGACGGCCATCCAGCGCTGCGCATCATCGAATTCGATGTGGCCAAGGGCGCATGGACCGGCCGCTCCTGGCTCTATCCGCTGGCTGAGGGCGGCGAGGCGATCGGCGACTTCAACATGATCGACGACACGCACGGCCTCGTCATCGAGCGCGACAACGGCGCCGGTTCAGCCGACGAAGCCTGTGACGATCCGAAGTCGACGGCAACCGATTGCTTCGCCAAGCCGGCCAGGCTGAAGCGGATCTACAAGATTGAAATGACCGACGAGATGGAAGGCGGACCGGTCCGCAAGATCGGCTACATCGACCTTCTCAAGATCGACGACACCGATGGCAAGAAGGTGCAAGGCGGCGGCGAAGGCTATTACGACATGCCCTTCGTGACGATCGAGGATGTCGACATCGTCGACCCGACGCATATCGTCGTCGGCAACGACAACAACCTGCCCTTCTCGGCAGGCCGGTCCCTCGACAAGGCCGACGACAACGAATTCGTGCTCTTGGAGGTCGGCGACTTCCTCAAAGCCGAATAGTCTCCCGTTAAAGCCGAGCGATCGGCATCGCCGGCGCGTCCGTCTCCCTGCGGGCGTGCCGGCGAAACATTCCGGCCCGGATTTAACCTCCAGCCAATCGATACTGCTGCAGGATCTGCAAGACCGGCGCCGGCACCGGTCGACCGCTCGTAAATGCGGCAGTCCCCGACCCTTCATCCCCCCGGCGGCCATCGAGAACGCTTGCCAGCCTCCGCGCAATGGCAGGCGCAGGATCGATGAAACACACCGGCCATGGCGCATGCCGATCGAAAAGATCGGCCAGGAACGGATAATGCGTGCAGGCGAGCACCACCATATCGGTGCGTCGCCCCTCGACCTCCACGAAGCACGGTTCGATCTGCTCTGCGAGCGCCCGCTCGTCGATCCCTTCGCCCCGCATCCGCGCTTCGGCGAAAGCCGCCAACAACGGCGCGCCGACGAGCCGCACATGAACGAGCGAGGCGAACTTTCGAATGAGGTCGCGCGTATAATCGCGCCGCATCGTACCCGGCGTTGCAAGCACCGCGATGATCCCGGTCTTGGTCTGTTCAGCGGCCGGCTTGATCGCGGGGACCGTGCCGACGAAGGGAATCTCGTAGCGCGCCCGCAGCGCCGGCAGAACGAGGGTCGAGGCCGTGTTGCAGGCAATCACGACCGCCGTCGGGCGATACTGGGCGATGAGGCGCCCCATCAGCTCGACGATATGCGTGCGCAGCTGGTCGTCTTCCCAATCCCCGTAGGGAAAGGCTGCATCGTCGGCCACGTAGACCAGGCGGATGCGAGGTATTTGTTGGCTGATCGCCCGAACGACGGAGAGCCCGCCGAGCCCGGAATCGAACACCAGCACCGGGCCGGCGTCATGCATTCTCGTCACTCATCCTCTTCGCCGGACGCTTTCGCCACATCGCGCTTGGTTTTGCGCCCTTCGAGCGCGGCCACGATGCCGCGCAACGCACGGATCTCCGTGGTCGTGAAACCCGGCCTTTGCAGCATCGCTCGCAGATTGCGGACCATCACCGGGCGCTTTTCTTCCGTGCGATAATAGCCGGTCGGCTCGAGTGCACTCTCCAAATGCTCCATCAAACCGACGAGCTCCGATTTCGGCGCCGGCATCGCATCGAGCTCGGGGAGCCTTGCACGCGTCGGAAGCTCGCCCTCGCCCAGGCCGGATTGCAGCCATTCGTAGCTCATCAAAAGCACAGATTGCGCCAGATTGAGGGAAGCGAAACTCGGATTGACCGGAAACGTCACGATCTTGTCGGCATAGGCGATCTCTTCGTTGACGAGTCCCCAGCGCTCGCGACCGAAAAGGAGGCCCGTCTCCTGACCGAGGCTTTCTTTCTCACGCAAGGCGGCCGCGGCCTCGCGCGGACCCAGAACCTCTTTCGGAATCTCGCGCGTGCGGGCCGTCGTCGCGAGCACGAAGCGAAGCTCTGCGACGGCTTCGGCGACATTCTCATAAACCCTGACAGCATCGATCACATGATCGGCTCGGCTTGCCGCAGCGCGCGCCTTTTCGTTCGGCCAGCCATCGCGTGGCGCAACGAGGCGCAGATCGGACAGACCAAAATTCGCCATGGCCCGGGCGACCATGCCGATATTCTCCCCGAGCTGCGGCTCCACGAGGATGATTGCAGGCCCAGTGACTTGGCGGGAATCTGTCCCGCCCTCGCCGTTCACGAGCCCCTCCTTTGACCGAGCGGGCCAAGAAATCCGCGGAACCATGTCGCAAAGCGGGGATTGTCACCGCAAAGCTGAATTGAACGCACACTGAAAGAGGGCATGATGCGAAGCATTATCTATATCGTTGGTCTGATCGTGGTCGTCGTGGCGGTTCTGTCGCTTCTCGGCCTCGCCTGAGCGACATCTTCGACGCAACAGCGCTTATAAGCCTCAACAGACAGGGAGCCACCCGCCATGCGCAATATCGTCTATCTTGTTGGACTGATCGCGATCGTCATTATCATCCTGTCTCTCGCCGGCCTCGTATGACGTAAACGGGCCGGGCTCTCGACGAGCCGGATGAGAGAATCGATTTCTCGCCCTTCGCCGTGTTTGCGCGGCGAAGGGCGTTTGCTATACGGCCCGTTGATCTGAATGTGCGGAAAAGCCGCTCCGGACCCGCATAGCACCGAGCAAAGCAGACAGGAAAATCCATGGCGAAGATTAAGGTGGAGAACCCCGTCGTCGAACTCGACGGCGACGAGATGACGCGCATCATCTGGCACTACATCAAGGAAAAGCTCATCCACCCCTATCTCGACCTCGATCTGCAATACTACGATCTCGGTATCGAGAACCGCGATGCCACCGAGGATCAGGTGACGGTGGATGCGGCCGAGGCGATCAAGAAGGTCGGAGTTGGCGTGAAATGCGCCACCATTACGCCGGACGAAGCGCGCGTGGAGGAATTCGGCCTCAAGAAGATGTGGCGTTCCCCGAACGGCACGATTCGCAACATTCTGGGCGGCGTCGTCTTCCGCGAGCCGATCATCTGCTCGAACGTGCCGCGTCTGGTCCCGGGTTGGACGAAGCCGATCGTCATTGGCCGCCACGCTTTCGGCGACCAGTACAAGGCGACGGATTTCGTCGTCCCTGGCGCCGGCAAGCTCACAATGCGCTGGGAAGCCAAGGACGGGTCCGATTCGCAGGAATACGAGGTGTTCGATTTCCCGGCCGGCGGCGTTGCCATGGGCATGTACAACCTCGACGAATCGATCCGCGATTTCGCCCGCGCCTCGCTCAATTACGGTCTGATGCGCGGCTACTCGGTGTATCTGTCGACCAAGAACACGATCCTCAAAGCCTATGACGGTCGCTTCAAGGACCTCTTCCAGGAGATCTACGAGGCGGAGTTCAAGGAAAAATACGAGGCACGCCAGATCACCTATGAGCACCGGCTGATCGACGACATGGTCGCGGCGGCGCTGAAATGGTCGGGCGGTTTCGTCTGGGCGGCGAAGAACTACGACGGCGACGTGCAGTCCGACACCGTCGCGCAAGGCTTCGGCTCCCTCGGCCTAATGACGTCCGTGTTGATGACGCCGGACGGCAACACGGTCGAAGCGGAGGCCGCACACGGCACCGTCACGCGGCATTTCCGTCTGCATCAGCAGGGCCGCGAGACATCGACCAATTCGACGGCCTCGATCTTCGCCTGGAGCCGCGGGCTCGCACATCGCGCCAAACTCGACGACAACAAGGAGCTGAAGCACTTCGCCGACACGCTGGAGCGTACGGTGGTCAACACCATCGAATCGGGCGCCATGACGAAGGACCTTGCCCTGCTCGTCGGTCCCGACCAGCCATGGCTGTCGACGACCGGCTTCCTCGACAAGATCGACACGAATTTGCAGAAGGCCATGGGCTGACGGCCCAGTCTTTCTGACAGGTCGAAGGGCGGCGGCAAGCCGCCCTTTTTCTTTGGAGGCTCGTCAGCGCTCCGACGCGTCGGGCGACAGGCGGGCTTCCAGGCGCGCCCTCCGGCGCCCCTCCGCATCCGGCAGGAAGGCTGCGAGAAAGCCCATCGCGGGCAGGAAGGCGCAGATCTTGTAGACGAACTCGATGCTCGTCCAATCGGCGAGAACGCCCACCAGCGCCGCACCGATACCGCCCATACCGAAGGCGAGGCCGAAGAAGAGGCCGGACACCATGCCGACACGGCCGGGCATCAATTCCTGCGCATAGACGACGATTGCGGAGAAGGCCGAGGAGAGAATGAGACCGATGAGAACGCTGAGGACGGCGGTCGCCGGAAGCCCGACATAGGGCAGCACGAGCGTGAAGGGCAGAACGCCGGCAATCGATGTCCAGATCACCGCCTTGCGCCCGATGCGGTCGCCCACCGGCCCGCCGATCAGCGTGCCCGCCGCCACGGCCGCGAGAAACACGAACAGGTAGAGCTGCGCCTCGCCCTGCGGCAACCCGAAGCGGTGCATCAGGTAGAAGACGTAATAGCTCGTGAAGCTCGCGAGATAGAAGTATTTCGACAGGATCAGGCCGAAAAGAAGCGAGAGCGCCCGTCCGATCTCGCGGCGGCTGAGCCCGCTTTCTTCACCGCTGCCCCGCCGCGCCACGGGTCGACGCTCGGCGTGGCGCTTGTACCAGCCGCCGAGCCGCGTCAGCACGATGATCCCACACAGCGCCACCAGAGCGAACCAGGCGATGCTCTCCTGGCCACGCGGCAGAACGAAGAACGCGACGACGATCGGGCCGAGCGAGGCTCCGGCATTGCCGCCGACCTGGAAGATCGACTGCGCCAGGCCGTGCGCACCTCCGGAGGCAAGACGCGCCAGACGCGACGATTCCGGATGAAAGATCGACGAGCCGATGCCGAGAAGCGCGCTGCCGACGAGAAGGCCCGCATAGCTGGAAGCAAAGGCGAGCGCGAGAAGCCCGCACAATGTGGAGCTCATGCCGACAGGCAGCGAATAAGGCTGCGGCCGGCGATCGGTGTAGAGACCGACGAGCGGCTGCAGCATAGAAGCGGTCGCCTGATAGGTGAGCGTAAGAAGCCCGAGCTGTGCAAAGCTCAAATCAAACTCCGACTTGAAGATCGGATAGGCCGCAATCACCAGCGACTGCATCATATCGTTGAGGAGATGGCAGAAGCTCGCCGCGCCCAGCACCGCAAAGGCAGTGCCGCCGGAACCGGAACGGGAGACAGTGACGGAGGTCATTCGGGGGCCTTTCGAGCCTGTGAGGATCAGCCGGCGAGCTGCCGGCTTTTGGGGAGACCGTCTAGCAAACCGGATCGACTGCGGCCCGCCACCGCATTAGGGTCATTATCCTACGAGACTGGGCCATGATCCTTAAAAAGCCTCCTCTTCTCCCTTTCGCGGATGACATTCCGCGCCGCGTGATCGCTCTCGGCACCGAATATCCGGACGGCCAGATCATCGCGCCGCACAATCATCGCAGAGGCCAGCTCCTCTACGGTTCGACCGGCGTCGTGATGATGGTCACCCGCGACGGAGCCTGGGTGATGCCGCCCGAACGCGGCATGTGGATCCCGCCTCAAGTGGTCCATGAGGTCCACATGTTGGGCCGAGTGAAGATCCAAAGCCTCTATCTCCTCCCCGAGGCCGCCGAAGCGATGCCGGCCCGATGTCAGGTCGTCGGCATCTCGCCCTTGATGCGCAATCTCCTCACCGAAGCGGTGGCACTGCCGCGAGATGGCGAGCTCAACGAGCGAGACGCAGCACTCATGCGGCTCGTCGAACACGAGATGCACCGTCTGCCGGCCTTGCCGCTCTCGCTCCCCCTGCCCAGGACCGACCCGTTGCTGCGGCTCTGCCGTGGTTTCCTGCTTCGCCCGACACCACACAGCACGATCGATGAATGGAGCGACGCCTTGAGCCTGTCGCGGCGAAGCTTCACACGCCTCTTTCGCCGCGAGACCGGCTTGAGTTTCGTGGCCTGGCGCCAGCAGGCATGTCTGATGGCGGCCCTGCCGCGGCTGGCCGCCGGCGAGGCCGTGACGGCGGTCGCGATCGATCTCGGCTACGACAATCCGGCGGCCTTCACGACGATGTTCAAGCGCGTCCTCGGCACGCCACCGCGCACTTATCTGGAGCGCCACGCAACCAGGGCCGAAACATAGGCCATCCCTGTCGATCATGGCGGCCAGACACCGGCTCAGTGCCCGGCGTGTTTTGAGCGAAGCACACCCTTCCGTCAGTTTGCCGGAGCGCAAAGACGCCGTGGCTGATCCCGCTATGGTCGCCGCAAGCAAGCGAGAGACGATCATGTGCCCGATCACCGACAGGATTAATGCCGCCCTCATCGACCGTTCCGTCCCGCGACGCGAGCGGGCGGAGGGCGTCAGCAACAAAGACACGCGCGGCCGCAGCCTCGACGTCGCCCCGATCCTGTCTTACGGATTCCGCCCCTTCTTTTTCGCCGGGACCCTTTTCGCCGGTCTCGCCATCCCTTTCTGGCTGTGGATGTATTTTGCCGGTGGCAGCCCTGCCGGCCCCTTTGATGCGCTCGCCTGGCACGAACACGAGATGATCTTCGGCTATGTCGGAGCCATCATCGCCGGCTTCATTCTGACGGCCGTGCCCAACTGGACGGGCCGCCTCCCCTTGAGCGGGAAACCGTTGCTCGGCCTCGTCGCACTTTGGCTCGTCGGGCGCATTGCTTCAGCCTTCGTGGCAGCGCCCGCGCTTGCGTTTGTGCTCGATCTCGCCTTTCCGGTCTCGCTCGCATTCGCCATCATTCGCGAAGTCATTGCCGGCAAGAACTGGAAGAACATGCCTGTCGCGTTCATTCTCTCCGTCTTCGCTCTTGCCAACGCACTTTTCCATGCAGAGGCCGCAGGGCTTCTCCCCTCCGGCTACGCCGTACGTCTGGCGCTCGGCGTCATCGCGCTTCTCATCGCCCTCATCGGCGGCCGCGTGACCCCGAGCTTCACACGCAACTGGCTCGTGAAGAATGGCGACAAAGACCTCCCCGCGCCTTTCGGCCGGATCGATAAGGTCGCACTTGTCGCAACACTCGCCGCCATCCCCGCCTGGGTCGTGTTCCCCTACGCGCCCGCGACCGGCATCCTCTGGCTCGTTGCAGGCCTCCTTCTCGGTCTGCGCCTGTCACGCTGGCGGGGAAGCGCCACCTTCGGCGAGCCGATCGTCCTCGTTCTGCATCTCGGTTATCTCTGGCTCGCAATTTCGCTTGCCCTCATCGGCGCCTCCATTCTTGCGCCAGCGCTCATCACGCCGAGTGCGGCCATTCATGCTCTGACGGCGGGCGCGATCGGCACCATGACGCTCGCCATCATGACGCGCGCAAGCCTCGGCCATACGGGTCGCGCGATCCACGCGGACCGCTGGACGCGCGCGCTCTATGGAGCCGTCAGCCTAGGCGCCGTCCTCCGAATCGCCGCGACCTTCGCGATCGGCCTCTATGCGGTGCTCGTCACGCTCGGCGGCGTCATCTGGAGCCTCGCCTTCCTCGCCTTCGCACTCCGCTACGCGCCGATCCTGTGGGGACGACGCCGCCACGCGACACAATGAGGCCGTCAAACGCGCGGCGTTCCCCCCTCCCCACAGGCCTCACCTCTCCCGGTGACAGAACTTCTTCGCCAACCGCTTTTCCTCAGCCGGCAACGCCGTTTAGAACGGAGGTCGACACCGCCTTCCGCGGTTTGCGACGGAGATCTGTTTGCCCGCTCTCGATCGATCGCTCATCCAGGGTCTGCCGCTCTTTACGGGACTGCAGCCGGATGATCTCGACGTCATTCTCAAGGCGGCACGCTCGGCCCGCTATCCCCGCGAGGCGACGATCTTCGAGCAGGAGGCGGATGCGCATTCCTTCCACCTCCTCCTGAACGGACATGTGCGCGTGGTCCGCACCACGCCCGGCGGCGATCAGGTGATCACTCGGTACATCAACGATGGTGAGCTTTTCGGGATCGCACCGGCGATCGGCCGCAAATCCTATCCCGCGAGCGCCGTGGCCGCCGTCGATTGCGTGGTGCTGACCTGGCCGACCCATCTCTGGGCCGATTTTGCGGCGCGTTTTCCAGCCTTTGCCGACAACGCCTCGCGCACGGTCGGCGCCCGCCTGCAGGAAACGCAGGCCCGCGTCGTGGAGATGGCCACCCAGCAGGTCGAGCAGCGCGTGGCGCAGGCGCTTCTGCGCCTCACCGAACAGGCCGGACGCCCGACCGAAGATGGGGTGGAAATCGATTTCCCGATCACCCGCCAGGACATTGCGGAGATGACCGGGACCACGCTTCACACGGTCAGCCGGCTCCTCAGTTCTTGGGAAGAGGCAGGTTTCGTCAAGAGCGGCCGTCAGAAGGTGACGATCGTCGATCAGGAAGGTCTACGGAAGATCGCCGAAAACCGGCACCAGAAATAGGCCGCCCAAACAGGCCGTCAGCAACAGGCCCAAAAGGGGCCGGCGTTCTTCGAGGACGCCGCGCCCGCATTGTTGGCAAACAGACCTATGCCGCGAGTTCTTCGACCCGCGCGGTGATCGCCGCGAGCGCGGCTTCCGCCTGGCCGGCATCCGGACCGCCCGCCTGCGCCATATCCGGCCGCCCGCCGCCACCTTTGCCACCCAAGGCCTCAGATCCGAGCCGCACCAGGTCGATGGCGTTGAACTTGTCCGTCAGATCGCTCGTAACGCCGACAGCGAGCCCTGCTTTGCCGTCGTTGACGCCGACGATGGCGACGACGCCCGAGCCGACCGCCTGTTTGCCCTCATCGACGATTCCGCGCAGATCCTTGAGCGCGACGCCTTCCACGAGGCGTGCCATCAGCTTGATTGAGCCGATTTCTCTGACAGGCTCGGCGCCCGCTTTGCCACCGCCCATGGCCAGCTGCTTCTTGGCTTCCGCGAGCTCGCGCTCAAGCCGTCTGCGCTCTTCCATGAGACCGTCGACGCGCTCGACAAGCTCTTCCGGACGCACCTTGAGACGACCAGCGAGATCCTTCACGCGCCTGTCCTGCTCGGCGAGATAGCGGCGTGCCGCCTCGCCCGTCAGGGCCTCCACGCGACGTACGCCCGCGGCAACCGCACCCTCACTCAAAACCTTCACCAGGCCGATTTCGCCCGTCGCGCCGACATGAGTGCCGCCGCAAAGCTCCACCGAATAGGGTTTCGTCTCGCCGGCATCTCCACCGACCTCCGTGCCCATGGAGACAACCCGCACTTCATCGCCGTATTTCTCGCCGAAGAGCGCCATAGCCCCGGCGGAAATTGCCGCCTCGCGATCCATCAGCCGTGTCGTCACCGGCGCATCCTGCAAGATAACGGCGTTGGCGCGGTCCTCGACGAGCCGAAGCTCTTCCTCGCTCATTGGCTTCGGATGGGAAAAATCGAACCGCAGCCGGTCGGGCGCCACGAGCGACCCCTTCTGGGCGACATGCGGACCAAGCGTGTCGCGCAACGCCTTGTGCAGAAGATGCGTCGCCGAGTGGTTGGCCCGGATCGTCGTGCGGCGCTTGCCTTCGATGATCATACGGACATTGTCGCCGAGGGAGAGCTTGCCCTCCTCCATCCGCCCGAAATGGACGAAAAGCCCGTCCGCCTTCTTCTGCGTATCCTCCACGCGGAAGACGCCGCCCGCCTCGCTGCGAATGACGCCGGTGTCGCCGACCTGACCACCCGATTCGCCATAAAAGGGCGTCTGGTTGACAACGACCGCGCCCGCATCGCCGGCATTCAGTTCCGACGCGCGCTCGCCATCCTTGACGAAACCAAGCGTGACGGCCTCGGCCGTTTCCGTGCCGTAGCCGAGGAATTCCGTGGCGCCATGCTCCTCCTTGAGCGCCATCCAGACTTCTTCCGTCGCCGCCTCGCCGGAGCCCGCCCAGCTTGCGCGAGCCTCCGCCCGCTGACGCTCCATCGCATCGGTGAAGCCGGCGAGATCGACGCTGATGCCGCGGTTCTTGAGCGCGTCCTGCGTCAGATCGAGCGGAAACCCATAGGTGTCATAGAGCTTGAAGGCGGTCTCGCCATCGAGCATGTCGCCTTTGTGAAGCGAACCCGCCGCCTCGTCGAGAAGGCTCAGCCCGCGCGACAGCGTGCGCTGAAAACGGCTCTCCTCCAGACGGATCGTCTCGGTGATGAGAGCCTCAGCGCGCATGAGCTCGGGATAAGCGCCGCCCATCTCGCGCATGAGGGTCGGGACCAGCGAATAAATCACCGGCTCCTCGGCGCCGAGGAGATGCGCATGACGCATTGCCCGCCGCATGATGCGACGCAGCACGTAGCCCCGCCCGTCGTTCGACGGCAGCACGCCGTCTGCAATCAGAAAGCTCGTCGCGCGCAGATGATCGGCAATCACGCGATGGCTCGCACGGTTCGCCTCGGTCGCCTTGGCGCGCGTCGCCCCTTCCACGGCCTCGATCAGATGCCGGAAGAGGTCGATGTCGTAATTGTCGTGCACGCCCTGCAGGACAGCCGCGATCCGCTCAAGCCCCATGCCCGTATCGATCGAAGGCCGCGGCAGGTTGTGGCGCTCGCCGCCTGCCACCTGCTCGAACTGCATGAAGACGAGGTTCCAGATCTCGATGAAACGGTCGCCGTCCTCGTCGGGCGAGCCCGGAGGCCCTCCGGGGATCTCCGCACCGTGATCGTAGAAAATCTCCGAACATGGACCGCAGGGTCCAGTCTCGCCCATCTGCCAGAAATTATCCGAGGTCGCGATGCGGATGACCTTCTCTTCCGGCAGGCCGGCAATCTTGCGCCACAGCGAAAACGCTTCTTCGTCGTCGGCATAGACGGTGACGAGAAGCCGCTTCGGGTCGAGCTCGAATTCCTTGGTGACGAGGTTCCAGGCAAGCTCGATCGCGCGCTCCTTGAAATAATCCCCGAAGGAAAAATTCCCGAGCATCTCGAAAAAGGTGTGGTGACGCGCCGTGTAACCGACATTGTCGAGATCGTTATGCTTGCCGCCCGCCCGCACGCATTTCTGCGAGGTGACTGCGCGCGGATAAGGAGCCTTCGCCCGCCCCGTGAAGAAGTCCTTGAACGGGACCATGCCCGCATTGGTGAACATCAAGGTCGGGTCGTTGCGGGGCACGAGCGGGCCGGAAGCGACGATCTCGTGGTCGTGCTTGGAAAAATAGTCGAGGAACGCAGAGCGGATCTCGTTGACGCCGATCATCTGGCGAAACACCTGTGGTTGGACCTCATGGCCACCGAACATCTACGGCCGGCACCGAAGTAATGGGATTTCCGGGCTGTCGTCGGATCACCGCCGTCATCGGATCACCGAAAGCCCGCAGGCGGTGGTTTTAGCGACGGGCCGGAGAACTGTCCACATGGCTGAACCCTACGCCAAACAACACCGGAAGCCCGAAGGCGCGCAACTATCCTGTCAGTCACGCGCGACACCGAAAATGTGCGTCGCCGTCCGGCGAGAAACGGTCCACTCCCAATCATCGGCGTCCATCCGCCGCAACCGACCTCTCATCCCGTGTGCGACTGGCCGGAATTGGCGACGTCGAAGAAACCGGCCCCGGACCAGAAAAGGCCTCGCGGGCAAGGCAGCCTCACCGACGCACGGACCGGCTGCCTGAGAATCTCGGTCCGAAATGCCGTCACAGGCGTCGCGAACAATCACACTGGGCTAAGAACGAAAACCAGAAAGCCCGCCAGAAGCGGGCTCTCCAGAAACACAAATATTGCTCACTCATCCCGTGCCCGCTCGCCCATCTCGGCGAAGCGATGAGGATAAAACGACGAGCCTGCCTCAGGCCTTCGCCGCCTTGCCGCCCTCGTCCTCCTGGCGCGGACCGTCCAGAAGCTCATCCGCAATGAGACCGGCATTCTCGCGGATCGCCTTTTCGATGGCGTTGGCGACATCCTCGTTTTCGCGCAGGAAGTTCTTCGCATTCTCCCGGCCCTGACCGAGACGCTGGCTGTCGTAGGAGAACCAGGAACCGGATTTTTCGACGATACCGGCCTTCACGCCGAGATCGAGAAGCTCACCCGTATGGGAAATGCCTTCCCCATACATGATGTCGAATTCCACCTCGCGGAACGGCGGTGCGAGCTTGTTCTTCACCACCTTGACCCGGGTCTGGTTGCCCACGACTTCGTCGCGATCCTTGATGGCACCGATCCGACGAATATCGAGGCGCACGGAGGAATAGAACTTCAAGGCATTGCCGCCCGTCGTCGTTTCCGGGCTGCCGAACATGACGCCGATCTTCATGCGGATCTGATTGATGAAGATGACCATCGTATGCGAGCGCGAGATCGAGGCCGTGAGCTTCCTGAGCGCCTGGCTCATCAGCCGCGCCTGCATGCCGGGCAACGAATCGCCCATCTCGCCTTCGAGCTCGGCGCGCGGTGTGAGAGCGGCGACCGAATCTACGACAAGCACATCGATGGCTCCCGACCGCACCAGCGTGTCGGCAATTTCGAGCGCCTGCTCGCCCGCATCCGGCTGCGAAATCAAGAGGTCGTCGAGCTTGACGCCGAGCTTGCGCGCATAAATCGGATCGAGCGCATGCTCGGCATCGATAAAGCCGCAAATGCCACCCTTCTTCTGTGCCTGTGCCACCGTGTGCAGAGCGAGCGTCGTCTTACCCGAGGATTCCGGCCCATAGATTTCGACCACGCGCCCGCGCGGCAGACCGCCAATGCCAAGCGCAATATCAAGTCCGAGTGAGCCGGTCGGGATCGTGGCAACTTCGACGACCTGCCCTTCCTTGCCGAGCCGCATGATCGACCCCTTGCCGAAGGAGCGCTCGATCTGGCTGAGAGCAGCATCCAGAGCCTTGGTTCGATCCATAGATTCTTTGCCTCCTTCGAGTACGCGCAACGGATTCGCCATCGGACTATCCTCTAAAGTTCAGCGGATGACTACCCGCTCCTCAGAGAATTTCGTACTCTATTTGTTCTATACCGTCAACACCGAGGGATCCCGTCTCGGCGGGCCGAAAGAAGTGTGCCCGACAGCTCAGTTTGAGGGCTTCGCCGTGCTGATCGGCTCGAAGACATCGCTGTCTGGGCGCCGCACCATCAGAAGCCCCGTCGCCACCGCGAAATAGGCCGCATGGAGTGCGAGCGAGCCCTCTTCCACGCGCCGCTGCACGAACGGGAACGTCATCAGATTATCGAGCGTCTTCACCGCCGATACCTGCTCCAAACGCTGCAGATACTCCTCGAGAGGCTCTGGACCACGCGGGCCAAGCTCTTCGGCAGCAGGCGCGATCAAAGACATCCACTTGCCGATGAAATCACCGGGTGACAGCGGTCCGACCTCATCATCGGCAAACGCGCGGATGCCGCCGCATCTGGCATGTCCGAGAACGACGATATGCTTCACCTTCAAGGCCTCGACGGCGAATTCGATCGCCGAGGAAACACCGTGCTGCGAAGCCGACGGCGAATAGGGCGGCACGAGATTGGCCACATTGCGCACCACGAAGAGTTCGCCGGGCCGCGCATCGAAGATCACTTCCGGCGAAACCCGCGAATCGCAGCAGCCGATGACCATGATCTCGGGACTCTGCCCAACCTCTGCAAGCTCTGCATATTGATGCTGCTCGATCGGCAGTCGACCATCGCGGAAAGATTGATAGCCCTGAAGGAGACGCTCGGGAAAACGCATGTGACACACCTCTAGGCCGGCGACTTCGCCGAAAACACATGAACAGGCAAGTGAGAACGGCAGCTCATCCCCACTCCGTCTCCCCCGGGCCATCGACCGCTCGGTCATGCCCCCGCCCGCTAAGGCTGCAAGACACGCTTCACCGTGACAGCCAGATCCTTGAGCGAGAACGGCTTCGGCAGAAAGTGGAAATCCTCGTTCTCGGGCAGATGCCGTGCAAAGGCGTCCTCCGCATATCCGGAGACGAAGATGATCTTCAAGGCGGGATTGGTCTTGCGCAGCTCTTTCAGGAGCGTCGGCCCATCCATCTCCGGCATGACGACGTCGGACACGACGAGATCGATAGCACCGTCCATATCCTTCATGATGCGAAGCGCCTCCGGACCGGAGGCAGCTTCGTGCACCTCATAGCCGCGCGCAGCGAGCGCGCGCGAGGCGAAGGCGCGCACGGCCTCTTCGTCTTCGACAAGAAGGATGGTGGCGCTGCCGGTGAGATCGGTCGGCTCGGCCTTTGCCGAGGTGACCTCCTCCTCCGCTTCGCGCTCCGCCACATAGCGTGGGAGAAGCAGCGAGAAGGTCGTACCTTTGCCAAGCTCGCTGTCGACGAAGATGAAGCCGTCCGTCTGCTTGATGATGCCGTAGACCGTGGAAAGTCCGAGGCCGGTTCCCTTGCCGATCTCCTTCGTCGAAAAGAAAGGTTCGAAGATTTTTTCTATCACCTCCGGCGTCATGCCGGTGCCGGTGTCGGTGATCTCGATCAGGACGTAATCGGCGGGTCGGAAGCCGTCCTGGCGGAAGCGATGGCTCTCGGCTTCGGCCAAATTGCTGGCCCGGATCGTAAGCGTTCCGCCGTTCGGCATAGCATCACGCGC
Source organism: Rhodopseudomonas julia (assembly GCF_030813515.1). Lineage (NCBI taxonomy): Bacteria > Pseudomonadati > Pseudomonadota > Alphaproteobacteria > Hyphomicrobiales > Nitrobacteraceae > Rhodopseudomonas > Rhodopseudomonas julia. The sequence goes on along the minus strand of NZ_JAUSUK010000002.1, from coordinate 880,751 downwards.
ATTGACGGCGAGATTCACCACCACCTGTTCCAGCTGGTTGAGGTCAGCCTTGACGGGCCAGAGCCCGCTCTTGTGATCCGTCTTGAGCTCGACCGTCTCGCCAAGGAGGCGGTCCAGCAGCACGGTGAGATCCGATAACACCTCGTCGAGGCGAATGACGCGCGGCTGCAGCGTCTGCCGGCGGGAGAACGCCAAAAGCTGCCGCACCAGCCCCGCGGCACGATTGGCGTTCTGCTTGATGTTCATGATGTCTTCGAACGCCGGATCGGATGGCCGGTGGTTCGACAAAAGCAGGTCGGAAAAGCCGATGATGGCGGTCAGCACATTGTTGAAATCATGCGCGATACCACCGGCGAGCTGCCCGACCGCCTGCATCTTCTGGCTCTGCGCGAACTGAGCCTCGAGCGCTCTCTGCTCGGTCGTCTCAAGCGCATAGACGATCGCCGCGTCCTCGCCGGGCTCGCCTTCGACGATCGGGCTGACAAAGAAGCGGGCGCTTCGTTCCTCGTCGCTCTCGAACTGCGCGTCGACCGGGGAAATATCGCTTTGACCGTTGATCGCCGCATTGAGAGCGGCCTTGAGCGCGGGCCGGTCGGTGGCCTTCACCACGCTTGTGAGCTCGATACGGGCGGGCCCGCTCTTGCGGAAAAGCTTCAGGAAACGCGCATTCGAAAGGTTGATCGCTCCGCTCCGGTCGACGGAGGCGATCGCCATCGGCGTGTTGTTGAAGAAGCGCGTGAACCGTCGTTCTGCCGCAAGCCCTGCATCGCCGTCGGCAAGCCCAACTTCAAGCACGAGCGTGCGGGAGGCGCCGACCGTGCCGTCGGCCGAGACCGGCACGCGGTGCAGCAAACGAACTGGTTTGCGCGTCCCGTTCGCCCGCACGAGGTCGATCTCGAGGCGCTCCGTGGCCGTCTCCCCGCGCTGGCCCGAAGCTTCCAGAACAGACAGGCTCTCAGCCGTGACGAAATCACCGATCTCTGCGGCACCCGGCTCGAAATCGGCGAGATCGATGCCGAGCCACTCCGCCAATGTGGCGTTGACATATCGGATGCGGCCGTCCGGCTGCATGGAAAAGAAACCGGCAGGAGCGTGATCGAGATAATCGATCGCGTTCTGCAGCTCCTGGAAGATGTTCTCTTGGTGTTCCCGCTCGCGCGTGATGTCGGAGATGAGCCACAAGGCGAGTTCGGGGCGACCCGCAATCGGGTTCACCTTTACGCGGTACCAGCGCGCGGAGCCCGACAGCCCGCCGATACCGCCCGGCATGCGAATCTCTTCCATCGCCCGACGGCCTTTTTCGGCGGCCCCGGACAGGCGATAGATCGCCTCCGAAGCGTCGGGGCTTTCTGCGAAAAGACGTTCGATGGAGCGCAAATCGCCATTCTCGTCGCCGTAAAGGCGATAATAGGCGCGGTTGGCCTTGATGGCGCCCGCAGCGCTGTCGGCGATCAACGCCCCCTCTCCGATCGCCTCGAAGAGCTGTTCGGGGAGGCCCGGCACCCGTGTTTCGATAACCCGGGAGCGCACGAAACGGATGAGGCCCCCGGCCGCCATGAACAGGCACATGACGCCGACGGTTGAAAGGATACCCAGGCACACGAGCACCACGGTATCGGTCCATTGCGGCGGGATGAAGAGATAGGACCCCGCCACGACGAGAAGTCCGAGCGACAAGAGGAAAATGCGCATCATGCTGTCGCGCCGCTCTCCGGCTTCTGCAGCCTCGGTGCTCTGCCTGCCTGCCATGGGATCGCTGGTTACGGCCATTGAGTGAGATTAGCCGATTCGGCGAAGCACGCCGCAGGCCTTTGCGTGACTTGTGACAGCCTTGACGAGAGCTCGCAACTGACTCGCAAGGCACAGCTTCGTTTGAAAAGCCTTAATTTCCGGGCTATCGTGCCATATCGACCGCGTGGGTTGAGTGTAGCGTAAGTCAAGGAGGCGTCCATGCGCGGTTTAACCGATCTTTCAACAGGGGCATTTGCCGGCCCCATTCTCCTCGCCATCGCCGTCCTTCTCGTCATTCTGGGCCTTGTCGTCTGGATCACCCGGCGCGGCATCGTTCCGGGACGGGGCGCGGCGGCGCAGCGGGTTTCGCGGCTGCAAGTCATGGAAACGCACGCCATCGACCAGAAGCGCCGCTTGCTGTTGATCCGGCGCGATCAGGTCGAACATCTGGTCATGATCGGCGGCCCGGCCGATATCGTCGTCGAATCGCAGATCGTGCGCGGCCGGCCGACAGCTCAGCCGGCACCGCGGCGGCCGGCCAATCCGCCAGCCACCCCACAAATGCCAGGCTTCCCAACGACGCATCGCCCGCCCGAGCCAGCGGGTGGCGAATACCCTCAGAGCACGAGCTCCTCGCAGCCGATGGGGCAGCTGGCGGGGCAGCCCACAGGGCAGCCGGTGGCACAGAATATTCGTCCTCCGGCCGAACAGCATGCGCCCTCGCCCGCGATCGGGCGTGCCACCGGAGATGGCCCCGCACATGGTGTCGGGTACACAGGACCGCTCGCTCCGCCGCCCTCCGCCTCACGCCCCGAGGCCGCAGAGGCCGACAAGGAGCCCCCTCGCGCAAAACGCGCAGTGCCTGAGGCCTATCGCTTCGGAATGGACGAAGACGATGTTCCGGCTTCTTCCCCGGCAGAGACTTCAAAAACGGTTCCTGACGAAAAGCGAGAACCGCTTCATGAAGCGTCGGACGCGAGAGACCGCGAAATAAGGAACGCGCCGGCGCAAGATCCGGCGGCAAACGCCTCGAAGGAGCAAACCAAGGCAACGCAAGAGACGCCCTTCGGCGATATGCCGCCCGCTCTGAGAGCACGGATGCTCTCAGGTCTCTTCAGTCCCGCCCCGAAGCCAGGGCAGCCGGTACCGGAGGAGACGCCGGATGTTCAGGCACCCTCCAACACCCTTCCTTTCGCAAAGCGGCTGGTCCCGCAGCAAGACAAGGACACAGCCGATGGGTCACATGCGGTCCCGGAACCGGAGGCGGTGCCCACGCGCCCGGAGAGTGCTGCGATCGAAAAGGCGACCGTCAGCTTCTTCCAGAACATCCGCCGGGTTTCGAAGGAAAACACCGAGGAGATTGCCCCGCCCAAAGCGCCGTCTTCCCAGCCCGATACCCGCTCTCTTGAGGAAGAGATCGGCGAGGCTTTCGGAGAGCTCGCAGCCCAGCGCGGCGAGGCAGCAGATGCAAGGCGGGGAGGAGCGGACCGCTCCGCTCTCAGCGTTCCCCCGGCCCTCAACGAGGATAAGGGAGAAGCACGGACGACGGCCTCTCATGTGACATGGCCGACAGTCTCGATTGCCAGGGAAAAGCACGCGGACGCTCCTGTCGGGGTTTCCGATGTCCAGATCGAGAGAGATGAACGTCCGCAGCCAACGACGATTGCGGAGATCGCAAGCCAGCTGGAAAGCGCGCTGTCCGAGCGCCTGACGGAGCGCCATCCCGCGAGAGACCGGGGGACGGGCGGCGCGCAACCGGAAGGCCCCGACGTTTCACCTGCAAAGCCTGAGACGGTTTCGAAGGCCGAGAGCCACGGCGACGAAATCGCCGCGACGGCACGGGCTCCGGAAATCCACCCCGAAGATGCGCATGGCGCTAACGAAAGGCTGGAGCCGGATGCGCCTGCGATCGCATCGACACCTCTCACCGCCCCTTCAGAAATGCGGGATGGCGACGATATCGTAAGCGACGAGGCACAGCGCGAGCGGCGCTCGACGGCAAACCTTGAGAGCGACGAATCGGCAAGCGTCGTTGCCTTCGAGCCCAAGCGCAAATGGGCTTCCGAGCAGGAGCAGCTCGAAGACGAAATGGCGCGCCTTCTGGGCGAGCTGACAGGCGATCTGAAGAACCGTTAGGTTCTGGCGCCCTCAACGACGCACGCGCCATTGCGCAATCCAAAACGTAAACACCCGGCTGATCGCTCAGCCGGGTGTTTGATTCTCACGCCTCGGAAAAACATCTCCGCGCAAACCTCAATCGTCGCGGTAGACCCTCTCCCGACGCTCGTGGCGTTCCTGCGCTTCGACCGACAAAGTCGCAATCGGCCTGGCGTCGAGCCGCTTCAAACTGATCGGCTCGCCGGTTTCTTCACAGAACCCATAGCTCCCATCCTCGATCCGCCGCAGCGCAGCGTCGATCTTGGCGATCAACTTGCGTTGCCGATCTCGGGCACGGAGCTCGATCGAGCGGTCCGTTTCCGACGACGCCCGATCCGCGAGATCGGGATGATTCTGGTTTTCCTGCTGCAAAGCCTGCAGAGTCTCCCGGCTTTCGGCCAGAATCTCCTCTTTCCAAGCCTGCAGCTTCTTACGGAAATATTCGCGCTGGCGCTCGTTCATGAACGGCTCATCTTCGCTTGGCGAATAGATTTTCTCTGCCTCCAACACCATCGGTCTTCCCCGCAGTGCCGCGTCTGCCCTTGGCGTGCCCTATACGGTCAAGACCACTGCCGCGCAAGCGTTCGAATATGAACCTTTGATATGACGTAGCGTCAAAGCGGTTGGCTAACCTCACGTTAACCGTGTCATCGGCATTCTCCCTTTATGGACAATCAGGCGAACTCTTCTGCGGCTCATTTGCACGCCATGGCTGTAGCCGAAGCTATGGTCACGGATTCGATCGCGCAGCAGCGCGCGGCCTTGCGGGCCGGCAGAAAGCTCGCGGCCAAGGCCTACGGCACGGCTCTCAATGAGGCGGCGCGTACCTATATCGACACGCTCCGAGCCGTGCGGCGCATGGTGACGAGCGAAGCTGAAGTCGAACGCCTCGAAGCACAGCGCCGGGCTTTTGCGAATCTTCTGCGCGTCGAGCTCGCGGCGCTCGCCACGGCGCGTCTGAGTTCCGAGGCAGGGCTTGTGTTCACGACTCAGAACCAGAGACCCGTCTCGGCCCCCTCCGAGAGATCGACGCTCGCCCATACACCCCAGAGCACCGGTCAGCACGCTCGCGCCGCCTGACATTCTCACAACTTGCCCCGCGATTCCTGCCAGCGGTCCATGAGGCGCAGCTGCCAATAGACCAATTGCGTCGCGGCCTGCCCGAAGATGTTGCGGCCACCGACGAGACGATCGATCCAGGCCGGCAGGAACGGCTCGAACGCCCGCCAGCTCTCGTCACCCGCCGCGATCGCTGCGGCAATGAGATTGCCGCCCGTGGCGGTCGCCCCCATGCCATGGCCGCCGAATGCCGTCACACCCCACAGCCCGGCGTCACGTGCGCCTGCCAGGAGCCCGATGATCGGCATCTTGTTGCGCTGGTAACCCATGAGCCCGCCCCAGGCATATTCGATGCGGAACGCACCAAGCTGGGGATAGATCGACAAAATGTCCCGCGTCAGCATCCGAGCGAGCTCCTTTGGCTCGCTGCGCGCCGTGGTGATGCGTCCGCCCCAGAGGAGGCGGCGATCATCGCCTGAGCCGACAATGCGGTAATAGTCGCTCGCCCGCCGCGTATCGCCGATGCAGCCTGAGAAATGGATCGCCTTGTCGAGGCGGTCGCCGAGCGGCTCGCTGGTGACCACATAGGTCGAAACCGGCAGGACGGCATGTTCGAGCGGCGGGTAGAGGCCGACCTGTGTCGCATTGCCGGCAAGCACGACGTGGCGCGCCCGAAGCGCCCCTTTCGGCGTGGCGACCCGCCAGCCGCCGCTCTCTCGTGACAAGCCGGTTGCCGGGCTCGCCTCGTAGATTCTGGCGCCGCTGTCGGCCGCAGCGACAGACAGGGCGCGGCTATAAGCGAGTGGATCGAGATGAAACGGTTCCGGATCGTGAAGCGCCCCGAAATAACGGTCGGTCTTGAGCGTCTCGCGCACCGCTTCGCGGGGCCAAACCTGGTAATGAACGCCGTAATCCCGCGCCATCCGTTCTGCGCGCTCTTTCAGCGCGTCCTCAGCCGGATAGCGCACGCATTTGAGCCAGCCGCGTCCGCCGACGAGATGCTGCAAACCGAATTCGTCAAGCCGTTCCGCAACGAACTGCGTCCCCGCGCGGCCCATGTTGAACAGGGTCCTGGCCTTGGGAAGACCAAGCTGTGCTTCGACAGCAAAGATCGACTGCGCGTAGCCCGGTGAGACGAAACCGCCATTGCGCCCCGAAGCGCCCCATCCGACACGGTTCGCCTCCAGAAGGGCGACGCTCTTTCCCATACGTGCAAGGCAGAACGCCGTGGTGATGCCAGCAAGACCGCCGCCGACGACGGCCGTCTCCACCTCTTCCTCGCCGTTCAGAACCGGAAAAACCGGCCCCTCCTCGCGGCTGGCGTACCAGCTCTCCGCATGCGCTTCAGCACCCATCGACATCGTCTCACCTCATCGCCGACACTGCCGCGCGATCGGCCCTCTTTGCCTCATTTGAGAGCAGCCGGCAGCATTGCGTCCTTTTCGGGCAGCTCCTACTGCTGCGACCCCCTGCCTGGCAAATCGAAAGCTTGCGGCGAATGCGCTGGCAGAGGTCGATAGAGCGTTTCTTCATCCCGCTCTGGAAGCGGCCTCTCTTCGGCCCCAGATAACCCAAAGCCACAAAACACTTTTCGTTCGCGTCGCACGGTCCCCTCGGCCGGAATATGCGGCACTGTCTATTTTGCGACAAAGGGGAAGCCGCATGGCGCGAGCTCTGCGCGAAAGCATCGATCGCCTCGAACTCACCACCAAGGTCACCCTGGCCGTGCTGGCGCTGGCCTCCGGCGTCTACACCTATTTGGGTGTGCGCGGGCTCCTCGACGGCTCCGCCTCGATCGTCTTCTTCGGCGCGATCATCTATTCCGCGGCGGTCTCCGTCGGCATCTACGCGTTCTGGACCTATCTCATGCACTTCCTGCCGCTCATGCGAGAGCGCGGCGGCAGACGGGCTTTGTGGGCGGCAATGGGCATCGGTTCCATCATGATCGTCGCCATGTCCTCCTGGCTGAACGCGGCAGCACTCGCAGGCTCGGCGGCGCTGGAACAGCATCTCGCCAATACGGTGGAGGATTACACGCAGGATCTCGACGCCGCGCACAACAATGCACTCGCGGCGCAATCGCTGCTGCCCGACATCCAGATGGCCGCCGAAAGGTTCTCCCGCCTTGCCGATGAAGAGCGCTCGTCCGGCGCGCTCACCGGCACCTCAGGCTCCGGCACCGTGGTTCAGCTTCTCAATCAGATGTCGCAGCAATTGCGCGGCCTTGCCGACGAGGTGGCGGCCTCGCGCGAACGCGTCAAAAGCCTCTTCGATCAAGGTAGCGAGCACCTCGCCTCGATGCGACGGCTGGTGTCGGCCTCCGGGCCGATCGATCCGCGCGCCAATTCCTTCGCCGAAGAAGCGGTGTCGCTTGCCGGCGTCATCGCCTCCTTGCAGCAGACCTCGGTCGCCCCTTCCGTCAAACGCGCCGCAGAGGATCTGTCGCTGTCCTTCATCGCCCCCGTGGCCGATGGTGACGATGCGGATCTTCGTCAGCGCCAGACGGCGGTCGTTGGCAATGTCGCCCAGGCCGTACAGGCGCAATCTGCGGCACTCGCCACGGCGGCCGACAACATCCTCTCCGAGCCGCCCGTTCAGCCGAAGCGTTTCGTGCCGTTGTCGACGCCTGAAGCCGTGCTGCTTTATGCGAGCGATTTCCTGCCTTCCTGGGCGGGCGCGATCTCCATCGATCTTCTGCCCGCCGTCCTCGTTCTGATGTTGGTCGCCGTGCACGGTGCAATCCGCCATCACGAAGATCCCGATGTCGACGAACACGCCATGACGGCCGGAGACATGCTCGTCGCCATGCGGCTTTACGAGCGCATGCGTGCCGCCGATCCGGCGCGAACAGCCGAGATGGCGGTGGCCACACCGGTGGAAGCGACGGCCGTGGCTGCCCGCGACCCGGAAACGACGGAGCCGCACAACATCGCCACTTTGACACCGAAAGGCGGCGCCCACGGCAATGTCAGCTCCTGAGCCCGCAAGCGCCGGCAAGGCTGTCACACCAGAGCCAGGGCTTGCAGAACGCATCCGGCGTCTGCCGGAAGGCACGATCCTCAAGGGCGTCTTCTTCGGCCTCGTAGCGCTTTCGGTGGCCATGGTCGGCTTCGATCTGCAATCGATCGTCGAGGAACGTCGCGCCGATCCCTTCGTCAATCCGGCCAGAGAGCCGGTCACGATGCCACGGCCCGCCCCCGGCGATCAGGTCCGCCCCTACCTGCCGCAAACGCGGCCGGTCGCGCCCGATCGCGACGGCGCCCCCAGACGACAACCTCCCCGCAGTTTCGAGGAGGCCGAGCCCGTTCGTTTCCGAGCACTCGATGAAGAGACGATTTCGCTCGAAGGCACGATCGTGCCCGGCAGCGCGGGAGAATTCGAGCGCTTCCTCCAGGACAACGATTTCGCAGCCGGGACGGAGGTCTTGCTCCACTCGCCGGGCGGCTCCGTCGCCGACGCCATGTCGATGGCCCGCCAGATCCGTGAGCATGGGTTCAATACGCGTATTGCCGCGGAAGGGTATTGCGCCTCGTCCTGTCCGCTCGTTTTCGCGTCAGGCGTCGAACGCCATGCCGGCGAGAGAGCCTGGATCGGCGTGCATCAGATTTACGCGATGAAAGGTGCTGATGCGCTCGGCTCTCTCTCGGATGGATTCGATCAGGCGCAGCGGGTTTCGGCGGAAGCCCAGGCCCTCCTGATCGACTTCGGTGTCGATCCGCGCGTCTGGATTCACGCCATGGAAACGCCGAAGAACCAGCTTTATCTGTTCACGTCAGAAGAGCTCGCCGACTACCGTCTCGTCACGGATCCGGCCAAGAAGGACGCGAGCGAGACTGCGGCTGCGCGACAATAGACGCCGCACCATGAAAGAGGTGAAGCTTGCCCCCGCCTCCGCGTTTCGTCTAAGTCGCAATGATGCCGAAATTGCTCCTCCTACGTCACGCCAAGTCGGATTGGCATTCCGGCGCCCGCACCGACTTCGAGCGCCCGCTCAATGCGCGTGGCCGCGAAGCCGCCGAGGCGATGGGCGCCTTTATGGCTGCGGAGGGGCTGGCGCCGGATCTGGTGCTGTGCTCGCCGTCCAAGCGCACCCGCGAAACACTCGAACTCGTGTCGAAAAGCCTGCAGCTGCCGGACGACGTGCGTTTCCCGGAAACTCTCTATGAAGAGGATGGGAGCGATTATCAGGCGGTCCTTCGAAACGAGGCCGGCGAGGCTGAGTGCTGTCTGGTCGTCGGGCACAATCCGATGACGTATGAAGCGGCGCTGAGCCTTGCAGGTGATGGAGCATCGCACGACATGGCGCGTCTCGCTGTGAAATATCCAAGCGGCACTCTCTCGGTTCTGGAATTCGATGCGCCGTGGGCGGAGCTAAAGACCGGCTCAGGACGCCTGACGGGATATGTCAGGCCGGCCGATCTCACGTCGTGACGGCCCGCTTTGCACCAACGACTGCCCCTGCCCATATAAAGCGCGCAAAACGAGCCTGATCTCAGTGGCATCCATCATCACCCTCGCCGACGAAGCAAGATATGCGTTCGACAATCTCCTGGAAGGCGTGCTCGGCGGCCCGTCGACCCTGAGGCTTGGCGTCACCGGCCTGTCGCGCGCCGGCAAGACGGTGTTCATCACCGCACTCGTCCACAATCTCATTCACGGAGGGCGGCTTCCGCTCTTCGACGCCTATGCGTCTGGCAGGCTCGCCGGAGCCAAGCTGCAGCCGCAGCCCGACGACGCGGTTCCCCGCTTCGATTACGAATCGCATGTGCGCAATCTGGTCGATGCCCGCATCTGGCCGCGTTCGACGCGGCGCATCAGCGAATTGCGCGTCACCCTGGAATACGAATCGGCGAGCGGCTGGAAACGGACCTTCGGGCCGGGCCGTCTCGATCTCGACATCGTCGATTATCCTGGCGAATGGCTTCTCGATCTCGCCCTTCTGAACAAGAGTTACGGCGAGTGGTCGGCAGAGGCGGTCGCGATGTCCCGCGAGCCGCATCGCCAGGAACTCGCCGCCGAATGGCACCACCGGCTGCAGGGTGTGGATCCCGACGCACCGGCCGATGAATTGAAGGCGCAGGAGCTCGCCGCCGCCTTCACCTCGTATCTGCGTGCCGCGCGTGCCGACGAATATGCGCTTTCGATGCTGCCGCCCGGTCGTTTTCTGATGCCCGGCGACCTTGAAGGCTCGCCCGCCCTCACCTTTTCGCCACTCGACATCTCGCCCGACCGCGACCCGGTGCAGGACAGCCTCGCCGCCATGATGGCGCGCCGCTATGAATCCTACCGAACGCATGTGGTGAAGCCGTTCTTCCGGAATCACTTCGCCCGCCTCGACCGCCAGATCGTGCTGGTCGACATGCTGGCCGCCCTCAATGCGGGACCGGCGGCCTTGCGCGACCTCGAACAGGCGCTGGCCGACGTTCTCGCCTGCTTCCGACCGGGCCGCGCGAGCTGGCTGACCTCGATCTTGAGCCGTCGGATCGACAAGATCCTGTTCGCGGCGACGAAGGCCGACCATGTCCATCGCTCCGACCACGACAATCTCGGCGCCCTGCTGGCACGCCTGACGGACAAAGCAGCCAAACGCGCGGAATTTGCCGGCGCCGAAGTGCGCGTGATGCCGATGGCGGCGGTCCGTGCCACACGCGAGGTGACGGTGACGCGTGGCGGCCGCAAGCTTCCTGCGATTGCCGGAGTGCCGCTGGAAGGTGAAGAAGTCGCCGGTGAAGTCTATGACGGCGCGAGCGAAATCGCCTTGTTTCCCGGTGACTTACCAAAAGATCCGGAATCGATTTTCGAAGCTGCCCGGCAGTTCCAGTCCAGGTCGAGGGATCTCGCAGAGGAAGCCCACGACGACACCCTGGCGCTGCGATATCTGCGCTTCCGCCCCCCGCGGGTGGAGCGGAGCGAATCCGGGCTGAAGCTCTCCCTGCCGCACATACGCCTCGATCAGGCCCTGCAATTTCTTGTCGGAGACCGGCTGCAATGACCGCCTCGGAGACCCGCCGCGCCCCGGAAGCCTTCCGCCTCGACGAGCCCGGCGAAGTCGAGATCGAAGAGGAGGTCTGGGAGGAGCTCGACCCCGAGGAAACGGACGCCGATCGGGCCGTCTCGACCATCATCGAGCCGAAGAAGAACGGCATTCGCTGGGGCCGGCTCGCGGTCGCATCGGCCGGAGCGCTTATGTCTCTCGCCATCGGCATCGCCATCGACGATCTCATACGCAATCTCTTCGCGCGCGCCGACTGGCTCGGCTGGGTCGGCCTGACCTGTCTTGGTCTTTTTCTGCTCGCGCTCGGCGCCGTCGTCGGCCGCGAGATCATCGGGCTCGCCCGGCTCAAGGCGATTGCTCGCCTGCGCCTGACAGCCGACGCCGCCTACCAGGAAAACGATCCCGACAAGGCGCGCAAAGTGGTCAAGGAGCTGATCCACCAATATGCCGACCGGGCAGATACGGCCCAGGGTCGCCGGCAGCTCAATGAGCATCTCGGCGCTGTCATGGATGGTTCCGATCTCATCCGCCTTGCCGAGCGCGACCTCGTCGCAACGCTCGACCAGCGCGCCAAACAAGCGATCTCGACGGCGGCGCAGCGCGTCTCGGTGGTCACGGCCGTCAGCCCCCGCGCCCTCATCGATGTCGCCTATGTGTTGATCGCCTGTCTCGGTCTCATTCGCCGCGTCGCCGGCATTTACGGCGGCAGACCCGGCCTGATCGGTCTCATGCGCCTGACGGGTGCCGTCGTCAGCCATCTCGCGGTGACGGGAACGATCGCCATCGGTGACACGCTCCTCCAGCAGGTGGTGGGTCAGGGTCTCGCAGCCCGCCTCTCGGCCCGCCTCGGGGAAGGCGTCGTCAATGGGCTGATGACGGCCCGCATCGGCTTGTCGGCGCTCGACGTTTGCCGGCCGGTGCCGTTCGTGGCGCAGCCTAGGCCGCGCCTCAAGGATCTGGCGGGCGACCTGATTTCGTTTTCCGCCTCCCGCCAGGAGGTCGTCGCAACATCCCCACGAAATGCTCGTAGGGTTAACGAATGATTGGCATTTGGCTCCTAGGCTGATCACCAGTTCAGGCCACGCTACATTCGGAGCCATTGATGTTGCGCGCTTTTTTCGTTGCAGCTCTTGCAATCTGCATCCCTGCGCTTGCCCCTCAGCCGGCGGCAGCCGCCGACGAGGACGCTGTTGCCTTCATGGAGCGCTTCGGAGGTGAATGGCGCGGCAGCGGCCGTCTTTTGATCGGTCCGGAAAGCGGCCTTCGTTTCCATTGCGCGCTGAACGGTGATCCGAGCCGCAGCATGATGGCCTTCGGAATGACCGGAAAATGTTGGACCGGTTCGCTCTCCGCCCCGGTTTACGCGAGGCTGCGCTACAACGGCGACCAGAAGCGCTTTTTCGGTTCCTTCATGGATGGCGCGGAGGGCGATGGTGCCAACATCGTCGGCGAACGCGACGGCGAAGGCTTCATGCTGAAGCTGATGCGCGGCGAACTCCAAGGGCTCTTGGATGCCGAACCGGCAGGCGAAGGGAAAATGACCATCCTCCTTTCGCTCTATGATCCGGCCTCGCGACGCTCTATTCCGGTTGCCGCAATGGGATTTGCGAGAGCCGGCTCTGATTCTCTGCCGATCTACGATCCGGCCATTACGGGCTCGATCGAGTCGAGCAACAAATAGAGGACATAGAGCCCGGCTTTTTGGGAATCTTCACGTTTCGCCCTCACCTTCCGGCGATCGGAGGGGAAGCCGTATGTCAACCGCACAATCGTTGGAACTCGTCGTTAAGTCCGAACCTGAAGATCAGGCTGAGCCTCTCGCTCCGACAACCGCACCCGCGCTCGAAGCAACGATCGTTGAAGGTGCCGCCGCGCTGCTGTCGCTCACGTCCGATTGGCAAAGGCTGATCGATGCCTCTCCTCGAGGCCGAATTTTCCAGACCCCGCAGCATCTGGCGATATGGGCGGAACATTTTGCGAGCGATCCCAGAGTCGGTTTCAAATGCGTCGTCGTTCGCCGCAACGGTAAGGTCGCGCTGATCTGGCCTCTCGCCTTCTGGAAAATAGGCCCATTGCGGCTGGCGCAGACGGCCGGCGCACCCGTTGCGCAATACGAAGACATCCTGCTCGAACACAACGAGGAGGCTGCATCCCTCTTCGCTCCGGCCCTCGCCGAAGTGGAGCGAGCCGGCATCGATCTCATCCTCATGGAGCGCGTGCGTGCCGATTCCGCACTCGCCTCGGTGCTGCCGCCCCAGGTCGAAGCACTGAGTGAGGAAGACGCTGCGCCCTTCGTTGACCTTTCCTCGGGCGACGTGGAGAAGGTGCTTGCCTCCCGCAAAGGCAAAGTCAAACGTCACCAGAGAAAGCGCATTGCAGCGCTTGCCGAAGAAGGTGAGCTCCGCCTCGAAGTGGCGCCCGATGGTCCGACGACGCGGCAATGGCTCCGCGAGGCGACCGAGATGAAGCGTGCATGGCTGACGGAAAAAGGCCTCCTAAGCCGCGCATTCCTGGACGAGCGCACCAATCAGTGCCTGGAAGCCTTCGCCGAGCGCCATGGCGGAGCCGACGTGGAAACCGGCATGACCGCCTCGCGGCTGACGGTCGGGGGACGCCCCGCCGCAACAGAGATCGCCTATCGCCTAGGGGGCGACTATCTCCTTTTCCTCGGAGCCTTCGCGCCGGAATATGGCCGCTTCGGCCCGGGCAATGTGCTGACGGAAATGGTTCTGCGCTGGTGCGTTCAAAACGGCGTCACACGCTACGACATGCTGCCGCCACGCTACCGCAACAAGCACGAATGGGAGACGGGTGAGGTCGTCGTGCACGATTTCGGCGTACCGCTGAGCTGGCGTGGCCAGTTCTACCTGCGTGCCGTCTTGGGCTACGGCAAACCACGGCTGAAGCGCTTGTATTACGCCCTGCCTCTGCCGTTGCGCTCCCGCCTGGCCAATCTGATGCTGCGCCTCTAGCGGGCTTCACGCACGCGCCAAAGGCTCCTGCAGGACAGAACTCACGACACAAAAAAGGCGGCCGAAGCCGCCGATTTTCTTCAATCGCAAGACTGCCCCTCGCCCGCTTCGCAGCGGTCGATCGAGCCTCGCCGTCTCAGATGACGCCGAGCTTCTTCTGCAGTTTCGACGAAGACGTCGTGTACTGGAAGACGACGCGCTCATCCGGAGAGATGTAGTGCTTGGCGGCCTGCGCCATCAAAGCCGCCTCGTGGAAGCCCGAAAGGATCAGCTTCAGCTTGCCCGGATAGGTGTTGATATCGCCGATGGCGAAGATACCCGGCTCGGAGGACTGGAACTTCTCCGTATCCACCGGGATGAGGTTCTCGTGGAGATTGAGACCCCATTCGGCGACAGGGCCGAGTTTCATCGTCAATCCGAAGAACGGCAGCATGCGCGTGCAGGAGACTTCGATCTCGCCGTCCGGCGTCTTGAGAACAGCCGCCTCCAGGCTTCCGTCCCCGCCCTTGAGCGCAGTCACCTGCCCCTGCTGGAACGTCAGCTCGTGCTTTTCCTGAAGCGCGAACATCTTGTTGACGGAATCCGGCGCGGCCCGGAATTCCGGGCGCCGATGCACGAGCGTCACGCTCTTCGCGATCGGATGAAGGTTCAAGGTCCAGTCGAGAGCCGAATCGCCACCACCGACGATCAGGAGATCGTGGTCGCGGTAATCCTCCATCCGCCGCACCGCATAGAAGACGGAGCTGCCTTCATAGGCTTCGATGCCCGGGATCGGCGGACGCTTCGGCTGGAACGACCCGCCACCGGCAGCAACGACGACCGCCTTCGCTTTGAGCGTGGTCCCGGCATCGGTCCTGAGGAGGAAACCGCCATCTTCGGTCCGCTCGAGCTCGGAGACCATTTCGCCGAAATGGAACTCCGGATTGAACGGAGCGATCTGCTCCATCAGTTTTTCGATGAGCCCTTGTGCGGAAATCTCCGGCCAGCCCGGAATGTCGTAGATCGGCTTCTCGGGGTAGAGCTCGGCACACTGGCCGCCCGGACGATCGAGAATGTCGACCAGATGACATTTCAGATCGAGCAATCCGAGCTCGAAAACCGCGAAAAGCCCGACAGGTCCCGCCCCGATGATCGCGACGTCGGTTTCAACAAGCGTTCCAGTCATGCTTGGCGCTCCGGAATGGTGACGACGAGTCCGTCCAACTCGTCACGAACTCTGATCTGACAGGACAAGCGCGAGGTCGGCCGAACATCGTAGGCGAAATCCAGCATGTCCTCTTCCATCGGCTCCGGAGAGCCGGTGCGCTCGAACCATTCCTCGGCGACAAAGACATGGCAGGTCGCGCAGGCGCAGGCGCCGCCACATTCAGCTTCGATTCCGGGAAGGCCCTGCTTGAGAGCGGCTTCCATCACAGTGGAGCCATTTTCGGCGTCCACCTCGTGGCGGTCGCCGTCCAAACCGATAAAAGTGATTTTTGGCATGATCGATCCGTGTTGCGCCGCACGGGTTTAGGGACGCGGCGGGCGATGTCAAGAAGGGCACAAAACGGGTGCCCGGATGTCGCAGGTGAGCCCTGGCTCAGGTTCGGGCGAGATAGCGCACAACCTCTTGCACGGCGGCTTCGAGCGGCGCAAGGTCGCAGCCCTGGGCTTTGAGGCGTTCTTCGGTGAGACTTGCTGCCAAAGCCAGCCTTTCGGCGCCGACATTGCGGGCCAGGCCCTTGAGCGCGTGCACGCGCTCGCCGCGAGCGGATGAGGTCTTCGCCTCCTTGATCTGATTGAGAAGCCGGTCCGCCTCGGTGACGAAAAGCGCCAGGATCTCAACCTTCAAAGCCTCATTGTGCATCGTCTGCCGGTCGAGATGGGCCTCATTGAAGATTGCCGCTTCCTCCGCCATGGCCTGTTCCTTCGTGCGAGCGGATGGTTTTACCCCCAAGAGCCGGGTGGCGTCCGCTTCCGCCACGCAGGTGCCCCAAAATAGCCCGAATCTTAGCCCGCTACATGCACGATAGGCTGCAGCACATTCATATTGTTCATGAAACAAGTGCACAGAAACGGGAAACACCGCGATTCCGGCTTCTCAGGCCGTTACATAAATATTAGGATGCATTCACCCATTTTGATGGGAAGGCGCAGCTGTGTCCTCGTCGACACGGCTGCGTTCAGTATCGGGCGGCGGCGGTTCTACAGCCAAGGGGGTGGCAGGAATCGTCCAGAACGGGTGACCCCTGCATATGTCACCCTCGCATGCCGGCAGAGACTGGCACGGCGTCCGTTGGAGTGGTTGCGTACGGACCGGAGCGAATGTCATGGGTAAAATACCAAAAGCGGAATCGACCGAAGCGGCTCTGTCGGCGGTCGAAGAAGCGCTGAGGATCGACTTCGGCGCCGCAGCGAACAGTCCAGCGAGAGCTTCCGGGAGTGCGAAGGCGGCGAAGCCCGTACCTGCAGACAACGGCCGCTCCAAGAAAACAGAAGCGCCCACAAAGGCCGAAAAGCGTGCCGAGACGGAATCGTCCCGCAGCAGCGAGCGCAAGGCGCGACGCGCGGCCAACGACGACGTTCGTTCCATCGGCAATCTTCTCTATGCCCTGCAGCGACGGCCTTCCTATGCGCCGTTCTGGACCGCACTTCTCATGTCGGCCGTATGGGCCGGTCTCGGCACAGCCTTCGGCATGGCCCTGTGGAGTGATCAAATCGCGGCGCTCAATTCGATCGAGCAGCTCCGCGAGGCGCCGCATCTGGTGGCGCTCGGCGTCGCGATCGTCGTCCCCGTCCTCCTCTTCTGGGTGATGGCGCTGATGATCTGGCGCTCTCAGGAGATGCGCATCGTATCGCGCACCATGACAGAGGTGGCGCTGCGCCTTGCCGAGCCTGAAAACATCGCCAAGGAATCAATCGTCACCGTCGGCCAGGCGATCCGTCGCGAGGTCGCCTCGATGGGCGACGGCATCGAGCGGGCGCTGGCGCGCGCCAGCGAACTCGAAGTGCTGGTGCAAAACGAGGTCGCATCTCTGGAGCGCTCCTACACCGACAACGAGATGCGCGTCCGCCGTCTCGTTGACGAGCTCGTCAACGAGCGGGAGGCGATCCTGCAGAACGCCGACCGCATCAAAGCGGCGATGGGCGGAGCGCACGAGACCCTCACTTCCGATCTCGCAAAGACCAGCGACCAGATTCTCTCTACCGCCGACGAAGCCGCACGCCGCATTGCCGATCTTCTCGTCGAGCGCACCAAGAACGTCACCGTCGATCTGTCCCGGGCGGGCGACGATTTCGCCACATCTATTTCGAGCCGCACCGAGAGCCTGCTGGAACGCATCAATCAGGTGAGCGGCCAGATCGGCGACACGATCGACCACCGCGGCGAAGAACTCGTCGGCCGTCTGAACCGCAGCCAGTCGGAAGCTACCGAGAGCTTTACCGAACGCGGCAGCGAGCTTCTGGAGCGCATCCGTGCCGCCAGCGAAGGCTTGAACGAGCTCATCGCCTCCAAGGGCGGAGAACTCAACGACCGCATCGTCGAGGCGCAGGACCGGCTCAACTACACACTGACAGAGCGCTCCACCGCGCTTCTTGAAAACCTCGGTCAGTCGAGCCAGCGCATCGAAAACGCCATCCTGGTCGATGGGCCGGCGCTTGCCGAACGCATGTCGAGCCGCGGCGAAGAGCTTGCCGAACGCATGACGTCGAGCAGCGACCACCTCACCCGTCAGCTCACGGAGACCGGCGAAGCGTTGACCGGCCGTCTCGTCACGAGCAGCGAAGAATTGACCGGCCGCCTCCTGTCCAGCAGCGAAGAGCTGAGCGGGCGGATTACGACGTCGAGCAAGCAGTTCACAGACAGGATTTCCTCTACCGGCGAAGAGCTCATTTCGCGGCTCGAGACCGGCGGCGAAGATGTCGCCGCGCGCATCACGGCAAGCGCCGATGCGCTGAATGACCGGTTGGGCACCACGGGAGCCGATATCGCCGGGCGCATCACCATCCGCGGCGACGAACTCGTCGAGCAGCTCGGCGCACGTGGCGATGCGATCGCCGACCGGATCGGAGAAAAGACCGAGGAAACCGCGAGCCGCCTGGAGCGGGCGAGTGACATCGTCGTCAACACGCTCGATACCCGTTCGCGCAACGTCATCGACCAGCTCGGGCAGACCGGAAAATCGATTTCGGTTGCCATGCACACCGAGCTCGAAGGCGTCACTCAACGCCTCACGGACGCGGAGCGCCGGCTGTCGACGACCGGCGAGCGTGTCGCGGGCACCGTGGAAGAGCAAGTGGGTCGCATCGAGACCGGCTTCGATCAGAGCGCAGATCGCCTGAAGAGCCGTCTGTCGGAGATCGAGGAGACCGTCAAAGGCTCCGCCATTCGCCTTGAAGAAGCCGGCGACAATGTCGGCGAACGCCTACGCCAGAACATCGACGTCAATGTCGAGCGTCTCGCGGGCCGGCTCTCGGAAATGGAAGATTCGGTGCGCGGATCGGCTGAGCGCCTGGTGGAAACTGGCGACGACGTCGCCCGCCGCCTCGGCACCAGCATCGACGGCAACGCCGACCGGCTTGCCGGCCGTCTTTCGGAGATGGAGGATTCCGTCAGGAGTTCTGCCGATCGCCTGGAAGAAGCCGGCAACGGCGTGGCCGAACGCCTGCGCCAGAATATCGACGTCAATGTCGAGCGTCTCGCAGGCCGCCTCTCCGAAATGGAAGGCTCGGTCCGCGGCTCGGCCGACCGTCTGGTGGAGACCGGCGACGACGTCGCCCGGCGCCTCGGGGCAAGCCTCGACGACAATGCCGATCGCCTCGCCGGACGTCTCGCGGAGATGGAAGATGCACTTCGCAACTCCGCCGGCCGTCTCGAGCAAGCGGGCGACAGCGCGGGCCAGCGCCTGCGTCAGAACATCGACGTCAATGTCGAGCACCTCGCCGGCCGCTTGTCGGAGATGGAAACCTCGGTTCTCGCCTCGGCGACCCGGCTTGAGGAAGCCGGCGAGCGGGTTTCGGAACGGCTCGGCTCCAGCCTCGACAACAATGTCGATCGCCTGACGGGCCGCCTGTCCGACATCGAAGACACGTTGCGGACCTCGGCCGGTCGTCTCGAGGAAGCCGGCGAACATGTCTCCGGCCGACTGCAGCGCAGTGTCGACGGCAATGTCGAACGCCTGAATGTCCTCTTCGACGATCGCGGCAATACGATTTCGGAAACGCTCGACCAGAAGACGGCGATGCTGTCGACCGTGCTCGGCGAGCGCGGCCAGGCTCTCGGCGCCATGATCGACGGTCACGTCGCTCAGGTCGGAGAAACGCTCGACGGCCGCCTCGGCGGGTTCGAGACGCGTCTCAAGGAAAGCGCCGAGAACGTTGCGGTCCGCCTCGCCTCTTCGGCCGAGACGATCGAGATGGCCGTCTCGGCGCGACTGTCGAACTTCGAAAACCGCGTCACGGCACGCATCGGCGAGGTCACACAGGAATTCGGCGAACGCGCCGATGGTCTCTCAGAAACGCTCGATGATCGCCTCGGACGCATCAACACGGCGCTCGACACACGGGCACGCCAGATCAGCGACACGCTGGTGGCGCGGACCCGCGAAATCGCCACGGCCTTCAACGAAGGCCAGTCGGAGATGACGACGAGCCTCGACGCACGCCTCGGCGAACTCGGCGAGACCCTGACCAGCAAGACGCAGGAGCTGACCGAGACGATCGCCAGCCGCATGATCGACGTCAATGCGAGCTTCGGTGAGCGCCTGATGGCCGTGGAGCATAGTTTTGCCGACCGGGCGAACTCGCTGCAGGCAACGCTCACGGGGACGAGCGACGCACTCAACGAGAAGACCGAGACGCTGAACAACATGCTGACCCAGCGCCAGAACGAGCTCGCTTCGGTCATCGATTCGCGTTCGTCGATCCTTGTGGAGACGATCGAGAACCGCGGCCGGTTCGTCATCGACGGCCTGGAAAACCAGAACCGCATCCTCACCGACACCTTCGGCACGCAGGCAGAGAGCTTCGTGGAAGGCCTCGAGGGGCGCACCCGCGACCTCACAGAGGCGCTGGACAGCCGTCGCTCGGGCCTCATGGAGGATCTCGAACGGCAGCGTGACAGCCTCTTCGAGGGCATGGAGGATCGCAGCCGCAACACGGCCGATGCCATCCGCGCGACGAGCGAGGAATCGCTCACCCGCCTGGACGACAGTGCCCGCGCGCTCCTGTCCAACCTCAGCACGCATTCCCACAACATCATCGATGCAGTGACCGGCACCAACGCCCGCTTCCGCACCGATATCGATTCGCTGCTGACGCGGATGGAAGAAACCAATGCACAGCTGACGGAAGTTCTGGGATCGAGCGGAGAGCAGCTTTCTGCAATCGAGAGCAACCTCGCCGGTCAGGCGGAGAGCTTGCGCAACGCCCTTTCGGCGGCAGCGCAGGACACCTCGACCTCGACCTCGATCCTCTCAGACCAAATCAAGACGCTGCGCGATGTGTCGACCCACGTGTTGCGCGACATCACGGCAATCGCCTCGCAGTTCGACAGCCAGTCTGAATCGCTGTCGGAAGCCGGACGCATGCTCGACGAGGCCAACCGCACGATGGAAGGCCGCATCAGCGGCTCCACCGAGGCGTTGGAAGCGATGGCGCAGGGCCTCACAGGTCAGGCGGCTTCTGTCGAAGAGCAGCTGACGCGCCTCACGGCGATGCTTTCCGATACGCTCGGATCGGCCGAAGAGCGCATCAATTCGGTCGCCGATTCCTTGAGCTCGCGGGCATCTCTGTCGGCGCAGCGGGCGACCGAAGAGCTGGCTCAGAGCCTGGGGGCCGCGGAAGAGCGGGTGAGCGCGATCGCAAGCTCCCTGACCTCCACGGCGTCCGATTCGGCCCGCCAGGCCGCAGAGGAACTCGCCGCGAGCCTCGCGGAGGCGGAGGAGCGCATCAACGCCATCTCCGGCTCGCTCAGCACGCGCGCCGCCATGTCGGCCCGTCAGGCCGTGCAGGAGCTCGCTGAGAACCTTTCGCAGGCGGAAGAGCGCATTGCCGCCCTCACCGGCTCCCTGTCGTCTGCAGCTTCCGATACGGCCCGCAGCACCTCGGAGGAGCTGGAGCGGACGATCGGCTCGGCAGAAGAGCGCGTTGCCTCTCTCGCGGAATCCTTGAGCGCCAAGACGTCGATGTCGGTGCAGACCACCTCGCAGGAGCTGGAGACGACCCTGACGGCGGCCATGCAGCGCATCAACGAGGTTGCCGATGCTCTGAGCGCCCGGGCGGCGCAGTCCGCCACCGGCGCTTCGGAAGAGCTGGAGCAGACCTTGAGCTCGGCCGAACAGCGCGTCGCCCAGATCGCCCAGGCGCTCGGCCGCCGGGCCGAGGAAGCGGCCCGCGCCGCCATCAGCCAGTTCGAGACGATGCGGCTTGCCGCCATCGCCGAAGGCCAGCGGACGGTGGAGAGCGTGGAACAGGCCCGCGCTGAACTGAGCGAACGCCTCGCCGACGTGACGAACGGCTCCGACGAGAAGGTCCGCGCGGCAAGCGAGCGGCTCATGTCGGAAATCTCCGAGGCCGTCGAAAGCGCCACAGAGCGTTTCGCCGAGACCGCGGAGAAAATGCGTCATGCCGCCCGCGACATGAAGAGCGAGCTTGAATCGGCACGCGAAGATCTGCGCCGCGGCGTCAAGGACATGCCGGAAGAAGCCCGTCACGCTTCGGAGGCGATGCGCCGCGCCATCACCGAGCAGATCGAAGCGATCTCGGCTCTGACCGATATCGTCTCGCGCCGCGAAGGTGCTGCAAAGCGCACCGCCCAACCGGCGGCGACCGCGCCCCGGCGTGAGGAACCCGTCGAGGCAGCACCGCAGCCGCGCAGCCTGCCTCGTGCCGCAAATCTGGAGACGGAAAGCACTTCCGACCGCGCCCCGATCACGCCGCGCTCCACTGGCACGGCTTCGGCAAGCACCCCTGCGGCACCTGCGGCAGCGCCTGCGTCTACGCCGACCCCGGCTCAGCCCGCAGCTCAGCAGACCCAGTGGAGCGAGCGTTTCGCCCGTCCCGCAGCGCCGCAGCCCGAGCCGAAGCCGGAACCGCGTCCGCAGGGCGAGCGTCGCGGCTGGGTCGCAGATCTCTTGCGGCGCGCATCGAGCGACGAAAGCGAATACGACACCGGGCCGGAGCCTGCCTCCGCCCCGACGCCTCAGCCCGCTCCGGCCACTCAGAACGCGACGCCGGGCCGCTCGCCCTCCCAGATGGTGGAAAGCCTCAACTCGCTTTCCGTCGACATCGCCCGGGCGATCGACCACCAGGCCGCAGTCGAGCTGTGGGAGCGCTATCGCAAGGGTGAGCGCAACGTCTTCACGCGGCGGCTCTACACGATCCAGGGCCAGAAGACGTTCGACGAGATCCGGCGCAAATACGAGCGCGACGGCGAATTCCGCCGTGCGGTCGACCATTACATCGCCGATTTCGAGAAGCTTCTCGACCAGCTGGCGAAGCGCCAGAAGGATCCGGCGATGGCGCAAAGCTACCTCGCCTCGGACACGGGCAAGGTCTACACCATGCTCGCGCACGCGGCCGGCCGCTTGAGCTAAAGCAAGCAATCACGAAGACACGAAAGGGCGGCCACGAGCCGCCCTTTTTGTTGTCTGCAAGGGGCCAGGAGAACCTTGAGGCCCGGCGATACTATTGCCAGGGAACGTTATGGCCAGGCGACGCTAAGGACGGCGTCGAGGGAGCACCATTTAAGCCTTTCGGACCTGCGGCCCCGCAAGGCCCAAAGACCGTCAGCCCGGTAGTGTCACAATGATCGGATCTCGATCGGTGGCGACGATCGTGTGCTCGTACTGCACCACGGGGGCGGAGGGCTCACTGTAAAGTGTCCATCCGTCATCGCCCTCGGCAGCCCAGAGACCGCCCTTCGACAGGAACGGCTCGACGGTGAGCACGAGCCCCTTGTTGATGCGCCGCCTGTCGCTCCGCGTCGGCCAGGTCGCGATTTCCCCGGGGTATTCGTGCAGGGAGCGGCCCACCCCATGGCTGGCGAGATTGCGGATGAGCGTATAGCCGCGCTGCGAGGCGAAGTGCCCTATGGCATCTCCGATGGCCGCGAGCGGCCGTCCGCTGCCGACCTGCGCGATGCCGATCTGCATGGCCCGCTTACCGTCTTTGCAGAGGCGCTCCAGCGAGTGCTCGACGGGTCCCACACGAAATGTCGCCCCGGTATCGGCAAAATAGCCGTTCTTCGAAGCCGAAACGTCGATATTGACCAGATCACCTTGAGCGATCACCCGGTCGCCAGGAATGCCGTGCGCGATTTCCTCGTTGACGCTGATACATGTCGCGCCCGGGAAATCGTAACAGCTTTGCGGCGCCGACACCGCGCCCTCACGCTCGAGAAATGCCTGACCGATCTCGTCCAATTCCCTGGTCGTCATGCCGGGCTCCACCGCTTTCGCCATCGAGCGCATGGCATTGGCCACGATCCGCCCGATTTCCTTCAGCCCGTCCAGTTCGTCTTGTTTGGTGATCGTCACGCTTCGGATCTCGTGGGGGAAGAAAAATCACATGGCGGCAGCACCGGCGATCTCCCGCCGGGAGGACTGAAAACGCGGCGCCCTAAACGCTCGTCAGCGTCCAGTTGGCGATCTCGGCAAACGCCTGATCCATCGCCTGGTTGAGGCCGGCGACGATCGCTGCATTGTCGTTGCTTGCGACGGGGCTTTCCGCATGCACGACGCGCGAGGCGACGACGCGGCCGTTGCGGTCGTTGAGAAGTTTGACGTTGAAATCGGCGACAGCGACGCCGTTCCTGAGCTCGAAGGCGCGCACGTCGAGGACGATCTGATAATCGATCAAAAGCCCCTGCCCGGGCAGGCCGACGGCTTTCACACGCCCCGTATTCTGCAGCGTCTCCATGAGCCGCGCCTGCAACAACCGCGGCAGCGTGTCGGGCCAGGCTGCCCCCGGCAGGTAGGCGAGTTCGGCAGGCGTCGGGCGTGCCGCAATGCGCGTCGTGTCGAGGCTTGCCAGAGCGGCAGGCACCGGAACCAGAATCTGCGCAGATGTGCCGGCACGCACGGAGACGTCCTGCGGCGCGGTCAGATCATAAATGGAATCGGGCGTCTTCGGCAGGACGGCACAGCCGCCGAGCAGCAACAGCGAGACGAGCGCCGCAGCACCGGCCGCACCTCCGAAGTGGCGCCCGCGTTGAACGTGGCCCGTCCCGATGTCCTTGCGCATCTTCATCCAATCGCCCTTGCGATCTGTCCCACAAGGGGACTTTGCAGTCATCGTCGCCATCATCGCTGCAATCATCGTCTTTGGCCGCGATAAGTGGGCGCATTGTCTCCGCCGAAGATCAAGCGGCCCGGATTTTTCTCAAGTTCGGAAATCAGCGAATCCAGCCTTGATACGGTTCGCCGGCCCTCGTTCACGAATTGGCGGATATCGGCAAGTCCTCGGCTGGAAAAATCCGAGGCCCCGGAGCCGATCGTCTTCGCCTGTTCGTTGAACGTCGCCGCAGCCGTCTGGATTTCGGCAAGCGTTGCCCGCGCCTGGGCGATCAGCCCCTGCCCCTCTTCGCTCGAGGCGGTGTCGTCGAGTGTCCCCAAAAGCCCTTCGGCCTTCGCGCTCAGCACACCGAGGCGATCGGAAACCTGCCGGGCATTGGCAATGATGACGCGAATGTCCTCGCGCGATTCGTCGACCGTCGTTGCAACCCGGTTGATGCTGTCGACAGTGTCGGTGATCTTCTGAGGATCGACGCTCGCCATGACCTCGCTGGCATCGTTCACCATCGTTTGGACCTTCTGCGGATCAACCGCAGCAAGCACATTATCGGTCTGACGGCTGACCGAGGCGAGACGCGTCACCAGCTCGTCGATCTGCTCGCGCCGCGCCTTGAGCGTCGCCGCTAGGTCGGACACGCCTTCGACGGTGGTGCGTACACGCTCGGGGTCGATGGCGGCGCTGATGCGATCGACATTGTCGACGGTCGCGGAAATCTTCGCCGGGTCGACGCTCGCCACGATCGTTTCGGCCTGATCGACGACGCTGCGCACGCGCTCCGGATCGACGGCGGCCAGCACGTCATCGAGGCGCGTGCTGGCCGCCGAGAGCCGCGTGACGAGCTGGTCGATGTCTTCCTGCCTGGCGCTCAGCGTCGCAGCGAGATCGGATGCGCCCTTGACGGCGGTGCGCACCTGTTCCGGCTCGATAGCCCCGCTCACCCGGTCAATATTGTCGAGCGTGCGTGCGAGCTTGTCAGGATCGATAGCATCGAGGATTGGGCCCGTCTTAGCCTGGACCTCGCCGACGAGTATGTCCGCCTTTTCACCGACACTGCGCATGCGGTCGGAGAACTCGCGCACGTCGTCGGAAACGCCGGAGAGATTCTCGACGAACTTGCGCACTTCGGCGCTCGTGTCTCCGAGCGACTGGCTGAACTCGGCGACGTTGTCGACTGTTTGGGAAATCTTGTCAGGCTGCACGGCCGCAAGAAGTTCATCCGCCTTGGCGACAATGCCATCGAGCTTTCCCGACATGCCGGCCATTCCATCCGCGGCGCGCGAGACAGATTGGATCAAGGTCGAGATCTGCTCCGAATTCTGGCTCAGCGCTTCAGAGAATGTGTCGATGTTGCCGATGATCCGGTTGATGCCATCCCGATTGTCGGCAACGATCCCATCGAGGGAATCGAGCGTGGATTCCGCCCGTCCGGCAATCTCCCGGGCAGAGGCCATAAGATCCTGCATATTGGACTGCTTGGCAACGAGCACCGGAACCTCGTCGTCCGTCTGCTCCCACACGTCGGGCTCGTTCGCCGAGCCGCCCACCATTTCGATATAGCCGACACCGGTCACGCCCTGGAACCCGAGCGAAACTTCAGTATCGGACTTGATTGGCGTATTCGAGCCCACCGCGACGCGCACATAAACGCGCGACGGATCCGTTGGATCGATCTCAAGAGCCTTCACGTCGCCCACCTTGATGCCGTTGAAGAGCACCAAAGCCCCCTTGGTGAGCCCGGTGATGGAGCCGGAGAAGACGATGCGCAGCGGCTGCTGCTCCTGCGAGCCCTCCGAGCTTGCCATCCAGTAAATGAAGCCGAAGGCTGCAACCAAAACAGCAAGTGTGAAGGCGCCTATGACGGCTGTATTGGCTTTGCTTTCCATGTTTATCGGCTCACTTCCGAAAGACCGGCCGCCCGCGCGCGCTCGCCGCTGAAGTAATCACGGACCCAGGGGTGGTCGAAGCGCTCCATCGCCGCGATGTCGCCTTCGACAAGAATGCGTTTTTCTCCGACCACGGCAATACGGTCGACGATGGCATGCAGAGTGTCGAGATCATGGGTTACCATGACGACGGTCAAACCCAAAGTCTCGCGAAGATCGGCGATAAGGCGATCGAAAGCCGCCGCCGAAATGGGATCGAGCCCAGACGTCGGCTCGTCTAGGAAAACAATCTCCGGGTCAAGGGCGAGTGCACGTGCAAGAGCGGCGCGCTTGATCATACCGCCGGAGAGTTCTGAAGGATATTTGATCCCGTCCGCGGCTCGCAGCCCGACGAGTTCGACCTTCATCGTCGCCAGAATTTCCATCAGAGGTTCCGGAAGATCGAGGTATTCGCGCATCGGCACCATGATGTTGTCGGCGACGGTCAATCCCGAGAACAAGGCACCCTGCTGGAAGAGAACGCCCCATCGGCGCTCGAGCTCCGGATTGCCCCCCTCGGTCAGATCATGTCCGAAAGCAACGATTTGCCCTTCGCGGCGTGGCAGAAGACCGAGAATGGCGCGCGTCAGCACCGATTTTCCCGCACCCGACGCACCCACGACCGCAAGCACCTCGCCGCGATAGATATCGAGGTCGAGATTTTGAAGGATCGGCTTGTCGCCGAACCCAACCGTGAGACCGCGCACCGAAATGATCGGTTGCTTGGCTTTGCCGCCGCCGTGTCCGTCGGGTCGTTTGCCGCTTTTGTTGGACGTCTGCTCCATCAAGACCTCAAAAGCCGATCGCGGCGTAGAAAACGGCAAACAGCCCGTCGACGACGATCACCATGAAAATCGCCTTCACGACGGAGGCGGTCGTCCGCCGACCGAGTGATTCCGCACTGCCCCCAACCGCCATGCCCTCGGTACAGGCGATGAGACCGATGATGAGAGCCATGAAAGGCGACTTGTAGAGGCCAGACAGGAGGCTCGACATATCGATGGCGTCGTGCAGGCGGGCGATGAAGGCGTCTGGCGTGATGCTCGAATAAAGCCACAGCATCATCATGCCGCCGCCCAGCGTCGCCAGCGCGGCGATGAAAGACAGCAACGGCAAAACGATCAAAAGCGCCAGGATGCGCGGCAAAATCAGAACGCTGATCGGGTCCATGCCCATCACCCGCAACGCGTCGATCTCCTCGCGCATCTGCATTGAGCCGAGTTCCGCCGTGATCGCGCTGCCCGAGCGGCCGGCAACCATGATGGCGGTCAACAAGAGCGAGATTTCCCGCAAAGCGAGAATGCCAAGGAGATCGACGGAAAAGACCTCGGCCCCGAAATAGCGCAGCTGGAAAGCCGACTGCTGGGCGAGGATGGCGCCAATGATGAAAGACATCAGCACCACGATCGGCACCGCACGAAGCCCGATCATCTCCATCTGATTGATGATCGCATAAAACCGAGCGGAGCCCGGATGCAGGATGACGTGCAAAATCTCGAGAATGACCGAGCCGAGCATGCTGATGACGCGTTTCGCATCAGCGGCGATCGACAGGACGGTCTGCCCGACATCGACGAAGAGGGTCTGCTTTTTGGGATGCGGCAGCGTCTCGTCTGCTTTAACTGCCTCGCGCACGCGGGCGATCAGGGTCTCGCGCCCCTCCTCCGCGCCGACATAGGTGACGTCCCGGCCCGATTGCCGCCAGGCCTTCTCCAAACGCACGAGAAGAAACGCGCCTGCCGTGTCGAGCGTCTCAAGGCCGGAAAGATCGATTTCCAGACGGCGCGCACGGCTGTCCTCATCGCCCGCCGCCTTCTGCAACGAGCGGTCGATATTGGCGGCCTGGTCGATCGCCCACACACCCTTGGGCCGCAGGACAAAACGCTCGCCGACCAGTTCGTAAGAGAGATCGGACGTCATAACCTCACGTGACGTAACAACAGCTGACGCTGCCTTTGCAGCGTGCTAACGGTGCGGCCTTCATCGGGCGGACTTTGCCCGCACCGCATGGGCATCACAAGCGCAACGAGGCCACACATTTCAAATGATTGAGCGTCCTTATCTTATTTTCCTCGGCGACGTCCCGGACAAACTCGCGGCCAAGACGGCCTATGGGGTCGTCGACTGGAGCCGAGAATGGTGTGTCGGTCAGCTGCGTCTCCCCGGCTGCCAGGCCGATACGGGTCTGAAGGATATGACGATTGCCGAGGCGGCCGAAGCTGGCGCCCGCACTCTCATCATCGGAGCCGTCAATCCCGGCGGTGTGTTGCCGGAGCATTGGACATCGACGATCGTGGAGGCGATCGAATCCGGAATGGATATCGCAAGCGGCCTGCATGTGCGGCTTGCTTCGGTCGACGCGATCCGCGAGGCAGCTGAACGCAAGGGCGTCAAGCTCCACGACACACGCCACGCAGATCGCCGCTTTGCCACGGGCAAGGGCACGAAGCGTCCCGGCAAGCGGCTCTTGACCGTCGGCACCGACTGCTCGGTCGGCAAGAAATACGCAGCACTCGCCATCGATCGCGAGCTTAACGGACGCGGCGTCGACTCGACCTTCTGCGCAACCGGCCAGACCGGCGTCATGATCTCGGGGCGAGGCGTTGCGATCGACGCTGTCGTTGCCGACTTCATCTCCGGCGCGGCTGAATGGCTCTCGCCTGCGACCGAGCCGGATCACTGGCAGATCATCGAAGGGCAAGGTTCGCTCTTCCACCCCTCCTTTGCAGGCGTCAGTCTCGGCCTCCTACACGGTGCACAGCCGGACGTCTTCGTCGTCTGCCACGAGCCGACGCGCACGAAGATGCGCAATGTCGAAGCGCCGATTTCGACGATCGAAGCGGTGATCGAGGAAACGATGCGGCTCGGGCGGCTCACCAATCCGGCGATCGCGCCGCTCGGCATCTCGATCAACACACAGGCGCTCTCTGAAGAAGATGCGAAAGCCTGTCTCGCAGAGGCGGAAGAACGCTACGGGCTGCCGGCCTGCGATCCGATCCGCACCGGCGTCGCCAATCTCGTGGACCGCCTTCTCAAAGAGTTCGTCGCATGAGCCTGTCGCTCGATCTCGCCGTCGAATCCTGGCCGATCGCCGGCAGCTTCACGATCTCGCGCGGTTCGCGCACCGAGGCGAAGGTCATCGTCGCACATCTGAAGGACGGCCCCCATACCGGCCGGGGAGAATGCGTCCCCTATCCGCGTTATGGCGAGACGGTTGAAAGCGTCGCGGAGCAGATCCGCGGCGTCGATCTCGACGGGCTCGACCGCGAGAATCTCAGAAAGCGGCTGCCGGCCGGTGCCGCGCGCAACGCGATCGATTGCGCGTTCTGGGATCTTGAAGCCAAGCGCGACGGCACATCCGCCGCGGATCGCTGCGGCCACATGGTCGCCCGCCCGCTGGAGACCGCCTACACCATCTCGCTCGGCAGCCCGAGCGACATGGCGAGCGCCGCCCACCGTGCGGGTCACAATCATGTGCTCAAGCTGAAGCTCGGCGGAGAAGGCGATGCGGAGCGCGTCCGCGCTGTCCGGGCGGCGATGCCCCATGTTCCGCTGATCGTCGATGCCAACGAATCCTGGAGCGAGCACAACATCCTCGAAAACATGCGCGCCTGCGCAGAATCTCACGTCCAGCTCATCGAGCAGCCGCTGCCGGCGGGCGAAGACGAGATGTTGCGAGAGATGCCGCATGTGGCGCCCATTTGCGCCGACGAGAGCCTTCACACGCTCGCCGATCTCGACGGCCTCACCGGCAAGTACGACGCCGTCAACGTCAAGCTCGACAAGGCCGGAGGCCTGACAGAAGCTCTGGAGCTCGTCCGCGAGGCGCGCCGGCGCGGCTATCTGATTATGATCGGCTGCATGGTGGGCACGTCGCTCGCGATGGCGCCGGCCGTCATTCTCGCCCAGGATGCCGATATCGTCGATCTGGACGGCCCTCTCCTGCTGGCGCGGGATCGTCAGCCCGGCCTCGTTTATGTCGGCGCGCTCGTCGAACCCCCGACACCGCAACTCTGGGGCTGAGGCCTGAGACCAGAGCTGAGATGGATCTCTCGCCTTTAGGGCCTAAGCTTTAAGGCCACGCGGCAGGCGCCACGCGATCGCAAGACCGCAGGCGCCGAAAGCGGCCATGAGCAAGAACGGCAGAGACGGCGCGACGCCGTAAAGCAGCCCGGCGGTCAGGGTGCCGCTGCCGATGACCAGGCCTGCGCTCAACTGGTAGGCGGCCTGAAGCCTCGCCGTATGACCTGCCTCGGCAACCGCGGCGAGCGCCATCATCACACCGAGATGGGTGGCGGCGAAAGTGAGCGCATGCAGGATCTGCAAGGCGAAGGCCCATGTGACGTCGGTCGCAAAGGCAAAGAGCGACCATCGCAGAAGCGCCCCCGTGGCACCCGCAATGAGGAAACGTCGTGCGCCCCAGCCGACGAAATGCCTTGCGAACCAGAACAACGCGATTTCGATGACGACGCCGAGCGACCATAGCGCTGCGATGACGATGTCGGAAAAGCCGAGCGAGCGCCAATAAAGGCTGCCGAAAGCGTAATAAGCGCCGTGACTGCCGGTCACGAGACTGGCCGCAGCGATGGTCAGGACGAGGCGCCGATCCCGCGGGACGCCGATCATGCCGCTGCCCTTGGCGAGCTTGGCGGCCCGCCCGACGAGCGGCAAAGACAGGGCGGCAAGAATCCCGAAAGCGAAGGCTGCGAGCTGCAGCCCGTAAACGGCATCGACCGAAACGCTCGAGATGATCTGCCCGGCGGCGAAATTCCCGACGATGAACGCGACCGATCCCCACAGCCGGATGCGCCCGTAATCATTGCCGTGCCGGCGCACGCCCGTGAGCGCCACGGCGTCCCCCAGAGGGATGAGCGCGTTCCAGAAGATGAGAGCGGCAGAGGAGATCAACAGCAGCGCCGCAGCACCTCCGACGAAGTTGAGCGCGAAGAAGACGATGGTCGCGACGCCGGCATAGAGTGCTGCGGCGACGCGCAGTTCGCCGAGACGATCGGCTGCCGCGGCAAGCGTCCCGCTCAAGACCGCACGCACGAGCAATGGCAAAGCAACG
Organism: Rhodopseudomonas julia; assembly: GCF_030813515.1. Classification (NCBI taxonomy): domain Bacteria; kingdom Pseudomonadati; phylum Pseudomonadota; class Alphaproteobacteria; order Hyphomicrobiales; family Nitrobacteraceae; genus Rhodopseudomonas; species Rhodopseudomonas julia. Next base: position 849,572 of record NZ_JAUSUK010000002.1, on the reverse strand, counting down.
GCTACCCCGATCTGTCCGTCGGAGAGGCCTTGCGCTTCGAGCCAGACCGGGAAGAAAGGTAGATAAACGCCGAGCGCGAAGAAGACCGCAGCAAGGAACCCTGCGCTCTTCAGTCCGAAAAGGCGTCGTGCACGGCGCTTGCCGTCGTCATTAGCTCTTTCTAAGCTCTTCGGGTCCATCTTCGGACCCGTCAACGCGATTGCGTTCTGGAAGAGGAAGAGGCATGGCGCGCCTGATCGAAAAGGGCCTGACGGACATCGAATACGAGACGATGCTGTCGGCGCTGACCAGCACGTCCAAGGGACGCGCTTTCCTCGAGGAGTATGTGCGCCGTTCGCGTCGCACCGAAACCCGCTCGCTGATGACCGCGATGACGCGGCTTGCGACGAATGTCAGCACCCTGCGCACCCAGTTGAAGCCGAGCCAGATCGCGCGCGAATTGACCCGAATTGCAGGCGAGGTGCCGCCGGGACGGGCGCGCCAGGATCTGATGGTGCTCGCCGCGGGGCTGCACGATGCAGCGCCCGATGCGGCGGCGACCGCCGGACAGACCGCGGACATCCTTGAGCGACTGAAGCAGTTCCGCCCCTTCGGCACCGCTTCGGAGGAAAGCCGGGACGACCGCGACCGCGCCTCGGAGGAAAATCACTAAGCCGCCGAGCGATAGCGGGCGAGCGCCTGCGCCAGGACCGCGTCGTCGACATTGCCACCTGAAAGAACCAAAACGACGACCGTTCCGCGCACATCGACAGAGCCTGAAAGCAACGCCGCAAGCGCGAGCGCGCCACCGGGCTCCAGCACCAGCCGAAAACGCTCGTAAGCAAAGGCGATAGCATTAAGAGCCGCATCGTCGCTCACGGTGCGCGTTCCCGACAAACGCTCCCGATTGATGGTGAAGCCGATCGCCCCCGGCGCGGGCGCCAGCAGCGCATCGCAGACGGAGCCGCTGGTTCGCTCGTTGCTGACGATCTCGTCGGCGGCCAGAGACCGGCCATAATCGTCGAAGCCTTCTGGCTCCATGGCAAGGACGCGACAGTTCGGGGCACGCTCGGTGACCGCAAGCGACACGCCGGCGGCAAGTCCGCCCCCGCTGCAGGGCATCATGACGACGTCTGGGACAAGCCGCATATTGGCAAGTTCCGAAACGATCTCGAGCCCGATCGTTCCCTGCCCGGCGATGACCTTGGTGTCGTTGTAGGGGTGGATGAGGAACCCGCCCTCACGGCGAATGACATCGGCAAGCACTTCTTCGCGGTCTTCGCTGGCACGGTCATAGGTGATGATGCGGGCACCGGCCGCGCGCGTGCGATTGACCTTCACCACCGGTGCGTCTTCCGGCATGACGATTGTCGCCGGAACGCCAGCAAGGCGCGCGGCCTCCGCAACGCCCTGGGCGTGATTGCCCGACGAACAGGCGACCACACCACCAGCAGCGGCATCGCCCGCCGCCATCAGCGCATTATAGGCGCCGCGAAACTTGAAGGAGCCGGTCCGCTGCATGCATTCCGGTTTCAAGAAGACGCGGGCGGCGAATTGCTCCGACAAGGCTGGCGCAGCAATGAGAGGCGTGCGCATGGCTCGGCCTTGTAGGCGAGTGGCCGCAGCCTCGATATCGTTGAGAGAAACCGGCAGGGTCATGGATCGCCCTTAAGGCCTTTTTCGTCCTCTTTGAAGAGGTAGAAAAGTCTCGTATCCGCTATTCTGCAGCTTCAGGCAGCGAGCTGGCAGTCGGGCCCCTGTGCCTTGACGAGGTTCTCCCGGAATTCTTGCACACTCGCATCCCAGCTGAAGCGCGTCGCGTAAGCGCGCGCCGCCTCTCCCGAAAGATCCAGGCACTGAAGCGCCGCAGCCCGCAGATCCTGGCTCAAAGCCCCGATCTCCGGTTCCACGATCACATCGTTTGGGCCGGTGACGGGAAATGCCGCCACCGGCAAACCGGAGGCGAGCGCTTCGAGGAGGACGTTCCCGAACGTGTCCGTCAGGCTCGGAAAGACGAACACGTCGGCGGCCGCATAGGCACGGGCGAGGTCCTCGCCTTCCAGGGCTCCAAGGAAATGCACGTCCGGATGGCGCGCCTTCAGATCGGCGAGAGCCGGTCCGTCGCCGACCACAACCTTGGAACCCGGCAGATCGAGCGAGGTGAATGCCGCAAGGTTCTTTTCCACCGCAACACGTCCGACATTCAAAAACACCGGGCGCGGCAATCCGAGGTCGGCCCCTGGACGCGGATGGAAAAGATGCGAATCGACCCCGCGCGACCAGCGCATGAGATTGTGAAAGCCACGTGCAGTCAGCTCGGCCTCGAGAGAGGGGGTCGCGACCATGCAGCCGGCGGCGGCATTGTGGAACCAGCGCATCATCCCATAGAGCGCCCCGAGCGGAACGGGCGCTCGCGCACGCACATATTCGGGAAACTTGGTGTGATAGCTCGTCGTGAAGCGCTGTCCTGTCTTCAGACAATGGCGTCGCGCAAGGAAACCGAGAGGCCCCTCGGTGGCGATGTGAATGCAATCGGGGCGCGCCGCCTCGATCATCCGGCCGACGCGCGTCTTCGTCGTCACGGAAAGGCGGATGTCCGGATAGGTGGGCATCGGCAGCGTGGAAAAGCGTTCGGGCGCGATCACGGTGACCTCGTCCCCGCCCTCACTCAGAATGTCGACGACCCGCTTGAGCGAGCGCACAACCCCGTTGACCTGGGGGAACCAGGCGTCGGTTACGATGACAAGCCTCATCGGGTCATGCTCAGGCAGCAACCGGTGTGGGAGCGTGATGCGGCTCGTTCAACGTGGCGGCCCGCATCATTTCCGACCAGCGGATGATCTCCATCCGACCGTCATGATGTTCCGCAACCGCCGTGCAGCTTTCGACCCAGTCACCGCAATTCACGTATTTGACGCCATTGCTGTCGTCTCGAATGGCCGCGTGATGGATATGCCCGCACACGACCCCGTCGGCGCCCTGGCGTTGCGCTTCGGCCGAGAGTGCTTCTTCGAACGCACCGATGAAGTTCACGGCGTTCTTGACCTTCAGCTTCGCCCACGCCGACAGCGACCAGTAGGAAAAGCCGAGCGCGCGCCGCATCTGATTGACATAGGTGTTGACGCCGAGAGCCGTGACATAGGCCCAGTCACCCAGGAAGGCGAGCCATCTGGCGTGGCGTACGACAACGTCGAACTGGTCACCGTGAATGATCAGGAAGCGGCGCCCGTCGGCCGTCTCGTGGATGACGCTGTCGCACACTTCGATGCCACCGAAATGGCTGCCGAGATAGCCGCGCAAGAATTCGTCGTGGTTGCCCGGGATATAGACGAGTTTGGCGCCCTTCCGGCCCTTGCGCAGAAGCTTCTGCACCACGTCGTTGTGGTGCTGGGGCCAGTACCAGCCTCGGCGCAGGCGCCAGCCATCGACGATATCTCCCACGAGATAGATCGTCTCGGCGTCATGCACCTTCAGAAACTCCAACAAGAGCTCGGCCTGGCATCCTCGCGTGCCGAGATGAATGTCGGACAGAAACAATGTCCGGAAATGATTTGGCGGAGCCATCGCCGTGCTTCCCATGTCTTTCAGGCATGAAAAACCCGATTCAGGTATCAGTTGTGTGACATTGGTCGACGCAAAGCTGCGGCAGGGCGTCCCGCGCTGGAATGAAGAGCCGCCTCCCCTAGGAAACGACAACAAAGACAGGAGAACGTCATGGATCTCGGCATCGAAGGACGCACAGCCGTCGTATGCGCCTCAAGCCGCGGGCTGGGCAAAGGCTGTGCGGAAGCACTCGCCAAAGCCGGCTGCCGGCTCGTGATCAACGCGCGCAACGAGGCAAGCCTGGAGGAAGCGGCAAGCGATCTCCGCCGTTTGGGCGCGGACGTCACCACGGTCGCCGCCGATATCAGCAGCCGCGAGGGACAGGAACGTGTCCTTGCTGCGGCAAAAGCGGTGGATATCTTGATCAACAACAATGGCGGCCCGCCCCGGCGCGGCTTCCGCGAGTTGACCCGCGACGACATGCTCAAGGGCGTCACCCAGAACATGGTGACCCCGATCGAACTCATTCAGGCCGTCGCCGACGGCATGGTCGAACGCGGCTTCGGGCGGATCGTCAACATCACCTCCCTGTCGGTGCTGATGCCGATCCCGGGGCTCGACCTTTCCTCCGGCGCCCGTGCTGGTTTGACGGCCTTCCTCGCCGGTGTCTGCCGCGAATTTGCCTCCCACAACGTCACCGTCAACAACATCCTGCCTGGCAAGATGGACACGGACCGGCTTCGCGCGGGACTTTCCTGGCAGGCGAAAAAGGCTGGGATCAGCGAAGACGAAGCAGCAAAGCGCGAGGCTGCCGCAATTCCCGCAGGGCGCTTTGGAACGCCGGAAGAATTCGGCCAGCTCGCGGCGTTCCTCTGTTCGGCAAATGCCGGCTACATCACCGGGCAGAATTTCCGGGTCGACGGAGGTCTCCTCCCGACCGCCTTTTGAGCCCCGAAACGCACAGTCGAACGCTGCGAGGCATTTCGGGCGGATGGAGGCATACCGGCAAAAGCTGCGCTTTGATCTGCCGCAGCAACGAAAAAGGGGCCGGTCACCCGGCCCCTTCCGAATCCCAGGACTCCGACGAAGTCTCAGTATTTGGCGACGATCGGCTCTTCTGCGCGCGGGCCGCCGAACTTCATCTTCAAAGCCGCCGACAGGATGTGCACGGAGCCATCCGAAGTGCCGCTGAAAGGTCCGTTGGAGAGCGGGCCCCCGGCGGCCGCCGAAACGAGGTCCGTGTCATCGGCCATGATGTAGGAATAGCCGACGTCGAAGGAGAACCGCTCGGTCGCCTGGTAGCTCGCACCAGCGGAGAACCACCAGCGATCGTTGTCCGGCAGGCGGAAGGAGCGGTTGGCATTGTCGTTCGGCGACAATTCACGTGCCACGCCGGCTCGCACCGTCAGGTCCGGATTGACGTCATATTCGCCACCGAGGGCGAAATACCAGCTGTCTTCGTACTCGAAACCGAGCGGGATCTCCGCCGGCGCGCCGCTCAACGTGACGGTCTCGAAACGGCTCCAGTTCGCCCATTCGATGCCGGCCGTCAGCCGGAAACCGTCCATGATACGCTGACGCAGACCCACGCTCACTTTGTCCGGCAGATCGAAGCCGTCCGCTTCGACATTGAACGTGCCGATCTGGGTGACGAGTGGGCCCTCGATATCGTGATCGATGCGGGAGCGGTAACCGATACCAATCTCCGTACCATCCATCGGTTTGATCTGGATACCGGCGGTGACACCAAAACCAATATCGTCAGCATCGTCGAGAGCCGAGACGCCGAAGACAGGAAGAGCCTGCCCGGTCAGGCGGACATTGGCGTATTCCACGACGGCGCCGACGGCGACGGTGAGGTAATCATTGAACTGGTAGGCAACGACCGGGTTGGCTGCCATCGTAAAGACTTCGGTCGTGCCCGCGATACCGCTGCTGCGAATGAGCGAGTTGTAATCGTATTTCGTCGCAAGCCCGAAGGGCGCATTGATGCCGAGGCCGAGGATGACGTTGTCGTTCACCCGGTAGCCATAATAAGAAGCGGGCACCGCCGCGTTCTCGGCAATATCCCCTTCGTTCTGCGGGAATGGCGAGAGAACATCGACCTCCGACCGCGGCGCGATATAGGAAATCACGCTCTCGCTCTGGAAGCCCATTACGGCGCTCAAGGTCGCCGGGTTCCAGAACATCGAAGACAGGCTGCCGCCGGCGGCCATGCCTGCAAAGGCCATACCCTGGCCATAAGCACTCTGCTCACGCAGCGCGAATGCGCCCGCATGCGCCATGCTGGTCGTCGTCACCGCGACGAGTGCGGCGACGGCCACGCTATGGCCAAGATGCCTCTTCAGATTGTGCATTCGCTCCCTCCCCCGATTCGTATGGCTCATATGTGGCGGCACTAAGCCATGCGTCTTTAGGACAAGCAATCGCGGAACGCTGACACCCGACGTGCTCAGCGTCTTCGGTAAGCGATTGTGACAAAACCGCCACAATTGCCGTCGCGTAAGTCTAGTGAAGCAATATTTCTTCGAGTTCGGCGCGTTGAGCTCGCACATCTCTACGCTTCACCCAGAAGCGCCACACACATACAACTCGGGTCAGACAAGCCAGAAGTGCGCCGGCAAAGCGGCGCGCGGAATGCCTCACCGCGAGTGAGCGAATAACTTTCTCCCGATTGTCCGCTCGGCAGGACAGAGATGCGCTCTGTCGCCGCAAGGCGCATCGGCATGCTTTGGGAGGGCACTATCTCCGCCCTACATTGAGAACCGTTCTCAGTTTCCGTCATCACCGATGACGCTGGTTGGCGCCACTCCTCCCCCCTGGTTGGGCGCCTCGTCAATTTTCGGAGGTCACATTGACCCATCATCGCTTTTTCGGCCGGCTGGTTCCTGTGGAACTGGCGGCCGCTATCGTTCTCACGGCCGCAGCGTGCTTCAGCTTCGTCGGCCACTCCCACGCGGCCGAAGTTCCTGGGCCACTTGTGGAGGTCGACTGGCTCAAAGCCAATCTGGACCAGCCAGATCTCGTCATTCTCGATACGAGGGGCCAGGCGGACGGATCGGATCCTTACGCGGAAGGCCACATTCCGGGCGCCGTCAACGCACCCTATCCCGGTGGCTGGCGTGCGACGCGGGACGGCGTTCCCGGGCAGCTTCCGGAGCTTTCAGCTCTCGAAAAACATATCGGCAGTCTCGGTATCTCCGGCGACGAAACCGTCGTCATCGTTCCATCTGCCTCGAGCTCTAGCGAATTCGGCGGTGCCACGCGCATCTATTGGACGCTCAAGCTCGCCGGGCTCGATCATCTGGCCATTCTGAATGGCGGATACCGCGCCTGGAATGCCGACCCGAGCACCACGCTTGAGACGGACCAGCCCGATGTCGTCGCGGCCGACTTCAAGGCCAATCTGCGGCCGGAACTGCTTGTCTCGAGCGATGACGTCCGTTCGCATCTCGATGACGGCTCGACCGTTCTCCTCGATGGACGTCCGCCCGAACAGTTCAAGGGCAAGGAAAAGCACCCGGCGGCGAAGCGCTTCGGCCACCTCCCGGGCGCCATCAATCTCGACCAGTCGGTCTTCTTCGATCCAGCAACTGGCAAGCTCGTTCCGCAGACGGTCGCCGCATCGCTGCTGCCGGAGGCCGCGGCGCAGTCGAAGGCCGAGGTGGTGAGCTATTGCAACACCGGCCACTGGGCATCGATGAACTGGTTCGTTCTGTCGGAAGTTCTCGGCCACAAGAACGTGACGCTCTACGATGATTCCATGGTGGGTTGGACGGAAAATCCCGACAATCCGGTCGAGAGCGAGCGCAGCCGCCTCGACGACATCAAGGCCTGGTGGAACGGCAACGGCTGACCCCACCATCTCCCGTCTACGTCACAACCTGAGAGATTGAATGTCCGTCTCAGCTGAAACGGCGCGAGCGAGCGGAGCGCCCGCGTCCGCTGCCGAAATCGTCGCCGCGATCGACCGCTCCGCCCTCGCCTTCGCGGCCGCCGCCCTCCTCCTCGGCACGCTGATCATCGGCTACGAGGTCTCACCGAAGATGGCCTCGCTGTTCTTGATCGGCGCAGGCCTTGGCGCGGCGCTCCTTCATGGCGCCTTCGGCTTCACCGCCGGATGGCGCAATTGCGTGACCAAGAGCGATGGGCGCGGGCTCCGAGCCCAGCTCTGGGTGATTGCCTTCACGGCGCTCTTATTCATCCCCTTGATCAACGGGATGGTGCCTGGTTTGACCGTCCAGGGCGCGATCGCACCGGTCGGCACCTCGCTCATCGTCGGCTCATTCCTCTTCGGTCTCGGCATGCAGCTCGCCAATGGCTGCGGGTCGGGCACGCTTTTCACCCTCGGCGGCGGCTCGGGGCGGATGCTGATCACGCTCGTCGCGTTCATCATCGGCTCGGTCGTCGGCTCTATTCAGCTCCCCTGGTGGCTCGACCAGCCGGGCTTCGATCCGGTCAATCTCGCCGAGTTTTTGACCGTACCGGGCGCGATCGTCGCGATCTTCGTAGGTCTGGCGCTTGTCGGCGCCCTCACCTTCGCCATGGAAAAGCGGGCGAACTTCATGGCCCCCGCCAGGAAGCCCGGGCATTTCTGGCGCGGACCCTGGCCGCTTCTGTGGGCCGGTGGCGCACTCGTCGTACTCAACCTTCTGACGCTCCTCATCGCCGGCCATCCCTGGACGATCACTTATGGTTTCGCTCTGTGGGGCGCGAAGGCGGCGCAGGCGATCGGCATCGACATGTCGGCTTATGAGTTCTGGCAGTGGCCGAAAGGCGATCAGGCGCTGCACACTTCGCTTCTCGCCGATGTCACGTCGGTGATGAATATCGGTCTCGTGCTCGGCGCAATGGCGGCTGCGGCTCTTGCAGGGTCTTTCGCCAAGGCGCCTCTCCCGAGTGCGAAATCCGCGCTTGCCGCCGTCATCGGTGGGCTCTTGATGGGCTACGGCGCCCGCCTCGGCTTCGGCTGCAACATCGGAGCCTTCCTCGGCGGCATCGCCTCGGGCTCGCTGCATGGCTGGATCTGGTTCGCCTCGGCTTTCCTCGGCACCCTGATCGGCATTCGGCTGCGGCCGGCTTTCGGTCTGGCGAATTGAGGCGGTGATGGCGCGTTATCTTCTTTTCGGCTTCGTCACGCTCGGGCTGCTGCTCGTTCTTGCCGACCATCTCCTGTCGCCCCCTCTTAGTCAGAGCGGCACCAGCGACGTCGTGGCCTGCGCCCCTTGCGGCGCTCCCTGCCCTTCGACGCGATAAATCAGCGGCGGGCGGCGAGAAGCGCCGCCTCGCTCACTTCCGACCAGGGTTGCATCCGTGCCCGTGCGGAGCGGTAACTGTCGACGATCTCACCCGACACGCCACCGTCCTCGGCAAGGTCATCGAAGACCTCGTCGGACGCTTGCCGCGCGGCGCTCAGAAAATCGTCCGGGAAACGTCTGAGCACGACACCCTTGTCTTGCTTGAGCTGCTCGAGAGCTCGAGCATTCTCCCACTCGGCCTCGCCCAGGCCGCGGATATTCTCCACCGCGAGGACATGGCGCACGACGGCCTTGAGATCGTCCGGCAATGTCTGCCAGGCGGAGATCGAGACGAGGCCCTCACCGGTACCATTCGGCTCGTGAAAGCCGGGCCAGTAATAATTCTTGGCAACCTGCCAGAATCCCATGGCAAGATCCGACCAGGGCCCAAGAAACTCCGTCGCGTCGATCGTACCCGATTGCAGTGCCGGCAGGATCTCCGATGCCGGCAGCGACACGGGCGTCGCCCCAAGCCGGCGCGCGACCTCGCCACCGAGGCCCGGCATGCGGATCTTGAGGCCTTTGAAATCGTCGAGCGAGTTGATCTCGCGCCGATACCAGCCGCCCATCTGAAAGCCGGTGTTTCCTGCCATGAACGGCTTCACCCCGAAAGGACGATAGAGCTTGTCCCACAGCGCCTGGCCGCCGCCATGGTCGATCCAGGTGATATGCTCCAACGGCGTGAGGCCGAAAGGTGCCGCTGTAAAGACGGGAGCGACGTTCGCTTTGCCGGCCCAGAACAAAGAAGCGGTGTGCGCCATTTCCGCAGTGCCTTCAGACACCGCATCGAAGACAGCAAGTGCCGGGACGATCTCGCCGGCGGCATGCACCTGCACGACCATGCGCCCGCCGGACGCGATCTCGATATCGCGCGCGATCCGTTCCGCCGAAACGCCGGGACCCGGCAGGTTCTTCGGCCACGACGTGACCATCGACCATTCGATACGACTTTGCGCGATCGCCGGCCGGGCGAGTGCGCCGGCACCTGCAGCCACCACCCCTCCGGCAAGAAGGCTGCGCCGGCTCAGGGCGTTGCCAGAGCTCATCCGTTCCTCCATTGCCGGTAGAAATGGTGAACCGGTCCATGTCCTTTCCCGACCTCCAGGAGGTCCGCATTGATAATGGCGTTGTGGACATAGGCCTTGGCGGCATCGACCGCCTCCGGCAGGCCGAGCCCATTGGCAAGTCCGGCCGCGATGGCCGATGACAACGTGCAGCCCGTGCCGTGCGTATTCTTGGTTTCGATGCGCGGCGCGCTGAACCAATGGGCCGCGTCGTCGACCCACAACAGATCCGCGGCTTCGTCGCCATTGCCATGCCCGCCTTTGAGAAGGACAGCCCCGGCGCCGAAATCTGCAAGCGCCTTCGCCTGTCGCAGCATGGCGTCGGCATCTTGCGCGAGTTCCTCGTCGAGAAGGCGCGCCGCTTCCATCAGATTGGGCGTGATCACGGCGGCAAGCGGGAAAAGTCTCTCGCGCAGGCTCGTGACCGCCTCATCGGCGATGAGCGGATCGCCGGAAGCGGCAACCATTACCGGGTCGAGCACGACGGGGCCGGGCTCCCAACGCGTCAGACCCTCGGCCACCGTCTCGATGACCTCAGGCTTCGAAAGCATGCCGATCTTGGTCGCCCCGACCGCAAGATCGGAGAAGACCGCATCGATCTCGGCCGCCACGAAATCCGCGGGCACGTCATGAATGGCTCTCACACCACACGTGTTCTGGGCGACCAGCGCCGTGATCACCGTCGCGCCGTAGACGCCGAGCGCGGAAAAAGTCTTGAGGTCGGCCTGGATGCCGGCGCCGCTCGTCGGGTCCGTTCCTGCGATCGAAAGTGCGATGGCAGTCATTGTGTGTCCTTCGCTGTACGAATGTGTTCCAGAAGCGTCCGGGCGGCGGCTTGTGGGTCGTCGGCGCCCATGATGGCAGATACGACGGCAACGCCCTCGGCCCCGGCAGCGATGCATTCCGCGGCATTGGCAGTGCCGATCCCCCCGATGGCGACGGAGCGAAGCCCGACGGCTCGCGTGACCGCGGCGAGACCCTTCAGCCCGATGGCAGCCCCGGCATTGGGCTTGGTGGCCGTCGTGTAGACCGGCCCGACCCCGATATAATCGGCGCCGGCGAGAGCGTCTCGGGACGCCTCGTGTTCCGACGCATTGCCGACGGAAATGCCCAGGATCCGTTCCTCGCCGATCAGCCGCCTTGCATCGGCGCCATCCATATCACTCTGGCCGAGATGCACACCGTCAGCCTCGGCCGCGAGGGCCACATCGATGCGGTCATTGACGATGAGCGGCACGCCCGTGGGCTGCAGCAAGGCCTTGAGCCGGCGCGCAATGGCAACGAGCTCGCGCGTGCCGGCATCGGGATCGCGCAGCTGCACCAGCGTCACGCCGCCTTCAACGGCCGCAGCGACCGTCTCGAAGAAATCGCGCGAACCGCAGAGCTTCGGATCGGTGACGAGGTAAAGCGAGAGATCGAAGGGATGGCGCATCATTCGGCCTCCCCGCTTCCGGCTCCGATAGCGCAATGGGCAGCAAGAAGATCCTTGTCCATGCGGAAAAGCGCGTCGCAAAGCTCTGCCGGCAGATGCCCGGGCCCGTTGTCGCATCGCTCCCCGGCGATCCGCCCCGCGGCAGCATAAACGGCGAGCCCAGCGGTGGCCGCTGCAAGTGGCGGCCGCACGGCCGAGAAAGCGGCGACGCAGGCAGACAGTGCACAGCCGAGGGCGGTTGAGCGCGGCATGAGCGCATGCCCGCCGGTGACCGAAACCACCTCTTCCCCATCCGTCGCGTAATCGGTCGTGCCGGTGACGGCGACGACACTTCCCGATGTCCGCGCCAGCGCCTTCGCCGCCTCGACCGCCTGGTCGGACCCGGCCAGAGAATCGACACCCTTGCCGAGTGCGCCGGCCTCGCCTGCAAGGCTCATGATCTCGCTCGCATTGCCGCGCACGATCGTCGGCCGCAGCGACAAAAGCGTGCTCGCGGCCTCGCTTCGATAAGGCGTCGCGCCCGTCGCCACCGGGTCGAGCACCCAGGGCTTCTGCTGCTCCCCCATCGCCTCGGCCGCCTTTTTCATGGCGCGCAGCCAGGCAGGCGACAACGTTCCGATATTGACGACGAGCGCATCCGCGAGCTTGGCGAAATCGCCGACCTCTTCCTCGGCATGCACCATAGCCGGCGATGCCCCGAGTGCGAGGAGCGCGTTGGCGGAGACGCTCATCGAAACGAAATTGGTGATGTTTTGGACGAGAGGCTGGCGCGCCCGGAGATCCGTCAGCGCCACAAAAACCTCGTCGATCGTCATAGCCATTGAATTCTCCCACTTCGGACCCGGCCCGAAGCGGAAGCAAATGAACGACGAGGATTTCTCGGCATCATCCCATCCCTCCGCCGGTGTTAACCGGATCAGGTTCGAGGGGTTGGCCGGATCGCCTCTCAGCCGCCCGCAGATTGCAGCGGCACCCCCTGAGACGCCTCCCGATCTAGTGGTCTGTGAGGCGCTTTGCAAGCATCGGCGGCTTGGCACTTGCCGGGACCGGACAGTTGCGGTTTTCTCCGCGCCAAGGAGACAGCCCATGACCCCGTTTTTCGTACTTATCAAATGCCAGCTCGGCCAGGCCTACCAGGTCGCCACCGCCTTGGCCGATGCCGAGATCGCATCCGAAATCTATTCCACAGCAGGCGATTACGACCTTCTGGCGAAATTCTACCTGAACCCAGACGATGACATCGGCCGCTTCGTTCAGGAGAAAGTGCACGTCATCGAGGGCATCCAGGACACAAAAACGATTCCCACCTTCAAGGCATTCTGAGGCTCATCCGCCTCAACCCTGCGGCGTCGACAACTTGCGCATCTTTCGCCGCTCCAGCCCCAATTGGTGCTCGCGGTAGATGATGAAGATGCCGGCAGCGATGACGACCGCGCCGCCCACGGCGACGTTCATTCCCGGGATCTCATTGAAGAGCAGATAGCCGGCGATCGTGCCCCAAATCATCGAGGCGTACTCGAAAGGCGCAATCGTCGACGTCTCGGCATGACGATAGGCGGCCGTCAGGGTGATCTGCCCCAGGCCGCCGAAGAGCCCGCAGAGGGTCAGAAGGATCATCTCTTCCCTATCGGGCATGACCCATCCGAACGGGATGGTCAGAAGCGCCACCACCGTGCACGTCACCGAAAAATAGAAGACGATGGCGGAGGTCGATTCCGTCGCCGTCATCTTCCGGATGAGGATCGCGACCACCGCCGTCAGCACCATGGAGCCGAGCGCGCAGAGCGAACCGACGAACTCGCGTCCGCCGAGTTCACCGCTCGACAGAAGGTCGAAGCGTGGCCACAGCACGATCATGATGCCGACGAAACCGACCGCCACGGCGGTCGAACGATAAATGCGCACCGTTTCGTGAAGGATCACTGCGCCTAAGACGACGATCATCAAAGGCGCGCCATAGCTGATCGCCATGGATTCGGGCAGCGGCAAACGCTGGACGCCGGCAAACCACAGCATCATCGTCGTCACCCCGATGAGGCCGCGACGGGCATGGCTCCAGGGATCCTTGGTGCGCACCGCCTCTTTGAGCTTGTTCTGCCAGGCGAGCATGCCGAGAAGCGGAACGAGCGCAAAGGCGGAGCGAAAGAACACGATCTCCCCGGTCGGCACGCGCTCGCCGACGAGCTTGATGCATGAAAGCATGAGCGCGAAAGCAATGGTCGAGCTGACCTTGAGAATGATGGCACGGGTCGCTGTGGTCACGATGGGCCACCGCCTCGGCTCTGCCGCGCTCTACGCCGGCAGTCCGCTTCGTCTTTGGTCACCCTAGCCTCGTTGTCCGGGGAGCGCCGCCTTCGCGGCTTGAATGGCATTCCACACCCGCAGCGGTGTCGCCGGCAGGTCGAGATGGCGGATCCCGTACTCTCGATAAAGCGCATCGACAACGGCATTCATGACCGCGGGCGTCGCCCCGATCGTTCCCGCCTCGCCGGCACCTTTGATGCCCAAAGCATTGTGCGTGGAAGGCACGTTGCGCGTCTCGAAATGGAAGGAGACAGTGTCCCAGGCGCGCGGCATGGCATAGTCGCTGAAGCTTGCCGTCAGAAGCTGCCCGTCTTCGTCATAGACCGTGTTCTCCAGAAGCACCTGGCCGATGCTCTGCACCACACCGCCATGCACCTGGCCCTCGAGCAGCATGGGATTCACGGTGACCCCAAAATCATCAACGATGGTGTAGCGTTCGATGCGTGCGCTGCCCGTCTCCGGATCGATCTCCAATTCGCAGACATGCGTGCCGTTGGGGTAAGTGGCTTCCGCCTGCTTGAATTCCCCGACGGCGGCCACCTTCTCCCGGTCGCCCGCTTGCGCCGCGAGATCGGCGAAGGAAATCGTCCGGTCGGTCCCGACGATCCGCGCCTCTCCGGCGGCAAGCTCGATATCGCCCGCAGCCGCTTCCAGCGCATCGGCCGCCAGATCCTTGAGCTTTTCCGCAAGATTGTCCGATGCGATCCGCACGGACGGACCGCCGAGCGGGATGGAACGTGAGCCGCCCGTGCCGCCGCCGGTCTCCAGCGCATCGGTATCGCCCTGATGCACCCGGATCTGATCGAGATCGAGGCCGAGCCGCTCGGCCACGAACTGGGCATAGGCCGTGCGGTGTCCCTGCCCGCTCGCCTGCGTGCCGATGAAGAGCGCCACATGGCCGTCGTCTTCGAGAACGACCTTCGCCGGTTCGGAGCCGGCGAAGGCGCAGGCCTCGACATAGCTCGCCATCCCGATGCCCCTGAGCCGCCCGCGCGCCTTGCTCTCTGCAGCTCGCGCCTCGAATCCGAGACGGTCCGACATCTCCAGCGCCCGTTCCAGATGCCCGGCAAATTCGCCTGTATCATACAACCGCCCGGTGACAGTCTCGTAGGGCAATTGCTCCGGCCGAATGAAGTTGCGCCGCCGGATTTCCTCGGGAGCGAGACCGGCCACCCGGGCAGCCTCGTCGATCAGCCGCTCCAAGAGAAACGCCGCTTCGGGGCGCCCAGCACCACGATAAGCATCGACCGGCACAGTGTTCGAATAAACGCCTTTGACGCTCACATGGGCGATGTCGATATCGTAAAGGCCGGTCGTCATCGAAATCCCGACCCACGGAATGTATGGCCCGAACTGCGAGAGATAGGCGCCCATATTGGCTGTGAGATCGACCTTCATGGCGAGGATGCGGCCGTCTCGATCAAGCGCCATGGCCGCCTCCGCGAGGTTGTCGCGGCCTTGCACATCCGACTGAAAATGCTCGTTGCGGTCGCAGACCCAGCGCACCGGTTGTCCGAGCACTGAGGCCGCTTTGGCAGCGAGCGGATATTCCCGGTAGGCGAACATTTTGGGGCCGAAGCCGCCGCCGACCTCCGGCGTGACGACACGAAAGCGCGACGGGTCCACCTGCATCGCTTTGGAGATCGCCTTGCGCATGCCATGCACGCCCTGCGAGCCGACCGTCAGCGTCCAGCGTTCCTGCTCCAGGTCGTATTCGGCAACGATCGCACGAGGCTCGATATAGTTGCAGACGAGGCGGTTGTTGACGAGGCTGAGCCGCGCGACCTTGTCGGCCTTGGCGAAAGCCGCCTCCGTCGCCGCCGCATCTCCCACCTCATACTCGAAGGCAAGATTCGTCCGGTGCTCGGGCCAGACGAGGGGCGTATCCGCCTCAAGCAGCCGATCGGTGCCGATCGCGACAGGCAGAGGCTCGTAGTCGATTTCGATCAGTTCCGCCGCCGCGCGCGCATTCTCGATTGTATCGGCAACAACGAAAGCGACAGCATCACCGACATGCCGGACCACGCCATCGCAAAGAACCGGCACCTCGGCCTTGCGCATTTCGCCCTTGACCGGCCCGGATCCGAGACAGGGCATGGCGGCCATGTCGGCGACATCCGCCGCTGTCCACACGAGCTTCACGCCATCCGCCTTTTGCGCCTCACCAATACGCGGCGCCTCGAAGCGAGCATGCGCGAGCGGCGAACGCAGGACGAAGGCGGCAAGCGTGCCGGCCGGCTTCACGTCGGTCGTATAGCGGCCCTCACCACGAATGAGAGCCTCATCCTCGACACGGCGCACCCGCGCGCCCATGCCAAACTTTGGCGGTGCCATATCGGTCATTAGCGCAATTATCCGTCATGAAAGCAGGTGAGACAGGCGCGAGCGGGGAAGCTGCGCCGATGAAGCAAAAACCGCACACAGCTTGACGGAGAATGTGACGAAGCGTCAATAGACAGCCATGGATGGAACGGGCCGGTTCGGCGAAACATCTGCCGGACTGACGAAGCGCTTTCAGGCTCTGCCTGGAAATCTCCGCGGTGCCGCCTGGATCATCGTCGCCACCGTTCTCTTCACCATCATGATGACGCTGATCAAGCTCATCGGCACGAGGCTGCCGGTCGCTGAAATCCTGGTCGTGCGTCAGTCGGTGATGTTTCTCGCCGCTCTGCCGCTCATCATCCGGGGCTTTCCGGCTTCGTTGACGACCCGGCGCCCTCTCCTTCACGCGGGACGCATCCTGTTCGCCGTCATCGCCATGTTCTGCGGCTTCACAGCGGTTGTTCATCTGCCGCTCGCAGATGCAACGGCGATCGCTTTCGCCAAGAGCTTTTTCATCCCGCTCTTTGCCATCGTCATCCTCAAAGAGGCGGTCGGACCCCGCCGCTGGGGTGCGATCATCGTCGGCTTTATCGGCGTCATGGTGATGCTCAACCCGACCGGCGCAGGTATCGACGGCTACGGTCTTCTCGCCGTGGCGGGCGCCGCGTCGGCTGCCCTCGTCATGGTGATCATTCGGCTCTTGTCGCGCTCGGATCTCGCGATCACCATCCTCGCCTACCAGACGGTTTTCGTGGGTGTTTTGCTGACACCGCTCGCAATCTGGCAATGGGTGTGGCCGAGCTGGACGGAATTCGGCCTGCTCGTTGCCATCGGTCTAGTCTCAGTCACCGCGCAAAGCTGTAACATACAGGCATTTCGAGCCGGCGAAGCGACCGTGCTGGCGGCGCTCGATTACGCGCGCCTGCTTTGGGCAACGATCCTCGGCATCCTGATCTTCAGCGAGGTCCCGGCCATGCGCACCTTCATCGGCGCCGGCATCGTCATCGCGGCCGCCCTTTACACCATCCATCGCGAAGCAAGACGCGGTCAGAGGCTCGCACGTTCGCCGGCCGGCCGCGGCTACACGAACTGAGCGACAACGACGGTCTGAGTGGCAAGTCTCTGAGAAACATAGGATTGCCGGCTTAGAAAGCTCCCCGCCCAGCGGCGGAACTTGCGCTCTCTCCCACCCGTTTCGTGCCAGTCCTTCGGAGGCACGATGGTCGACACGCTTCAGGAACGAGCCGAATTGTGCGGGCTCAACTACATCTGCGCGGACAATCTCACGATAGAGCGCCGCCGCAGCGGGCGTGGCTTCACCTATAAGCGTAACGGCAAGACCATCCGCGACCCTCGGCTGCGCCAGCGCCTCATCGATCTGGTCATCCCGCCCGCCTGGACCTCGGTCTGCATCGCGGAGGACCCGCACGCGCATCTGCAAGCCGTCGGGCGCGACCAGGAGGGTCGCCTGCAATACCGCTATCACGAGGATTGGACGGAGGTCCGCAACGCCATCAAAGCCGAGCGTCTCCTACGCTTCGGTCGCGCTTTGCCGAAAATCCGCGAGCGTATCACCCGCGATCTCGACCGCCGCCGCATAGACCGACGTTACTCTGCGGCGGTGGCGGCGCGGCTCGTCGACCGAGCCCTGTTACGGTCGGGTCATCGTAGCGAGCCGGCCGGCGACGAAGGAGCCCGGGGTGCCACCACCCTTTTGAAGAAGGATGTGCGGCTCAACGGCCGCACCGTGACACTCGATTTCGTCGGCAAATCGGGAAAGAAAATCCACAAGGTGATCCCCGACGCCCATCTTCCGTCACGCCTTCGCAAGCTCAAGGCAATCGGCAAGCGCCGTCTCTTCGCCTACCGGGAAAGCGACGGAAGCCGCGCCTATTTGAACGCCCGGGACTTGAATCAATATCTGAAGAACGCTGCCGGAGCGCAGGTGACGTCGAAGGATTTCCGAACCTTCGCCGCGAGCGCAGCAGCGCTCGAACTCTTCCTCGCAAGCGAGAAGCCGGCGAGTGACGCTGCGCGCAAGCGCGCAATCGCCTCCGTGATGCGCGAGGTCAGCGACAAGCTCGCCAATACGATGGCGGTATGCCGTTCGAGCTACGTGCACCCTCTGGTCGTCCAAGCCTTCCAGGAGGAGCGTCTCAAGGCCGACCTGCTGCGCGGACCACACCGCGCGCATCTGTCGGCGGCGGAAACCGGTCTCATGCGGTTCTTGGAGGGCGAAGAGGCCCTCATGAAGCGGGAACACCAATCGGAGACCAGACGTTGAATCTTCCGAGAAACAAGGAGATACGCCGATGACAGATGCGCCGATCGAGGAGTTCTTCGATCTCATCGAAGACGTGACCGTCTGCATGCTGACGAGCCGCGACGGCGGCGAACTGCGCTCCCGTCCGATGGGCTTCGATGTCGACAAATCGACCCACGAATTCCATCTCTTGACGCGAAAATCGTCCCATAAGGCGGATGAGCTTGCGGCTCATCCCGAGGTCAACTTGTCTTTCGCGCGGCCGGGGCGGAAAGAGTATGTCTCGGTTTCAGGACAGGCTTATCTCACCACCGACAAGCGTCTCATCGATGCGGTATGGTTTGACGATGCCGAAAGCTGGTTCCCTGGCGGCAAGGAAGACCCGGATGTCGCCGTCATTCGCGTGGTGCCGTCGAGCGGGGAATATTGGGAAGGTTTCAACGCCTTGCAGCGACGATGGAATCTGATCAAGGCCAAGCAGTCGGGCGAAGAGCCGCGCCTTGGAGAAAACCGCAAAGTCGCCCTTTAGACTTCACGCCAGATGATCGTAAGATAAAAAAAGGCCGCTCGATCCGAGCGGCCTTTTTTCGTTATCGTGAAAGATCAACTGAAGCTGCGCGTGATCACTGTTGTGGCCATGGGGTCGGAGCCGTAGGTCTCCCCCTCTTCCAAGGCGAGGAGTTCGGCCAGACGCGTGCGCGCGCGGCTGACCCGGCTTTTGATCGTACCGACCGCACAATCGCAGATCTCGGAAGCTTCCTCGTAGGAGAAACCGGATGCACCCACGAGCACCAGCGCTTCACGCTGGTCGTCAGGCAGCTGCGACAGCGCCTCGTTGAAGTCTCGAAGGTCCATATGCCCGTTCTGGGCCGGCTGCGAGGCCAGCTTTGCGGCATAGGCGCCTTCCGCGTCTTCCACCTCTCGACCCTTCTTGCGCACCTGCGAATAGAATTCGTTGCGCAAGATGGTGAAAAGCCAGGCGCGCAGATTGGTGCCTTCCTGGAATGTATGGAATTTGGCCCACGCCTTCATGAGCGTCTCTTGGACGAGGTCGTCCGCACGCTCGCCATTGCCGCAAAGAGAGACGGCAAAAGCACGAAGATTGGGAATTGCTGACAGGAGCTCCTGTCGAAGAGCCTCGGATACGGCCATATGGGCGCGGCCTAACTGCGACGGTTTTTGGTTGAGGATTCTTCCAGCTGCTCCAGGAGATCAAGGAAGCGCTGCGGAACCGGCTCGTTCACCACGTCATCGTAAACGGCGCGAAGGTGCTTCCCGATCTGAGACTGAACCAGAGGGTGCATTCCATTTTCGCGGCCGTTGCTGTCCGCCAACATCATATCCTCCTGCGAGCGACCGCTCCCCTCCCGGTCAGATTGATCCATGTCACTTCAACTCCGTCACGAGGTTTAATTCGGATGCTCGGTTTTTGTTCCGGCAAAGCAGTTTCCGGTACGAAACGCCACATCCGACGCCACGGCCAGATGCAAAGGTGCCGGAGGGCCCGGTCGCATCCCATGGGAACGCGACATCAACCACAGTCTTGAACCTGTAAGGCATTTACCATGATTAAGGTTAGCAGGCCGTTTATAGCCTCGGCTTCCACGACTTCAGGCCGGTTGTCAAACACAAATGCGGCCGAATTTGGCGCTGCAGCAAAGGCATCTGGCCGCAAGGAAGAAACTGTCAGCGTGCGAAATCGCAGGGCTTAACGCCCGAACCACAGGGCAATCGCGCCCAGAGCGACGATCGCCAACACCGTCCCCCAGATAAGGACATGGCGGTTGGTGTTTCTCTCCTCCGCCTGCGTCACTTCGACTTCGTTATTTTCGTCATCCCGGGGCATGAGCGCTCCTGAAAAGTGCCGTGGGTTGCAAAGGGGCCGAGGTCTCTCTCCGTCTGCACCCTTTGATTTTGCGCAAAACTAGTGATTGCGGAGGGCGTCGATGAGCTCGGATTTGTCCATCTTCGAGCGCCCATCGATGCCGAGTTCCTGCGCACGAGCGTAAAGATCGTCCTTGCTCCATTCCTCATAGGGCGGATTCGTCCCGCCTTTCTTGGAGGGATGCATGGACGGATTGGCGCGCGCATTGGCGATCCGAGCGGCTTTTTCCTTGGACTCGCCGCGATCGCGTAAATCCTCATAGAGCTTGTCATCTTTGATCTGGTTGCCGTGATTCTTCGCCATGGCTCTGCTCGCGTTGCCATTCGAGGACACAACGGCGAAGGCGCCCATGCGTTGCGAAAGAAATGTGACAACGTGCACCGGGACGCCAAGGAACCCGCGGTGCCCGGCGACCATTCCTCAGAAAGCTGCAACCCACAGGGAGATAACAATGAAACGCGACTGGATACGCGACCTGGCGGAGCGCACAGGCTTTCCCAAGATCAGCATCTACCTGCCGATGGAGATGCGCAGCGCCGAAACCCTGCAAAATCCGACGCGCCTCAAAAACGCGCTGGCAGAAGCGCGGCGCAATCTGCAGGCGGCCAACGAAACCAAGGATGTCGACGCGCTCCTGCGGCCGGCGGAGGAACGGCTGGAAGATTTCGACTTTTGGCAGCACCAGGACCAGTCGCTAGCCGTCTTAATCGACGAGAGCGGCACGCAATGGATCAAGCTGCCGGGCGAGGTTGAAGAGCTCTCGCTCGTGGGCGAGCGATTTTATCTCCGCCCGCTCATCCGCATCTTCTCATCCGCCGGCCACGGCTACCTTCTGTGTGTCACGCGCGACGACGTGCAGTTCTATAAGGTACGCAAGCACGATCTGCGCCCTGTCGACGTGCCGAACATGCCGAAAAGCCTCGCCAAATTCCGCGGCATGACGGATTTCGACGGCAATGTCGGCTTCCATTCCAATGCCTCCGGCGGCCAACAGGGCGGTTCGGCCGGTGTGCCGCAATACCATTCGCTTGGGCCGAGCCCGGAAGATTACAACGAGGTCGAGCTTGAGGAATTTCTGGGACAGATCGCCAAAGCGGTCGATCACAAGCTGGGAGGGGCCGGTGCGCCGCTGGTGATCGCGGCCGAGCCACGCACCTTGGGTCACCTGCAGAACAAGTTGCACTACAAGGGGGTCTCGGAGGACAACCTCAAGGTCGATCCGGCCTCCAAGAGCGAGCCCGAATTGCACCAGGCTTCCTGGTCCTTGATGCAGAAGGAAGTCGAGGGCGATCGGCGCGATGCGCTGGAGCGTCTCAAGGCACGCCTCAAGGACAAGAGCTCCGATGGTGCGCTGCGCGATATCAACGAGATCGCACGAGCTTCCATCGAAGGACGGCTGGAAGCCGTCTTCATCGCCCGGTCCGCTCATCTGTGGGGTACCTACAATTCCGACGAGCATGCCGTGCATGTCGTCGAAGAACCGGGGCCTGGCCAGTCCGACCTCATCGATTTCGTGGCCGTGAGAGCTCTCCAGGCAGGCGGATCGATCTACAGCATGGAAGGCGAAACAGCGGACACGCTCGGGCCGGTTGCCGCGTTGACGCGCTACTGAGCCGGAGCATCCTTCGCGACATCTCCCGCGGGCGCCAACACGGCTAGCCCGCGGGGGTACTGCCGGATTTTGAGCGGCGGTTTGAGTGTCACCACTTCCCCGTCGACAGATGCTCTCGCCTCGGCACGCTGCATGGAAATCGTCACTCTTTGAGACCGTCGCATCGACAGGATCGGATTGTCGCTCATGCGCCCCAGTGCGAAAGCTGCGGCGAGCTCCAAAAGGTCGGTCCATTTGCGTGAGGTCGCGAAATAGATGCCGAGCGTCTCGGCGCAGGGATCATCGGCATAAGGCAGATGCCCGTCTCCCAGAGGTCCGTTGCTGACGACGAGGGCCGCGGTCTCCACGTCGATCTCTTCATTGGCGAGCGATAGGCGCGCACGGATGATGGGCGGCCGCCGTAAAGCGAGACGCAAAGCCTTTGCGCTCGCCATGAGCTTGCCGAAACGCGAGCCGTAATCGAGTTCCTGGCGCAGCCGGATCATCTTCGGATGCAGCCCGAGCGTCACGTGGTGCACGAACAGCCGCCCGTTCACATCGGCGATGTCGACGCGAGAGACTTCGCCCGCAGCAAGCGCCCTCGCCGCTTCGTGCATGTCGAGCGGGACACCCAAGGCCCGGGCGAAAAGGTTCATCGTGCCAAGCGGCAAGATGCCGAGCACTTTACCGTGCTCATAGGCTTGTGAGGCGGCAAACGAGACGCTGCCGTCTCCACCACCGACGATGACCGTGTCGTAATCGTCATTGGCAAAGGCCGCCTCGATGGCGGCAATCGCCTCCTTGCCCGCCTTCCAATGAAGGCTGACATCGTGCCCGGCCTCTCGGAAAATATCGGCGATCTCTTCGCCGGCGGACGGCTCGCACGTGCGCAAGGTCCCTGAATCGCTATTGAGAACCAGCGCCACCCTCATGGATCCGCTGGACAACCCAGGCGTTTGGGAAGCCTCGGCCGAAGCTTTTTCGTTCCCGGACATTGCGCCGCTCGCCCCCACGCCAGCGTCTTGTGAGACGCTCAAATTATCTCTCAGCGGAGGCCGCTCAGTTCGCAATGCGACTTCATCACCCGGCTCTCGTCGTCCTGCTCGATCAGGTAGGCCGGGTTCTCGGCATCCGCATTGCGCACGATTTCGTGCCCTTCCAGGCTGCGCGCGACGGGACGCGTGAACACTTCCACGATCCGGCCTCGGCTGGTCCAGCCACCGAAACGCCACTCAACGCTCTCACCCTTGCGATAGGTTTGCGCCATTTTCTTCTTCAAAACCTCTTTGATCTCCGCCGGCATGGCGGTCAACTTCACTCGCGTTCTGCGCCTTCTTCCTTGACCGAGTCTTGCGCTCGCTCCAAAATTTCGTCCGGCTGATCTAGCCGGTCCTCGGGAGCGAACCCGAAAGCCTCCGGATCTCCGGTTTCGACAGAAGAGACCGGAGAGGTTCCTGAAAGCGACTTAAGCAGATCTCGGCCGTAGGCGATAACGCCGTCGACATCGTGGGAAAGATCCATGGAACGGCGCGCCTCGAGTTCATCGAGCGCCCCGCGCAAAGCTTCGCGGCGCTCCTCGACCGTGCCACGCGCCGAATGCGCCAGGGCATCAAGGTCGTCGGTCGTAATCGGCTGGGCCAGGCCGGGCTCGTCCGCGTCTCCACCGACGTCATAGTCCGACGAGAAAGGCACTCCGGGCCCATCGAGACGGTTTGTCATATCGTCCTCCATGACCAGTGAATGTCCCCGAAGGCTGCTGAGTTCCCACACGAGGTAGCTCGGTCCAAGCCCCGCGAACTTCGCGATAGATTGGCCGCTCTACCTTGAAGACCGCTCTTGCAGCGCAATCTTGCTGCGCCGGTGACGGGATTATGGCGAGAAGCGGAATCGAGCGAAGATGAGCGACACTCAGGACGAAAAGCCCACAAAGCGAAACGAGGAGCGCGCGAACAGAGGAGCTGAGCGCGCCCAGGATTCGCGCGGTCTCACTCAGCGCGAAGCCAAGACCGTCGAGAAAAGACTGCGTCTGTCCGTGCCGGCGATTTATGAAGTGGTGCGGCAGGAGGGCGAAGAGGAAATGGAACGCCCCACCTCCTCCCTCTGGTGGTCGGGCATAGCGGCAGGGTTGTCGATCGGTTTCTCGCTTGTCGCCGAGGCGGCATTGCGCGAGCACCTGCCCGACGCGCCCTGGCGACCGCTGGTCGATAACTTCGGCTATTGCGTCGGCTTCCTGCTCGTCATTCTCGCGCGCCAGCAACTCTTCACCGAAAACACCATCGCCCCGATCCTACCGCTCGCAGCAGAGTTCACACGCAAAAATGTCCTGTGTGTCATACGCTTATGGAGCGTCGTCTTCGTCGCCAACATGGTCGGCACGCTGGGTGTCGCGCTCTTCAACGCAGCTCTTCCCGGCACCCATCCCGAAGTTTTCCAGGCGATGCTGGAGATCAGCCAGGAGATGATGGACAAGAGCTGGTTCACGATGTTCGTGCGCGCCATCGGTGCGGGCTTTCTCATCGCTGCGATCGTGTGGATTCTGCCGAGCGCCTCCGGCAGCGAGTTCCTCGTGATCGTGCTCTTCACCTATATCATCGCGATCGCCGAGTTTACCCATATCATCGCCGGCAGCGTCGAGGCATTCCTGCTCGTCGCGCATGGAGATATCAGCATCTTCACAATGCTGTGGCACTTCACAGTGCCCGTATTAATTGGAAACATCATAGGCGGTACGGCGCTTTTCGCTCTCCTTGCCTATGCGCAAGTGAAAGAGGAAATCAAATAGAGCGCCCTCATTAGCCAGGGTAAGAAATTTTCTTCACCAAAAGATAGTTTCCGGAACCAGGCGACGACGATCCTCGTTTTCCAGCCATCGAACTTGACAGGAGAAAGTCATGAATTGGGATCGTGTTGAAGGTAACTGGAAGCAGTTCAAGGGCAACGCTCAGGCTCAGTGGGGCAAGCTCACGGATGACGAGCTCGACCAGGTCGAGGGCAACCGCGAAGTCCTCGCCGGCAAGATCCAGGAACGCTATGGCATCGCCAAGGACCAAGCCGAGCGGGAAATCGACGATTGGCTTGCCCGTCACTAAGACGGACAAGCTATAGGGCTAACAAGTCCAGGGCCGGCTTCGTGCCGGCCCTTTTTGTGTCTTTCTCGCAATTGCAATAACCGCCCCGACGTGGCTTAAGAGCCGCGTTCGCGAGGAAGACCGCCATGCGCATCACGATGATTGGGACCGGCTATGTGGGCTTGGTCTCAGGTGTCTGCTTTTCGGAGTTTGGCTTCGACGTCACCTGTGTCGACAAGGATCAGGCAAAGATCGCGGCTCTGCAGCGGGGTGAAGTGCCGATCTACGAGCCCGGCCTCGCCGAGCTGATGGTCAAAAATGCCGACAGGCTGACCTTCACCACCGACCTCCCCGGCGCCGTCGAGAACGCCGACGTCATCTTCATCGCGGTCGGCACGCCGACACGCCGAGGCGATGGCGAAGCCGACCTCTCCTATGTCTATGCCGCAGCTCGTGAAGTCGGCGAAGCCATGCGCTCCGGCTCCGTCGTGGTCATCAAATCGACGGTCGTCGTCGGGACCTGCCGCGAAGTGCGGCGCATCATCGAGGAGACGGCCCCGAACAAAGAATTCTCTGTCGCCTCCAATCCTGAATTCCTCCGCGAAGGTGCGGCGATCGAAGATTTCCTCCGCCCGGACCGCGTTGTCGTGGGCGTGGAGGACGAGCGCGGCGAACAGGTTCTGAAGGCGCTTTATCGCCCACTCAATCTGCGTCAGACACCGATCGTCTTCACCAGCCTGGAAAACGCGGAAATCACGAAATACGCGGCGAACGCCTTCCTGGCGATGAAGATCAGCTTCATCAACGAAATTGCTGACCTTTGCGAAACCGTTGGCGGCAACGTGCAGGACATCGCCCGCGGTATCGGTCTCGACAATCGCATCGGTCCGAAATTCCTGCATCCGGGGCCGGGCTATGGCGGCTCCTGCTTCCCGAAGGACACGCGGGCGCTTGCCGCGACCGCGCGCCGTCTGGGCAGTCCGATCCGTCTTGTCGAAACCACGATCGCCGTCAACGAGGAGCGCATGCGCTCGATCCCCGACCGGGTGATTGCCGCACATGGCGGCAGCGTCGAAGGCAAGACGATCGCCGTGCTCGGCATCGCCTTCAAACCGAACACCGATGACATCCGCGAGGCCCCGAGCCTGACCGCCATTCCCGCGCTCCAGGCGGCGGGAGCCACCATTCGCGCCCACGATCCCCAGGCGGCAGAGGCGGCAAAACCGCTGCTGCCGGATGTAACCTGGTGCAATTCGCCTTATGCCGCAGCCGAAGGTGCCGACGGCCTCGTCATCATGACGGAGTGGAACGAGTACCGCGCCCTTAATCTCGCCACGCTTTCGCGGACGATGCGGGGCAATGTCCTAATCGATCTGCGAAATATCTATCCGCCAGAAGAAGTGGCACCTCACGCCTTCAACTATCACAGCGTTGGCCGCAAGCCGCATACTGCCGAGCCCAAGAGCCCGGCACGTCCGCGTCTTGTATCCTCCTGAGATTTCTCGAACTGTAAGACACATGTCCGCAAATCTGTCCCACCTTGACCGGTTGGAAGCAGAAAGCCTGCACATTTTCAGGGAAGTGGCAGCAGAATGCCGCAACCCGGTGATGCTCTATTCGATCGGCAAGGATTCGTCGGTCATGTTGCATCTCGCGCGCAAGGCCTTCCATCCGGCTCCGCCTCCCTTCCCGCTCCTGCATGTCGACACGACCTGGAAGTTTCGTGACATGTACGCCTTCCGCAATCGAATGGCGGCCGAGGCGGGCATGGAGCTCATTGTCCACGTCAACCAGGAAGGCGTCGCCGCCGGCCTCAACCCCTTCGACCACGGCGCCAATTACACGCGCGTCATGAAGACGGAAGGTCTGAAGCAGGCGCTCGACAGGCATCATTTCGATGCAGCCTTCGGCGGCGCCCGCCGCGACGAGGAAAAGTCACGTGCCAAGGAGCGGATCTTCTCTTTCCGCTCCAAGAGCCATGGCTGGGATCCGCGCAATCAGCGCCCGGAGATCTGGCGGCTCTACAACACCCTCATCCACGAGGGCGAATCGATGCGCGTCTTCCCTCTCTCCAACTGGACCGAGCTCGACATCTGGACCTATATCGAGCGCGAAAACATTCCGCTCGTGCCGCTTTATTTCGCGGCAGAACGGCCTGTCGTGAAGCGCGACGACCAATGGATCATGGTCGATGACGAGCGCATGCGGCTAATGCCGGGCGAAGTCCCGCAACAACGGCTCATCCGGTTTCGCACGCTCGGCTGCTATCCCCTGACAGGAGCTGTGGAATCGACGGCGACCACGCTTGCCGAAGTGGTCATGGAAACCATGGGCGCGACCCAGTCGGAGCGTGGCGGCCGCGCCATCGACCGGGAGGCCTCGGCTTCCATGGAGCGCAAGAAGCGGGAAGGCTACTTCTGATGGACACCGCCGACACCAATCCCGCGAGCATGCAGACGCTCGCCGGCACGCTTGCCGCGCCCGACACCCTGCGCGTTCTGACCTGCGGCTCCGTCGATGACGGCAAATCGACCCTGATCGGTCGCCTGCTTTACGATTCCAAGCTGCTCTTGCAGGACCAGATCGCCGATCTGGAGCGCGACAGCCGCCGCCACGGCACGACCGGCGGCGACATCGACTTTGCACTTCTCGTCGACGGGCTCGAGGCAGAGCGCGAACAAGGCATCACCATCGACGTCGCCTGGCGCTTCTTTGCAACGCCCCGCCGCCGCTTCATCATCGCCGACACGCCAGGCCACGAGCAGTACACCCGCAACATGGCAACCGGCGCATCGACCGCCGAGCTCGCCATTCTCCTGGTCGATGCCGAAAAGGGTCTGTCGCGGCAGACACGGCGCCATGCCCTGATCTGCTCGCTGATGGGCATCAAACAGGTCGTGCTCGCCGTCAACAAGATGGATCTCGTCGGCTACGATGAGAGCGTTTTTGAGAAGATCGCGGAAGATTTTGCGGCCTTTGCCAAGCGCACGCGCATCGAGAGCGTCACACCGATCCCGCTCTCTGCGCGCGAAGGCGACAACGTCACGGGCCCGAGCTCCCGCCTCCCATGGTGGCAGGGTCCGGCCCTTCTGCCCTTTCTGGAGGAGGCGCCGTCGGCTCCGGGGCTTGTCGAAACGCCGTTGCGCTTTCCCGTGCAATGGGTGTGCCGGCCCGACCATACTTTTCGCGGCTACGCAGGCACGATCTCATCCGGGCGCATCGCCGTCGGCGACGAAGTCGTGGTGGCTGCCTCTGGTAAGAAGAGCCGCGTGACGGCGATCGACATCGGCGAGAATTCGCTTGAAGAGGCCGTCGCCGGCCAGTCGATCATGCTGCGGCTTGCCGACGAGGTCGATATCGCCCGCGGCGACGTTCTGGTGCCGGCGGACAACCGGCCGGAAGTGACGGATCAAATCGCCGCCCATCTCGTCTGGATGGCGGAAGAACCGCTTCTGCCGGGCCGGCCATATTGGCTGAAGGCGGCCAACCGCATGGTCTCTGCGCAGGTGAGCGAACTCAAGCATCACCTCTCCGTCGATACCCTCGAAGAGACGGCAGGCAAGGTCCTGGAACTGAACGAGATCGGATTTGCCAACCTATCACTGGCGCACCCGATTGCTTTCGATCCTTACGGCGAGAACCGCGAAACCGGCGGCTTCATCCTGATCGACCGCTTCACCCATTCGACGGTTGCCGCTGGCATGGTCGATTTCTCGTTGAGACGTGCCGCCAACATCCACTGGCAGTCGCTCGATGTGGACCGCAATGCCCGCGCGCGTCTCAAGAACCAGAAGCCGACGGTGTTGTGGTTCACCGGGCTCTCCGGCGCCGGCAAGTCCACCGTCGCCAATTGGGTCGAGAAGAAGCTCTATGCGGCCGGCAGGCACACGATCACGCTCGACGGCGACAATGTCCGCCACGGTCTCAACCGCGATCTCGGCTTCACCGACGCCGACCGGGTGGAGAACATCCGCCGCGTCGCCGAGACGGCGAGGTTGATGACGGACGCCGGCCTGATCGTGCTCGTCTCCTTCATCTCGCCCTTCCGCTCAGAGCGGCAGATGGCACGTCAGCTGATGATGGAGGGCGAATTCGTCGAGGTCTTCGTCGACACGCCTCTCGACATTGCCGAAAAGCGTGACCCCAAGGGCCTCTACGCAAAGGCGCGCGCCGGACAGCTGAAGAATTTCACGGGCATCGATTCACCCTATCAGGTGCCGGAAAACGCCGAAATCACGGTCGATACGACCTCGGCTACGCCGGAAGAATTGGCCGACGAGATCATCGCTTACCTGCGCCAGAACGGCCGACTTAGCTGAGCGGCGGCTAAAGCGCCGCTCCAAAGGGCCGCACCCTGAAGGACAGAAAGAGCCGTTGACCCTAGTGTCAACGGCTCGTTACACCGGGCCAATCTTGCAATACAAATACCATCGGCGCCGCCCACAGCTCGGCGACAGCATGATGGTTATGGTCGATGCGATGACCCCGGAAAAACCGTCTCCCTTCGCCATTTGGTGGTACGCCATTCGTCCGCGCACGCTGGCGCTCTCTGTCTCGCCGGTGGTCGCCGGCCTGACGCTCGCATGGGCGCAGAATGGCGATTTTCACCTGCTCCTGGCTCTGGTGACCTTGATCTCGGCCGTTGCCATCCAGATCGGCACCAACCTCAACAATGACGCCGTCGATGCTTTGAACGGAACAGATGATTCCGGCCGTATCGGCCCACCCCGGGTGACGCAGAAGGGATGGGCGACCGCGCGCGAGGTCTTCCACGCCACCCATCTTGCCTTCTTTATCGCAGCCCTCGGCGGCCTTTATCTCATCCAGGCCGGCGGCATCCCGATCCTTATTGTCGGCATCCTGTCGCTGATCGCCGGCTATGCCTATTCCTCCGGACCCTGGCCGATCTCGCGCAGCCCGTGGGGCGAAGCCTTCGTGATAACCTTTTTCGGCCTCGTCGCCGTTGACGGGACCTTCTATCTGCAAACGGGTTTCATCGACTTCCCCGCCATTCTTCTCGGACTGGCGATCGGATTGCCGGCAGCCGCCGTTCTCCTCGTCAACAATACGCGCGACCGCGAAACCGACACGCTCGCCGGCCGTCAGACGCTCGCCATCCGCGTCGGGCCTCTGGGCGCCGGACGGCTCTACGGCCGTCTTCTGGCCGCGAGTTTTGTGATGATCACGCTTCTGGCCCTCGTCGGCGAACACCTGACCGGCGCTCTCCTGGGGCTCGTCTGCATTCCGCTTGCCTGGAAGGCCCACGTAGCTTTCCGCAATGCCACGACGCCTGCCGATTTCAACGGCTGTCTCGGGCAAACGGCCTCGGTTCAGGCCGCTCTCTGTCTCACCGTTAGCCTTGGTCTGATCTTCACGGCTGCCTGACGGCAGCTTCGGGCTCTGCCACATCCTGCGTCTGCAGAAAGCGGCGCTCGCCGCTTTCCAGAACGAGGCAGGTCAGCCGACCGGAAGCAAAGGCGCGCGTGTCGATGTCGATGCGGTTGGCGCGGATGTCGACCTCGTCGCAAGGCGTGTGCCCATGCACGACACAGAAGCCGAAATCCCGCCCGCTTGAGAGGAACGGCTCGCGGATCCACACGAGATCCTCCTCCCGCTGCGCCCGCATGGGACGTCTGGGATCGATCCCGGCGTGAACGAAGAAATAATCGCCGACGCTCTCGCTCAAAGCAAGCGAACGCAGAAATTGCTCGAAACCGCCGCTCAGCGCCTGCAGCAGAGCCTGATGGCAGGTGACAAGCGAGCGTTGATCTCCGCCCGAAGGAGGCGCAACGCCGAACGACCGTAAAGTCGCCGACCCGCCCTGCCCGCACCAATAGGGAAGCATGCCCGGATCGGAGAGGACCTCGAGAAGCACCGCCTCGTGGTTGCCCTTGAGGCAGACGCGCCGGTCGCAGAGCTTTTCGCCTGCGAACAGATACTCCAGCACGGCGCGGGAATTGGGACCACGATCGATATAATCGCCCAGAAAGATCTCGACGCTCTCTTCCGGAGGGGACGTCTCAAGGTCGGCTTTGATCTGATCCTGCAGATCGAGAAGCAGGTCGAACCGCCCGTGGATGTCGCCAATCGCATAGACGCGACATCCATCCGGCACGGCGTGTAGCGGAGCACTTCGTGCTGCGGAGAAAAAGGCCATTCCCGCGATATAGGGTGACGCCCGACAAAATCAGCCGCCCCGCTCTTTCAGACCTCGCTCCTGTCAGTTTCGCGAGCGAAAAAGGATAGGCAGGCTGCATGTCCGGCCGAAGCCCCCTGGCACCGTCCATGACAGCCTGCCCGACCGAGGCGAGCCTCAGCCGAACTTGAACAACACGCCGAAGCCGCCGCGCGGATAATTCCACTCGATGTCGTGGGTATCGGCACAGACGATGCGGCAGGTGCCGCATTCCATGCAGCCGTCCGGCGTCACCTCGACCTGCCCCTTGTCGTTGAGGGCATAGCAGCCGGCCGGGCAGATCTTCGTCAGCGCCAGAAGCGCCTGAGACGGCACCTCATGCGGGCGGATCTTGACGTGCGGACGGCCTGCATCCACCACGTAACGGTTGTAGTAAAGCTTTTCCTCAACCTTCACGCTATCTGTCTCCGTGCTCATCGCCAGGCCCTCGCCAGTTTGAATGCGTCGCCGATCATGCCCCTCAATGTCCGCGCCTGGCGGAACGAGGAGACGATCGCTTTCTCCTTCGCCTTCTTGTCCAGCCCATCGACGCGGAACCATGTCTGCGCCGCCTTGCTCAAGAGACGCGGATAGAGGCCGAAGAGCGTCTCCTTGTTGCCGTGCAGGAAGGCCGGGATTTTGCGGTATTTGCGCATGTCCTTGAGGACGAACGTCTTCTCCAGCCGCTCCTGATATTCGGCGAGATTGGCTTTCGTCATCTCCTTGCGCATGCGGTGCAGCCGCACGACGGTTTCCGCGGCAACGCGGCCCGTGGTCATGGCAAGGTTGGAGCCTTCGCGGTGCACCGCATTCACGAAATGCCCGGCATCTCCGACCATCAGCCAGCCATCGCCGAAGAGCGAGGGGATGGCGTTGTAGCCGCCTTCCGGGATGAGATGAGCGGCATATTCCTTCACCTCGGAGCCCGCCAGAAGCGGCGCGATCGCCGGATGCGACTTGAACCTCTCCAGGAGTTCGTAGGGCGCCTCGCGCTTCTCCGTGAAGTCGGAGACGAGGCAGCCGATGCCCACGGAGATCGATTCCTCGTTGGTGTAGAGGAAGGCGGTCCCGGTCATGCCGAGCGTCACGCTGCCCATCGCCTCGATGACGACGCCCTCGTCGCCCTTGAGGTTGAACCGGCTTTCGATGACGTCGCGCGGCAGGAAGTGCATTTCTTTGACCGCAAGCGCCACGGTGTCCGGCTTCAGCTCATCGCGCAGCCCCGAACGCTGCCCGACGAGGCCGTTGACGCCTTCCGCAAGAATGACGACATCGGCCATCACCGCGCCATCCTCGCGGTCGGTCTGGACACCGATCACCTTGCCCGAGGTGTTGCGGATGAGTTCCTTGACCGTCGTCTCGTAGAGGACGGTCGCGCCGGCATCGCGAACCTTCTGGCTGAACCATTTGTCGAACTGCGCGCGGATGATCGTGTAGCGGTTCGGCTTCTCTTCGTTGAACTCTTCCGAGCGGTAATGCATGCCGGTGTAGGACGCGTCGTCGAGCATCCACAGACGCTGCTCGATGACATGGCGCTCGAGCGGTGCATCCTCGCGAAAGTTCGGGATGAGCTTCTCGAGCGCATCGGAATAGAGGATCGCGCCCTGGACGTTCTTGGAGCCGGCATATTCCCCGCGCTCCAGCTGCAGGACGTTCAATCCCTCCTTCGCCAGGGTGTAGGCCGCGGCGTTGCCCGAGGGCCCTGCACCAACAACGATCGCATCGAAACGCTGTTCGACCATGGCTGCCTCCTTAGCCTGCCAGGCGGTTGACGGAGAGGTGCTTCGCAAATGCCCGTGTCAGCGCCGGAAGCACTTCAAGGGCATCGGCCACCACGCCGAGATGAGCAAAATCGAAAATCGGGGCATTCGGGTCGCTGTTGATGGCGACGATGAGATCCGCCCCTTCCACACCGACGCGGTGCTGGATCGCGCCCGAAATGCCGGCGGCGATATAGAGCTTCGGCCGGATGGTCTTGCCGGTCTGGCCGATCTGGCGTTCCGCGGGCACCCACCCCTTCTGCACGAGCGGCCGTGAGCAGCCATATTCGGCACCGAGAACTTCGGCCAGATCCTTCACCAGCTGGAAATTCTCGGCCGAGCGAAGCCCAAGCCCGCCGGCCACGACGATATCGGCGAAGGCAAGCTGCACCTTGTTGGAATCGCGGTCCGCCACGAAACGCAAAACCTTGGTGACGACATCCTCCTCAGCCATGTTGAGCGGATGCTCGATCAGGCGTCCTGTGCGTCCCGGCTCGCGTTTCGGCATGGCCATGACACGCGGCCGCACTGTCGCCATCTGCGGGCGGAAATTGAGCGTGTAGATCGTGCACAGCAACGACCCACCGAAGGTCGGCCGCGTCGCGGCGAGCGAACGATCGTCGTCGATCGCAAGCTCCGTGCAATCGGCGGTCAGCCCCGTTGCGAGCGTCGTCGCCACCGAGCCTGCGAGGTCGCGGCCGAGCGTCGTCGCACCGAGCAGCAGGATCTCCGGCTTGTAGGTGTTGACGAGATCGGTCAGGCACTTCGTGTAGGTCTCGTTGCGGTAATGTGCGAGCATCGGATCGGCGACCTGATAGAGAACGTCGGCACCGTGCTCGTAGACTTCCCTCGCGGCCGCCTCGAGTTCGCTCTTGTCGCCGCCCAAAAGGACGCCCACGACCTCCACGTCGAGCTTCTCGGCAAGCTTTCGGCCCTCTCCCAGAAGCTCCAGCGACACGGGATGCACATGCCCGTGCTCGTATTCGATGAAGACCCAGACATGCCGGTAGGCCTTGAAATGCTCCGGCAGTTCCTTCTTCATGCCGGCCCGACCGCCTGCGGGGCGGGCTTGCTGCTTTGGCGCGTTTGCCATCGGCTTTGCCTCCTACTGCCCGGCCGCGAAATTCATCAGATCGTCTTCGATCGTCTGATGCCGGCTGAAAACTTCATTCATGAGCGTATCGGCGATCTCGTCGGGGCTCTTGCCGCTGACGGGAAGCTGCTCGGCTTTCTCTTCGCGCGGCGTCGGCGCGAAGACGCGCTTGACGACCGTCGGCGAGCCGCGCAGGCCGCATTTTGTGACATCCTCGATGCCGATATCGGCCGCATTCCACACCGTCACATCGGCCTTGGCCGCCGAGAGCGCGGCCGAAAGCGAGCCGCGCCGCATCTCATTGGTGCCTTCGAGCATGGTGATGAGAACGGGAAGCTTCGTCTGCAGGACCTGCACACCGCCTTCCGCGCGCCGCTCTACCTCGATAGTGCCGCCCTCACGGTCGATCGGGCCGATCTTGGCGACGTAAGTGAGCTGATTGAGGTTGAGACGCGTCGCAATCCCCGGCCCCACCTGGGCCGTATCCCCGTCGATCGTCTGCTTGCCGGTAAAGACGATTGAGGGGGCGCCCCAAACTTCACCGATCTTCTTGATTGCCTGCGACAGCGAAAAGCTCGTCGCCAGAGTGTCGGAGCCCGCAAAGAAGCGATCCGTCAGGAGGACCGCACGATCGGCACCGAAAGTCAGCGCCTTGCGCAGCGAATCCTCGGCCATCGGCGGCCCCATGGAGAGCACCGTCACCTCTCCGCCGGACTTGTCGCGCAGCCGCAAAGCCTCTTCGAGCGCGAAAAGATCGTAAGGGTTGATGATGGTCGGCACACCCTGGCGCATGATGGTGTTGGTGACCGGATGAACGCGGATCTGGGCGCTGTCCGGAACCTGCTTGATACACACGACGATCTGCATCGTTCCTGCCTTCCTCATGCGCACCGGAACCAGCTTGCATCTGGTGGTCGGTGCCGAATTCAAGACCTCATCAGGCCTCTCGCAAGCAGCGTGCCAATCTCGAAACCCATCCAAACAACTGATATTTATGGTCTTTTATAGATTGTCGGGTTTGCACGACACGATCAAAAGCAGACGGGAGCTGTCGCAAACCCGACAGAAGTGTCACTGGCTGGCGCGTCCTGTCAGGGTGTTGAGCGCCACGAAGGGCTTTGATTTCGGCTTCGGGCCACCCGCGGCCTGCTTCAGCACCTTGAAGACGCGCTGTTCGAGGGGCGACGACCGTGTGAAGTCCTCATAGGCGTGCGCCAGATGCGTGCGGCACGCTTCGCGCGCGACCTCATCATCGAGATCGTCGAGATGGTCGGCGGCGAGATATTCGCCCATGCGCCGCAGAATGTGCAGGCGCGCGACATGCACCACCTTCGGATCGTACGGCACGTCGAGAAACGCGAAAAACTCTTCCGCGGCCGACAGCTCCCGCAATTCGTCCAAAACGCCCATGATATCCTCCGCAGCGGCAGCTTCGCGCCCGCGCTTTCCCTTGAGAACCGGTCAGGCCGCGAGTTCGCGTGCCGTCAGCGCCGCATGAAGAGCGGCAACTTCGTGAAGGCCGACCGCGCGCTTGGCCTTGGCGGCCTCTGCCCGCACCAGATCGAGCAGCGTGCGCGTCTGCGTGTCGTCGGCGACAAGTCCAAGAGTCTCGAGCGCATGGCGCATCGAGGAGATGCCGGAATGCTTGCCGAGAACGATGGTGCGCGCGCGCCCGAGCCGCTCCGGATTGAGACCCTCATAGGTTGCCGGATCGCGCAGAAGGCCGGAAACGTGGATGCCGGATTCGTGCATGAAGGCGGCGGCCCCGACGATCGGCTTCGATTCCGGGATCGGACGGCCCGCCGCCCCCGCAACGAGCTCCGCGAGCCCCGTCAGATGCGTAAGGTCGACCCGGCTCTTATGGGCGCTGATATGATCGAGCGCCGTCGCCACCTCTTCGAGAGCCGCATTGCCGGCACGCTCGCCGATGCCGAGAACGCAGACGGAGGCATGCGTGGCTCCCCCGCGGATCGCGGCCAGCGTGTTGGCCGTGGCGAGACCGAGATCGTCGTGGCCATGAAATTCCAGATCGAGATCGCTCATCGCCCGCAGCCGCTGAAAGACGGCAAAGGTCGTGAACGGATCGAGGATGCCGACCGTATCGGCGAAGCGGAATTTGACGGCGCCCGCCTCCTGCGCGACCGCAATGGCCCGACGAATGAAATCGAGATCGGCCCGGCTTGAATCCTCCCCGCCAAGCGCGACCCGGAGCCCATGCGCGCGGGCATGGGGAATGACGCTGCGAATGCGGTCGAGAACATCGGCGCGATCGGTGCCGAACTTCGCCTTGATCTGCCGATCCGACATCGGCACGGAGAGATTGACCTCTTTGAGGCCGGTCTTCAGCGCGGCATCGACATCGTTCTTGGTCATCCGGCACCAGGCGATGACCCGCGAGCCCGTCACCGCCTCGCCGATCGCCGCAAGGCTCTCGATCTCGGCCTCCCCCATCGCCGGCGTGCCCGCCTCGATCTCGTCGACACCGGCCGCATCGAGGGCCCGCGCGATCGCCACCTTCTCCTCGATCGAGAAGGCGACACCCGGCGCCTGCTCGCCATCGCGAAGCGTGGAATCGTTGAAGGCGATGTGACGGGGGACAATGCGCTCCTCAAGCATAGAGACGCTCCTGTGGCTTTGCGGGCTGCCGTGCCTTTCGCCAGAACGGAGACACGGCGCGCAGCTCTTCGATGATGTCGGGAAGGATCTCGATCAGCCGATCGACATCGGCTTTCTCGTTGTCGCGCGACAGGGAGAAACGCACGGCACCATGCGCCGCCGTAAAGGGAAGGCGCATCGCGCGGATCACATGCGAGGCGTCCATGCCGCCGGAGCTGCACGCCGAGCCGGACGAAACGGCGACGCCATCGCGCGACAGAAGATGCACGATCGCCTCGCCTTCGACGCCATCGAAAGCGATATTGCTCGTGTTCGGCAGGCGATTGTCCACGTCACCGGTCACGATGCATTTGTCGATCACGGCCAGCACGCCGGCTTCCAGATGATCGCGCAGCTCGCGCACGCGCGTCTGTTCGTCATAGAGATGGAAGGCTGCAAGTTCCGCGGCTTTGCCGAGCCCGACGATCGCCGGCACGTTTTCCGTGCCCGCACGGCGTCCCCGCTCCTGCCGCCCGCCGCGGATGAGCGGCTGAAATGGCACGCCCTGACGGACGTAAAGCGCACCGATGCCTTTCGGCCCGTGCAACTTGTGCCCCGAGAGAGACAGCATATCAATTGGGCCGGATTGAAGATCCATCGCGATCTTGCCGACCGCCTGCACCGCATCGGTATGGAAGAGCGCGCCGGCCTCGTGCGCCATCGCAGCCAACCGTTCGACCGGAAAGATCGTGCCGGTCTCGTTGTTCGCCCACATGATGGAGACGAGAGCCGTCTGACGGCCGAGCACCTTCTCATAGGCATCGATGTCGAGCCGGCCCCGCCCGTCGACCGGTATGACATGGACGACCACACCTGCCCGTTTCGCCAGATCCTGAGCGAGCGCGAGGACAGCCGGGTGTTCCACCGCAGAGACGATCAGTTCGTTGCGGCCCTCCTGCGTGGCGAGCGCCGAGAGGATGGCGGTCGTGTCGGATTCCGTCCCGCCGGAGGTGAAGATGATCTCCTGGTCGGATTCCGCACCGAGAAGCGATTGCAACTGTCCGCGCGCCCGCTTCACCCCCGTGGCCACCACTGAGCCGAAGCCATGCAGCGAAGAGGGATTGCCGAAATGCTCCGTGAAGAAGGGCAGCATCGCCGCCAGCACGTCTGGATCGACGGGCGTCGTCGCATTGGCATCGAGATAGACGGGCCGCATCACCGCCTCCTCAATGTCTTGGCTGAACCGGGATGACGCGGATGGGCGCGCCGAGCTTCGCCATCAGCCGCATCTGAATGCCACCGATGGTAACGCCCGCGAGCTGGCAGCCGACGCAGGCACCGGTCAACCGCACCATGATCTTGTTGTCTTCGATATCGACGAGCTTGCAGTCGCCGCCATCGCCCGCGATGTAGCGGCGGACATCCTGCAGCGCGTCCTCGACAAGAGCGAATTTCTCCTCGCGACTGAGGCCGAGCCCAAACGTCGCCGCCTTCCGCGAGCCGGCCTCGCCGTCGGCGCTCTGCACAGGCGCCTCGGGCGACGACGCAGGCCTCTTCGGCATCTGCGTGCGGTTGAGAAGCGTTAGCCGCACCATCGGCCTCTCACCCGGACCGGCCGCACCTTCGCAGCGCTCCTCTCGCTCTTCGCCAGCCGTCTCCAGAAGCTCATCCTGATAAAGGGGGGTAAAATCAGTCATGGGGCTCTCCATCATCCGAAGGACTTGCCGCAGGAGCAGCTCCAGGTCGCCTTCGGATTGTCGAAGGTGAACCCGGCGCCTTCCAGGCTTGTGACGAAATCAACGGTGGTGCCTTCGAGGTAGGCGATGCTCATCGGGTCGACGAAGACCTTGATGCCCGCCTGCTCCACCAGCACATCGCTCGGCTCGGCCTCACCGACGAGGCCCATCATGTATTTGAGGCCGGCACAGCCGCCGCTCTCGACCATCAGGCGCAGGCCCTCGACCGGTTCTTCGGACCCGGCGATCGCTGTGCGCAGCGCATCCACGGCGGCCTCGGTCAGTTGGATCATGCCTCGCTCCTTCGTTACCAGGAGCGCAGCAAGCCGCGTGCCAAAACCTAAGGCTCTGTTTTCAATAGAGATTCGCGGCCGGACGGAATGTCGCATTCCGCACCAATGTCACAAAGCCGACAGGCGTCTTCGCAACAGCGGGAAGGATGAATACCCTCAGGACGCCTTCTCGGCATCGCGCTTGACGCGGGCAAGCAGGCTTTCGCCGCTCTCATCGCCGAAGCAGGTATCGAAGTCGTCGCATTCGTTGCAGGTCGGCGCCGTGCAGATCTGATAGCCCGTGTCGCGACAGATCATGCGGTAGAAGAACTTCTTCCACTTCATGTCCTGGCTGTTCGCCTCCGACAGCATCTCGAAATGCCGCTCCATCAGCCAGCCCAGCTCGCGCCGGTTGCGCAGACCGAGATCCTGCCAGAGATGGTTCGGCCTCTGGCAGCGCCGGGCGATGATCTCGGCAAGCCGCATTTCAAGAGAGCTGTCCTCTGTCGTGCCGTTCATCAAGAGGTCGAGAAGGCAGACCTCGTCTTCGCTTCTCGTCGGCACGACATCGGCCGGCAGGCCCTCGAAAATCGCCGCCGCATGCGGAAAGAGCGCGCCGACAAGGTCTTTGAGAGTGTCGCTGTCGAGACCGAGCGTCTCGACGACGGAAACCTCCTCCTTGCGGCTTTCCGAAATGGCGAGCGCCAGCACGGAGGCGATGACATGCGCGTCGAACGCATTGCAGAGCGGCCGCTCGCCGCCCTCCATCAGGAAATCGTAGACGTCCGCGGCTTCCATGGTCTCAGGCCGCGAGCGCTTCGGCTCCGTGCGTCTGGCTGCCCGTCGGGCAGACCCTGGCGCAGGCGCCGCAACCGATGCAGTTTCCGGCATCGCCGAGCACCATCACCTTGCGCTCCAGCTCGTCGTCATCCTCGTCCTCGAGGTCGACGAACTCACCGTCTTCGGTGACGCCGCGAAGCGTCATCACGTTGCGCGCACAGACTTTGTAGCAGCGACCGCAGCCGATGCACTTCTTCGGATCGATCGAAAGAAGATATTCCGGCGTCCAATCCCGTCCGTCACGTGTCACGAAGCTCATCATGTCCCCCCGGGCTCGCCCAAGCCCTTTCATCGGCCACGCCTCAGGCGCGGGCCACCTCTGGATAGGTGTCGATCGTCTCGCGCGCCTGGCGCACGATTTTCATGCCGGCCTCGGCGAGATCGCCGAGGCTTTCGAAACCGAAGCGGTGCACGTCGCGCAGCGATTTCGCGAAGATCACGAGCTTGCCGGCCGTCAGAATAACGCGCCCAAAACCTTCCCAATGCATGCTCATCATCGGCGAGGCCATGAGCCCCGTCTCTCGCTCCACCGTCAGACCGACGGCGCGATAGAATTTGTCGACCCGGTCGAGAAGATCGGGGTCGGGATCGTCGATGATCGGCTTCGCCCGCCGCTCTTCTGCGGTGACGATGAACTCATCGAGGAGCTCGGCATCGCTCTTGCTCTCCCAGGCGCCATAGGAATCCTCCGCCCGATAGAGCGCGACGAGCGATTTGAGGAAAGGCGAGCCCATCGCCTTATCCTCCGCTTCGGCAGCAGACATCAGCGCTTCCGCCATGCTCAATCCTCCTCGTCGAGAAAATCCATCGACCGCGGCTGCGCCGTGCCCATCACCTTCCGCAGCCAGGGCGGCGGATTGGTCGACATCATCGTCTGCACGCGCCCAATGAGGCCGTCGATCGGCTCCGGCGCCGGCAATTTGACCGGGTGGATGCGCGCATTGATGACTTTCGCGGCCGAAGGCCCCCCGATCGCCAGGCAGAACAGAAGGTGGCAGCCGTTCAACGCCTCGATCTTCGGTCCGATGCGGTCGTCGCCCTCGAGGCGGTGTTTGCCGCTTTCATCCGATACATCATCGAAGGCAGCGGCGGAGACGAAGCGCGACGCCGTCGGCGTCACGTCGTAGATGGCGAATTTGCGGGCCGAGCCAAAATGCGCGTTGAGCCCCTTCATATCCTGCGTGGCGATCGCAACGCGCAGCCGCGGCTCGTCGCTCTCAGCGGTCACCGACATGACTTCCTCCCGTTCAACCAATTGCAAGTGTCTGACCGACATCGCGCTTCTCCTGAACCTTGAAGGGAGGCACTTCGGCCGAGGTGAAATCCTCGGGCTTCTTCTCTTTGATGAGGCTGAGGAAGATGTTTCCGACCTCGTAGAGAAAATCGCGGCTTCCCGCGTAGCCGATCATCGAGCGGTGCTGGACGCCGAGCCGGTCGAAGATCGGGAACCCGACGCGCAGATGCGGCAGGCCAAGCCGCTCCGCGGCCTGTCGTCCGTGGCTGTGTGTGACGAGGAGATCGGCCTGTGCGGCCGCCGCCCGTTCTTCGAAATCCATGAGATCGCCGACAACGACCTCCTTCGCCGGTACTCTCTCGAGAAGCGCCGAATGATGGGTGGTCGTCACCGCCGTGACGATCTCCGCGCCGAGGCTCTTGAAGAAGACGGCGAGCTGATAAGTGAGATCCGGGTCGGCCGCGATGGCGATGCGCTTGCCACCGAGATAGAAATGGCAATCGAGCATGGCGTCGACGAGCTGGCTGCGGCGTCGCTTGAGGCTTTCGGGGACCGCGACGCCCGAAATCCGCGACAGCAGCGCCACCAATTCGTCGGTTGCCGCAAGCCCCGTCAGGTTCGCAAGAACCGTGCTCGGCACGCCGGTCAGCCCTTCGAGAGCCTCTGCCGCCGGGGTCATATGCTGGCCGATCGCAATGGTGGCGAGCCCCTCGCCCATGTCGGCGATGTCTTCGAGTTTCGTGCCGCCGGATGTGATCGGCGTGAACTCGGCGTTCACATGGCCGTCGAGCGACCCGGAAAGATCCGGCAGGACGACAGCATCGAGACCGAAGGCTGCCGCCATGTCGCGCAGCTGGTCGATATCCGCAGCGGTCTGATGCACGCCAGGCAGAATGTTGATCTGCCGAAGGCTCTTCTGCCGGCGTTCCCCCGGGACGACGAGGCCTTCGATGATCGCCGTCACCGCCTTCGCCCAGCCGTCTTCGAGCGCCCCGACATAATCGGGCGTCGAGGCATAGACGATGGCCGTGCGCGCCAGTTCGTGGCGGCGCTGCATGATGGACAGGAGATCGCCGGTGATGTCCTCGCCGCGCGTCTCGATGAGTGCCGTCGAGGCGATGCCGATGAACTTCGGGTTCATCCGCGCCTGCAGATTGACGAGCGCCTCCTCCAGATTGTCGGCACCACCCAAGATCGTCTCGACCTCGGCGATCGCCGTCGTCTGCATCGGCATGTCCTCGCGGAAATGGCGGACGGCGAGCGTCAGGGCGAAGGAGGTGCACCCTTGCGCACCATGAAAGAGCGGCACGGCGCCATCGACGCCGAGATAGGCAAGCGCCGCGCCGAGCGGCGCGGAGGACTTCAAAGGATTGATCGAGCCGTTCTTTTTCGGCTGGAGGAGCGTGGCCATCTACGCCTCCCCGACGCCGGAACGCGATTGCGGTCCGCAATCGAGCGGGACGATATCGGCGGAGATTTCCCAGGGCGCAGGCCGACGGATCTCCTCCCACACAGGATTGGACAAGGATTTGGCGAGTTCCGCCACGAGCGCCACGGTGCCGTCATAGCCGGCATAGGCGTAGTTGCGCTCCTGGTTGATATCGAGCCACGGCCTGCGCGCCTTCAGCCCGACATATTGCGTCTTGCCGCCCGACAGGAGAATGTCCGCCTCGTCATTGGCGAGCCTCGCATACATCTCTCGTGCCGGAACGGAGCCGACCATATGCGGATCGTCCATGATCTCCTTGATCCGCTCCTTGTCGCCTTCCGTCGACTTGCGCACCGAGGTGGCGACGATCTTCATGCCGATCTCCTGCAGAGCGGAGACGATCGACCAGGATTTGACCCCGCCCGTATAGAGAATGACGCGTTTGCCCTTGAGGATCTCGCGGTAAGGTTCGATGCGCGCCCAGGCCCGCGCCTCCTCCGCCGTGATCAACGCTTCCGTGCGCTCCAAAAGATCTTCAGGGGCTCCGCGCTCGACGAGCATGCGGGCAAGCATGCGCAAAGCTGCCGACGTATCGGCGATGCCATAGAAAGACCCTTCGAAATACGGGATGCCCCAGCGTTCCTCCATCTGGCGCGCCAGATTGATGAGAGCCGCCGAGCACATCATCATGTTGACGCGGGCGCGGTGCGCGCCGGCGATATCGCGGTAGCGCGCATCCCCGGTGATGTTGGCGAGAAGCCGGATACCGAGTTTTTCCAGAAGCGGTTTGATCTGCCAGATCTCGCCGACGATGTTGTATTCGCCCAGAATGTTGACGTCCGTCGGCGTCGTATATTCAGGCTCGATGGTGCCGATGACGTGCTTGAAGAGCGCCTCACCGGCGAGCTTGTTGCCGAAATTCTTCTTGCCCGAAAACCCGGCCGACAGAACCGGAATGCAGGGCGTGCCGGTCTTCTCCGCCGCATGCCGACAGACGGCCTCGATGTCGTCGCCGATCATCGCCGGCACGCAGGTCTGATAGACGAAGACGGCCGGCGGGTCGTAACGGGCGATCGCGTCCTTGATCGCCCGATACAGTCGCTTTTCTCCGTTGCCCATGACGATGTCGAGCTCGGAGAGATCGGTGGTGAGGCCGAGCCGGTAAGTGCTCGGCCCCGAGGTGGCAGCATGGCGGTTGTCCCAGCTGTTGCCTTCGCACGCCGACGGCCCGTGCGTCAGATGCACGACGTCGACGATCGGCTCCAGCGCGATCTTGGCACCGTCGAAGGCACAACCGCCTGCGGCGGCGCCCGGCACCAAAGGCTTGGAGCAGCCTTTCTTGCGCTCCTTTTCGCTCTT
Organism: Rhodopseudomonas julia; assembly: GCF_030813515.1. Lineage (NCBI taxonomy): Bacteria > Pseudomonadati > Pseudomonadota > Alphaproteobacteria > Hyphomicrobiales > Nitrobacteraceae > Rhodopseudomonas > Rhodopseudomonas julia. The sequence goes on along the minus strand of NZ_JAUSUK010000002.1, from coordinate 806,331 downwards.
GGCCTGGTTTTTCGCACAGCCCGGCTCGTTGAAGAGTTCGGCTGTTTTCGACCTCAAGACTTCGCCCATGATCGCCTCCCGGCGCCGCCCGCCTTTTAGCGGGTCAAATCGAAGGAAATGTCACCGCCCGGCTCCAGCCCGGCCGCGTCGAGCGTGTCGAACGCCTTGTCGAGCAGCGTCACCAGAACCCGCAATCCGCCCTGGTAGCCCCAGACGGGGAAGCGGTGGTGATGGTGCCTGTCGAAGATCGGGAAGGTCAGCCGGATGAGCGGCACGCCCGTGTCGCGCTCCAGGAACTTGCCGTGCGAATTGCCGATGAGGAAGTCCGTCGGCTCGGTGGCGAGAAGCGACCGCATGTGCCACAGATCATTGCCCGGATAGGCCTTGCATTCCGCGCCGAAGGGCGAGCTATCAAACAGGGCCTGCATCTTCTTCGCCCACGGCTTGGTGCCGTTGGTCGCCAGGCAGTGGCGCGGCTCGCCGCCGAACTCCAGCACGAAGCGGGCCATCGCATAGACGAAGTCCGGATCGCCGTAGATGGCGTAGGTCTTGCCGTGCAGGGTCGCCTGGCTGTCGGCCATCGCATCGACGAGACGGCCGCGCTCCATCCTGAGCTCTTCCGGGATCTCCTTGCCGGTGATCTCGGACACCTTCATCAGGAATTCGTCGGTCGCCGCCACGCCCATCGGGTAGTGGAAGCTCGCCGTCTCCTGATCGAGGGACTTTGCGTATTGAAGCGTCTTCACCGAGCAGTATTGCTGCAGGCTGATCGTCGCCTTGGCATTGACCGCGTTCTTGGCCGCTTCAAGCGTCGTGCCGCCGTCATACATGCGGAACTCGCCGTCCGAAGGCGTGTCGAACTGATCGGAGACGTCGGAGAGGATCGTGTATTCCACGCCCATCAGGTCGAGGATGCGCTTCAGCTCGCGATTGTTGCCGACCGCGAACCCGTCGAAGCCCGGCACGATGTTGATCGTCTCGTTCTTCGTGACCTCGGCATCTGCCCAGAAGCCCTCGAGAATCCCGCGCAGCATGTTGTCGTAGCCGGTCGTGTGGCTGCCGACAAAGGCCGGAGTGTGGGCAAAGGGCACTGGGAAACCCTGCGGCACCGATTCTTTTTCTTTGGCGCCGATGATGAACGACTGCAGATCGTCGCCGATCACCTCGGCCATGCAGGTCGTCGACACCGCGATCATCTTCGGCGAGTAGAGCGCATAGGCGTTCTTCAAGCCCTCGATCATGTTGTTGAGGCCGCCGAACACGGCCGCATCTTCCGTCATCGAGGAGGAAACCGCGGAGCACGGCTCCTTGAAGTGGCGGGAGAGATGCGAGCGGTAATAGGCGACGCAGCCCTGGCTGCCGTGCACGAAGCTCAGCGTCTTCTCAAAACCCGCCGCCGCGAAGACGGCACCGAGCGGCTGGCAAGCCTTTGCCGGGTTGATGGAGAGGGATTCGCGGGCAAAGTTCTTCTCCCGATACTCCCAGCTCTTCGTCCAGTCGGCGGTTTCCTGCACTTTCTCGGCGGCAGGCATGTTTTCCATGTCCGCACGCTTCTTGGCGAACATCTCCTTGTATTCCGGCTCCCGGAACAGAAGGCTGTGGTCGAGGACTTTCTCTGCAGATTGTGGCATGGGTCCATTCCTTCTTGAGGCTCGGCGCGCGCGCTATTCGGCGGCGACCGCCAGCGGCTCGGTCTTGGTCCAGGGAGCGTCGAACAGATCCCAGACGGGGTTGTTGATGGCGAGGTCCATGTCGCGGGCGAAGACCGCGAAACCGTCGTAGCCGTGATAGGGGCCGGAATAGTCCCAGGAATGCATCTGACGGAACGGGATGCCCATCTTCTGCACCGGGTACTTTTCCTTGATGCCCGAGCCGACGAGATTGGGCCGGATCTGCTCGATGAACTTCTCCAGCTCGTAGCCGGTCACGTCATCGTAGATGAGCGTGCCTTCTTTCACGTAATGGCCGGTGCGCTGATAATCGTCGTTGTGGGCGAATTCATAACCGGTGCCGACGATTTCCATGCCGAGATCGTCATAAGCATTGACGATATGGCGTGGACGCAGGCCGCCGACATAGAGCATCACCGTCTTGCCTTCGAGGCGCGGCTTGTACTTGCCGACGACGGCATCGACGAGCGGCTGGTACTTGGCGATGACGCGCTCCGCACCTTCCTTGATGGTATCGTCGAAATAACTGGCGATATGGCGCAGCGATTGGGCGATCTGCGTCGGGCCGAAGAGATTGTACTCCGTCCACGGCACGCCGTGCTTCTCTTCCATGTGGCGGCAGATGTAATTCATCGACCGGTAGCAATGGATGAGGTTGAGCTTCGCCTTCGGCGCCTGCTCGAGTTCGGCGAGCGTGCCGTCGCCGGACCAGCTGCCGATAACCCTGAGGCCCATCTCTTCCAGAAGCCGGCGCGAGGCCCAGGCGTCGCCGCCGATATTGTAGTCGCCGATGATGGTGACGTCGTAATCCGTCGCCTCGAACTCGCGTTCGCTCTTGTCGAGCACCCAGTCGCGGATCGTATCGTTGGCGATGTGGTGGCCGAGCGACTGCGACACGCCACGGAAACCCTCGCAGCGCACCGGCACCACAGTCTTGCCGGTTTCGCTCTTCTTCTTGCGCGCCACGGCCTCGATATCGTCACCGATCAGACCGATCGGGCATTCCGACTGGATGGAAATGCCGTTGGCGAGCGGGAACAGCTCGTTGATCTCGTCGATCACCTTTTCGAGCTTCTTGTCACCGCCGAAGACGATGTCGCGCTCTTGGAAATCGGTGGTGAACTGCATCGTCACGAAGGTGTCGACGCCGGTCGTGCCAGTGTAATAATTGCGGCGCTGGGCCCAAGAATACTGGCCGCAACCGACCGGGCCATGGCTGATATGGACCATGTCCTTCACCGGGCCCCAGACCACGCCCTTGGATCCGGCATAGGCACAGCCGCGGATCGTCATGACGCCCGGGATCGACTTGATGTTGGATTTGACGGCGCATTCCGACAGATTCTGTTCGCCGCCTTCTTCGGGGGCCTCCGCGGGCTTGGCGACACTCAGATGCCGGCTCCGCTTCTTCTGGGCCTTGTCCGGATAGGCCTTCAACACCTCCTCAATGAGGCTGGCGTGGAACTCGGCGTCGTTCTTGTGGTCGAGGCTCATAGCGCTCTCCTCATCGAACAATGTTGAAGATGGGCCCGGCCACCGCCCTGCGGCGGCCGGGCGGGGACAATTAGGCCGCGGCTTCGGCGGCCTTCGCGGCTTCCTTGGCCTGGAGTTCGGCGAGCGCCTGCTCCTCGGTCTTCATGATGCCGAAATCGAGCAGCATCTGCTCCAGCTCGTCCATGGAAACCGGCGTCGGGATCGTGCCCTGGCCGGAATTCGCGTGGATCTTCTCCGCCAGCGTCCGGTATTCCTTCGCCTGGTTGGAATCGGGCGCGTACTGGATGACGGTCTGACGACGCAGCTCGGCGTGCTGGACGATGTTGTCGCGCGGCACGAAATGGATGAGCTTGGTGTTGAGCTTCTCGGCCAGCGCTTCCGACAGCTCCAGCTCCTGGTCGGTCTGGCGCTCGTTGCAGATGAGGCCGCCGAGACGCACGCCGCCGGAATGCGCGTACTTCAAGATGCCCTTGGCGATGTTGTTGGCGGCATAAAGCGCCATCATCTCGCCGGACATGACGATGTAGATTTCCTGCGCCTTGTTTTCGCGGATCGGCATCGCAAAGCCGCCGCAGACCACGTCGCCGAGCACGTCGTAGGAGACGTAATCGACATCGTCATAGGCACCGTTTTCTTCGAGGAAGTTGATGGCGGTGATGACGCCGCGGCCGGCACAGCCGACGCCGGGCTCAGGACCACCGGATTCCGTGCACTTGATGCCCTTGTAGCCGAGCTTCAGAACATCCTCGAGCTCGAGATCTTCCACAGAGCCCGCCTCGGCCGCGAGGCTCAAGACGGTATCCTGCATCTTGGTGTTGAGGATGAGGCGGGTGGAATCCGCTTTCGGATCGCAACCCACAATCAGAATCTTCTGACCCATTTCGACAAGTGCCGCGAGGGTGTTCTGAGAAGTGGTCGACTTGCCGATGCCGCCCTTCCCGTAGAACGCAATCTGGCGAAGTGAACTCATAGTATCTCTCCAGGTTGTCCGGTTCAAAACTGTTCCAGCGGGCGCTCTCGGCCGCGTACCCTCGGTTACGCAAAGGGCGTGCCAACTTGGAGAAAATGATATTTCTCTTATTTATGAGACAGTTATGAGATTCGACAAAGGACCGGACCTCCGACAGTCGCTGTCCGATCTCCGACAAAAGACGACAGAGGGAAGAGAGCCGAACAACCGACAAAACCGACACGACATTGCGAATGTCGCGTTTCGCCATGACCTGGCGCAGCGACAGGCCAAAGCGCCGTCGAGCGGTCAGCCGCTTGAAAATCGTGTCAGGAAAAGAAGAGACTCAGACCGTCTCGGCGAGGCGTTCGGCAAGTCTTGCCGGAGAAACGGCGAGCGGCGTGATCGCTTCCGTCTCAAAGAAACGCAGCTCGTTGCGCGTGAGCCCTTCAGGCTCCACCAGTGCGAAATACGGGCCCTTGGAGCGCTTCATGATCTGCCGGGCATAGAGCCGGAGCATCTGGTCGTCGAAGCGACAACCGATGAACAGAAAACCGCAATTTGTCCGTCGTGTGCGCACGATCTCAGGGATCGGCGTCTGGATGTCGATTTCCGTCAACACTTCGACATAGTCGGAATCGGCAATGAGATAATTGTGCGCCGGCGTCACGCCGCCATGCGGCTTATAGAGGAGCGTTCGCCATTCATCTTCCGGCGCGGCCACCTCGTCACCCTCAGCGTCGTAAAAGCGGAACCAGAGAAATTCGCCGATACCGGCGCGGGTGATCCCCTGCACTTCGCCCCAATCGCTGCCCCGGCTGCCGCATTGAGCGAGCGCAGACCGCATCGCTCCGTCATACCAGCTGTCGACGATCATCGGGATTTGTGGGCATGAGGCGAGCGCCTCGTGAAGCGCCGTCGGCGCCACCGGCGCGGCGAAGGCCTCCGCCATCAAAGCGTCGAGCGTCTTGCGATGCTTGCGCCCTTCGATGAACTGCGCCGAGGCCCAGGGATTGCCACGCGCACGTCTCGGCAGCGCGACTTTCGAGGTGAAGAACGCGGCCAATGCCGCATAGCTCGCGGGAACGCCCGCATCGACGGGCACCGTGCCGGGACCGAGATAGGGAATGATACCGCCGCTCTTCAGGCGGCGGACGATGTCGTCAAGGACTGGCTCGGCGTTGCGGACAACCAGCTCGTCCAAAGCCGCCTCAACACTCATGAAACGCTTTCCGGGCGGCGCCGCGCTTCGACCGTGATCGGCAGCTTGGTGTCGGCCTCCATCTCCGGCAGCTCCAGAATCCAGCCATTCTTCAGCTTCACCCAGCCGCCCCACAGCGCCTCGTGCTCGCATTCGACGATCGGCTCTTCGAGATCCTTCTTTGCGACATAGGCGGAAAGCCCCTTGGGCGTGCTGCGGATCATCACCTTCATGCTGCTGTCTCCTGCTCGTCCGAAATGTCGCTCGCCGCTCCGTCGCCGGAGTCGTTGATTTCGGTTGCGTCGACGGCGATCAGCTCGCGCCCGCGCATGCCGACGATCCTGCCGCAATCGAGAAACTCGACCGCGTAGATGTAATACCGCTGCAGATAGGTGCCGACGTCGCGCACATATCCTTCATCCCCTTTGCGCACGACGATCTCGCCGATCTCGCAGCCGGGCATCGTCCCGTCGTTCTTGACGGCCTTCCGGGCGCGCACCTTGGCACCAGGCATGAAGAGAGGCTGATCGTAAATCTCTACCTCGTCTTCGCGGGCAAGTCCCATCGCAGTCTCCTTCGCGACATGGCGAATGTCAGGTCGGCTGTGATCCGTGCGAGGCGCACAAGACAGCGCCGGCAGGCCGAACCCGGCCCGCCGGCGGCCAATTCAACTCAGGCCGGGACGCAAGTGTCCGGGACCGGGCAGACGGCAACGCATTGCGGGGCATCGAAATGCCCCTCGCATTCGGTGCATTTGTCCTGGTCGATGATGTAGGTATCGCCCTTGAACTTGATGGCCGCGTTCGGGCACTCGAATTCGCAGGCGCCGCAAACGGTGCACTGGGACTTGATGATCTTGTAGGCCATTTGATTTCTCCTCTCGGTTAGGCTGTCAGCACGGCAGGCTGGGTGCCGTATTCGGCGGCGTACCAGGCAGCGATGCCTGCCTCGATCCAGTCATAAGCATGGGCGTCGCTCGCCTTGATGCCGACCTTCTCCAGTCGGTCTTTTGGGGCTTCGCCAATCTTGGCGCACATGACGACAGAGACGCCTTGCAGCGTTTCGACGATGCCGTCGAAGGCCCTCTCCTCGCCGTGTCCACCATGGCAATATTGCTCGACTTTGCGATGCCCCACGAAGGTCACGCCGCCAGGTGAAACTTCGAAGACCTGGAATTCCTGCGCATGACCGAAGTGTAGATTGATACGCCCGCCACCTCTTGTTGCCACCGCGACAAGAAGCGCCGGCGCATCGCCCACTTCGGCAAGATCTGCTTTGGCCGCCTCTTTGGTTGCGGCATGTTCGCCGCGCACCGTCGCGACCACGGAGCGATATTCCTCGCGTCGCGCCGGATCGTAGGAAACCGTCTCGGGCAGCTGGTCCATGGTAAATTCCTGGCCGCGATCCTCGCCAAGGATGCCGACGGCATCGGCGCGACACTGGCGGCAATGGCGCATCAGCTTGGTGCCGCCCTCCACCTTGTCCTGCAGCGCCTTCACCTCCATCGGCGTTGGCCCACGCTGACCCGTCAGCCCGAAATGTGTGCCGTGGGCAGGGTCGGAAATCAGCGGCATGATGTTGTGGAGGAAGGCGCCCTTCGCCTTCACCGCCTTGTTCACCTCGATCAAATGCTCGTCGTTGATCCCAGGGATCATGACGGAATTGACCTTCACCAGGATGCCGCGGGCGACGAGCATCTCCAGGCCGAGCATCTGCCGCTCAAGCAGGATCTGAGACGCCTCCACGCCGGTCCAGCGCCGGTGATCGTAGAAGACCCAGGGATAGATCTTCGCACCGATCTCCGGATCGATCGCATTGATGGTGATCGTTACATGGTCGATCGCCATGTCGGCGATCTCGTCGACGTAATCCGGCAGCGCCAGACCGTTGGTCGACAGGCAGAGCTTGAGGTCCGGGATTTCCTTGGAGACGCGCTCAAACGTCTCTTTCGTCTTGCGCCAGTCGTAACAGGCGTCGCCGGGGCCGGCGATGCCGAGGACGGAAAGCTGCGGCACCTCGTTGGCGACCGCGATGACTTTCTTGACCGCCTGGTCGGGGTCGAGCCGCTCGGAGACGACGCCCGGCCGGCTTTCATTGGCGCAATCGTACTTCCGATTGCAGTAATTGCACTGGATGTTGCAGGCGGGAGCGACGGCGACGTGCATGCGCGCGAAATAATGATGCGCCTCTTCCGAGTAACAGGGGTGATCCTTCACCCGCTCCCACAATTCCGGCGACATATCGGCGGGTCCGTCAGAAGAGCCGCAGCTTGAGGAGGCGCAGCCGGACTTGGCGAGCGAAGCCCGCATTTGAGCGGCAGATGTCGGCGCCTTCAGGCTGCCAAGCGAGATGAGCTGAGCCAATCGATCCCTCCGCGACACACGTCCAAAGCGTCTTTCAGGAACCGTTGAGCAAGCCCCATGCCAGAGTGAAAGCTACGTATTTACAAGGACTTGGTATCCAGCAACGAGAGACAAAACCCTGTCGCGGCTCCGACATCGTGTCGGGTCTCCGACATTGGCGGGCCGGGCCGTCTTACTCAGAAGCGCTTGATCGGAATCGAATGCTTGCGAAGGGCGTAGCCAATCTGGCGCGGCGTCATGCCAAGAATGCGCGCCGCTTTCGCCTGCACCCAGCCAGCCGTCTCCATCGCCTCGATCAACCGGTCACGCTCCGAGCGCGTATCTCCTCCAGGCACCGGGCAGGCGCCGGGCGACGGGCAGGATTGCGGCGTTGAAGCAGGGCTTTCCGCCTCGGCAAAAACCGTCCCGCCCATCTGCGGCTGCGGCTGGATGACCGGCAGCGGCTGGAATCCGGGAGAATGGCTCGCCCTGGGGCTTCCCTGCCAGAGAACGGAGGAAAGGCACCCGTCATTCTGACAGGCGAGATCGTGCGCCACGATCTGCTGGTCGCGTGCCAGCGTCGCCGTGCGCCGGATACAATTTTCCAGCTCTCGCACATTGCCGGGAAAGTAGCAGCCGGAAAGCGCCCGAAGCGCCTCGCCCGTCAAGGTGAGATCGGTGCCGTGCTCCTTGTTGAAGCGTTGCAGGATCTCCTGCGCGAGAAGCGGGATGTCCCCGGTCCGCTCGCGCAACGGCGGCAGGAAAATCGGCACGACGCTGATGCGATAATAGAGATCCGCGCGGAACTCGCCCTTGCTGACGGCGGCCTCCAGGTCCCGGTTGGTGGCGCAAACGAGCCGCACATCGACCTTGAGCGAGCGCGTGCCGCCGACACGTTCAAACTCGCCCTCCTGCAGCACCCGCAAGAGCTTGGCCTGAAAGGCGGCGGAAATCTCGCCGATTTCGTCGAGGAAGAGCGTGCCGCCATGGGCGAGCTCGAAGCGCCCCTTGCGCTGCTGGATGGCGCCGGTGAAGGCGCCCTTCTCATGGCCGAAGAGCTCCGATTCGAGGACGCTTTCCGGAAGTGCCGCGCAATTGAGTTTGACGAAGGGTCCGGAACTGCGCGGTGACAGATCGTGGATCGCCGAGGCGAAGAGCTCCTTGCCGGTGCCCGATTCGCCGCGCAGCAGCACGGTCGAGCGACTGCGGGCGACGATCCGCACCTTGTCGAGGGCCGCACGCAATGCCGGGCTCTCGCCGACGATGCCTTCGATCTTGCCGGAGGCCACGCCGTCGTCACGGCCCGCCGACAATTGCTTTTCGAGCCGCCGCTGTTCGGCCATCAGCCGTTCGCGGTCGCGTGCCACCGCCTTGTGCAGGCGCAACGTCTGACCGAGGAGATTGGCGACAAGTGTCAGAAACCGGACATCCTGATCGAACGGGGTCTGGTCGGCGAATTCGTAACTGCGGTCGATGGTCAACGTGCCGACCACCGCCTCGCCGTTTTTGATCGGCACGCCGATGAGGGAAAACGGCTTGCCGTCCTCCGAACCCCAGCCATCGAGATCGGTCCCCGCAAACAGACGGTCGCTGCGCACATCTGGCACCACGAGCGGCATGCAGGTGGCCACGATTTGCCCGATCGCCTGCTCGGGCAAGCGTTTGAAATAGCGCTTGGCGTTCTCCTCGCTCCATCCCGAACCAACGACGATCTCCGGCTCCCCATCGCCGTCGAGAAGCGCGATCAGACCGTGGCGCATATCGAGAAAGCTGGACAGGAGCGTGAGCACGCCGGCAAGCGTCGTCTCCAGCCGGTTCGGCGCGCTGAGGAGCTTGGAGATCTCGTAGATTCCAATGAGCTCGATATCAGCGCGGCTTGTCCGCCCATTCGTACCGTTTCCGGGGCTGTGCACTGTCACGGTCTCCGCCCTCCATGACGATCTCGATGCGCATGCATCGAATACGCAGGCTGGAAGGCCCCCAAACCTTCCAAGATTCCGCCTACCTATGTTGCATCTGCTAAATAGTTAGACCAATGCGAAGGCTCGCACAGGTTCGACTTTTGTCGGGCCCTAAAGAAAACCGCGAAAACAGGCTTCGCATAAGAGCCATGCAGCTTCCATAGAGCCATTCTATAGATCTTCTTTGCATGATCCGTGCCAGTCCTTGGAAGACTTCGACACCTGCTGTAGAGGCGCGATTCTGGACGCGCCGGCCGAAACCTCCCGCAGTGCGGCAACCATGGAAACAGTCCATTTTCCGAAAGGCGGCCATCTCTGGATTGATTCCCCCGGAACGCGCGAGATTCCGGTCATCTGAAAAACAATTTTTCAATTCGACGGCAAAAATCGCTCTAATTTGTTCCATCGCTAGACACGGCCGCATGCGTGGGTGCATGACCGCTCCCCATCGGGTTTTGCTTTTAGAAGCAAGCCATTGGCAGCTCCCCAGCAGTCGCTGCCATCAGGAGGAAACAGTGAGAGCTATTGCGCTTGTGTCCGCGTTCTTTGGGCGCACCTTTGCCTTGTGGGTCATCGCCTTCGCTGTCCTCGGATTCGTCCTGCCCGACGTCTTCCGCACCCTTGTCCCTTATATCGTCCCGCTTCTCGGCATGATCATGTTCGGCATGGGCCTGACGATCTCGCTGAAGGATTTCCGCGAGGTCGTGCGTCGGCCGAAGGACGTTGCGATCGGGGTCGGCGCGCAATTCCTCATCATGCCGCTCGTCGCCGTCGCCCTCACATCGATCATTCCCATGTCTCCCGAAGTGGCGGCCGGCGTCATCCTGGTCGGCTGCTGCCCAGGCGGTACGGCAAGCAACGTGATGACCTATCTGTGCCGCGGCGACGTGGCCTTGAGCGTCGCCTGCACCAGCGTCACGACTTTGGTCGCGCCGATCGTCACCCCCTTCCTCGTCTGGCTTTTCGCCAGCCAGTATCTGCCGGTCGATGCCGTGAGCATGTTCATCTCGATCGTGAAGATGATTCTCCTGCCGCTTGGGCTCGGCTTCGCCATGCAGAAGCTGGCGCCGACGCTGGTGCGGGCAGCACTTCCGGCCCTGCCCCTCGTCAGCGTCACCGGCATCGTCCTCATCATCGCCGCCGTGGTTGCGGTCAATCAGGAGAAAATCGCCACGACCGGGCTTTTGATCTTCGCCGTCGTCGCCCTGCACAACGGCATCGGCCTGGCGCTCGGTTATTGGCTCGCGCGGATGAGCGGCATGCCGGTGGCCAAACGCAAGGCGATCTCGATCGAGGTCGGCATGCAGAATTCCGGCCTGGGGGCGGCGCTCGCCAGCGCCCATTTCTCGCCTCTCGCTGCCGTGCCGAGCGCCATCTTCAGCGTCTGGCACAACATCGCCGGCGCGATCGTCGCGAACTTCTATTCAAAACTCGATGACGGGCGCACGCTGCGCAGCGAGATGGCACCTGCTCGTTCGAACTGATCGGCGTCGAAGAAGCCCTGAAAAGCGAAAACCCGGCCGCAAGGCCGGGTTTTTTGTGCCGAGGCGCGCCAGACGGAGAAGGGTCTCCACAGCGCGCTCAATCGTTGTCGATGAGATTGGTGGGTGAGCAGGGACTCGAACCCTGGACCCGCTGATTAAGAGTCAGCTGCTCTACCAACTGAGCTACACACCCGAAGCGTGGGCGCTGTATAGTGGGGCCAGCCGCGCTGTGCAAGCCATCAGGCGCGGCATCGGTGCAGAATTGCACAACGCATCGATTTTCGTCAGGATATTTGTCCCCTGCCGGCACCCGCCTGAATGACGGCGACGCCGGCTCACGCCCCTTCCACCCCCAAGACCGTGTGATGCCGATGACCGCGCCCGATACGCTTATGCCCGACCTCGCCTCCCATATCGCCGGAGAAATGGTGGCCGGCGGTGGCGACAAGATCGCCACGATCAATCCCGCGAATGGCGCGATCCTTGCTCGCTTTGCAGCCGCCGACAGCGCGACAATCGACCGCGCCGTCGGCGCAGCCCACGCCGCGCAGCGGGAATGGCTGGCTATGCCGCCGGCTGAACGCGGTCGCATCCTCAACCGTGTCGCCCATCTCCTGCGCGCCCGCACGGACGAACTTGCTCGCCTGGAGGTTCTCGACACCGGAAAGCCCATCCAGGAGGCCCCGGAGGCCGATATCGGCTCGGCCGCCGATTGCTTCGAGTTCTTCGCAGGGCTCACTCAGATCGTCCATGGCGAGCACATGCCGCTCGGCGAGGATGCCTTCGCCTATACGCGCCGCGAGCCGCTCGGCGTCTGCGCCGGCATCGGGGCCTGGAACTATCCGATCCAGATCGCCTCATGGAAGACGGCGCCGGCGCTTGCCGCCGGCAACGCCATGATCTTCAAGCCAAGCGAATTGACGCCGATCACCGCGCTCAAACTGGCCGAGATCGTCGAAGAGGCCGGCGCCCCGAAAGGTCTCTTCAATGTCGTCCTCGGCGCCGGCGAAACGGGCGCCGCAATGACGGCCCATCCCGGCATCGCGAAAGTGTCGCTGACCGGCTCCGTGCCGACGGGAAAGCGCATCATGGCGGCCGCCGCGGAGACGCTCAAACACGTCACGATGGAGCTCGGCGGCAAATCGGCGCTGATCGTTTTCGATGACGCCGACATTGATGATTCGGTTTCTGCGGCGCTCCTTGCAAACTTCTATACGCAGGGCGAAATCTGCTCCAACGGCACACGCGTCTTCGTGCATGAATCAGTTCGCGAGGAATTCCTCGCAAGACTCACGGAGCGCACGGAAAAAATCCGCATCGGCGATCCTCTCGACCCCGACACGCAGATGGGCCCGCTCATCTCCGAGGCGCATCTGCAAAAAGTCCTCGCCTATGTCGAAAAAGGCGTTTCCGAAGGTGCAAAGCTCGTCACCGGCGGCGAGCGGCTGACGACGGACGCCTTCAAGAACGGCTTCTTCATGCGCCCGGCGATCTTCGCCGAGACACGCGACGACATGACGATCGTCTGCGAGGAGATTTTCGGCCCCGTCATGAGCGTCCTCTCGTTCTCCGAGGAGGAAGACGTCGTCGCCCGCGCCAATGCGACGCCCTTCGGCCTCGCGGCCGGGCTGATGACGCAGAACCTTGCGCGCGCCCACCGCGTCGCGGCCGCGCTGCAGGCGGGCACGATCTGGGTCAATTCTTACAATCTGACGCCGATCGCCATGCCCTTCGGCGGCACCAAGCAGTCCGGCATTGGCCGCGAGAACGGCCTCGCCGCGCTCGATTTCTACACCGAGCGGAAAAGCGTCTACGTGAATCTCGGAAAGGTCGAGGCGCCCTACTAGGAATCCTCCGCCGTCGACACGGCCCATTGATCGTGACCCGGGCGAAACTGCTATGGAGAGCGCTCCCACGATTCTCCACGCGACCTCACATGCCCACGAAAGCCGTCGAAATCCTCAAGGCCGTCTATGGCTATGATGCGTTCCGTGGCCCGCAGGCGCGCATCATCGAGCATGTGATCGGCGGGCATAACGCCTTCGTGCTGATGCCGACCGGCGGCGGAAAATCGCTCTGCTACCAGATCCCGGCGATCGCCCGCCCCGGCATGGGGCTGATCGTCTCCCCGCTTCTGGCGCTGATGGCCGATCAGGTCGCGGCCTTGCGCCAGGCGGGGGTCAAAGCCGCCGCGCTCAACTCCGATCTTCCGCCGGAAGAGCGGCGCGCCTTGTGGAGCGATATTGAGGCCGGCGCACTCGATCTCCTCTATGTCGCGCCCGAAACGCTCCTGCGCGGTGGGGTCTTGCAGCGGCTTGGGCAGACGACCCTGTCGCTGATCGCCATCGACGAGGCCCACTGCCTGTCGCAATGGGGCCACGACTTCCGCCCCTCCTACCGCCAGCTCGACGTGCTCGTGCGCCAGTTCCCGAAAACGCCGCGCATGGCCCTGACGGCAACGGCCGATGCGCCGACGCGCGCCGAGATCCTGTCGCATCTCGAGATCGTCGAAGCCGACGCCTTCATCGCCGGTTTCGACCGACCCAACATCCGCTACGCCATCGCCGAAAAGGACAATCCCCGCGCCCAGCTGAAGGATTTCTTGAAGCGCCATCAAGGCGAAAGCGGCATCGTCTACTGCCTCTCCAAACGCAAATGCGAGGAGACGGCCGCCTGGCTTCGCGGCGAAGGTTACGACGCTCTCGCCTATCACGCGGGCATGGACAAGGCCGAGCGAGAAGCCAACCAGCAGCGCTTCCAGCATGGCGAGGCGGTCGTCATGGTCGCCACCATCGCTTTCGGCATGGGGATCGACAAACCGGATGTGCGCTTCGTCGCCCATATCGATCTGCCGGGCAGCCTGGAGGCCTATTACCAGGAGACCGGCCGCGCCGGGCGGGACGGTCTGCCGGCCGAGACGCTGATGCTCTACGGCCCTGAAGACGTCGCGCTGCGCAACCGCTTCATCGAGGAATCGGACGCGCCCGACGCGCGCAAGCGGACCGAACGGCAAAAGCTCGACGCGCTGCTGGGGCTGGCCGAGACGGCGGGTTGCCGCCGCCAGGTGCTGCTCGCCTATTTCGGCGATCATTGCGAGCCTTGCGGCAATTGCGATACCTGCGCCGAGCCGCCAAAGCTCTTCGACGGCACGATCGCGGCTCAGAAAGCCTTGTCTTGCATCTATCGCACCGGTGAGCGTTTCGGGCAGGCCTATATCGTCGATGTCCTTCTCGGAGTAGAGAGTGAGCGCATCGCCCAGTTCGGCCATGACCGGATCTCCACCTTCGGCATCGGCAAGGAACACGACAGCCGCCTGTGGCGCGCAATCCTGCGCCAGCTGATCGCCCTGCGCCTCGTCGACGTCGACCTTGCCGGCCACGGGGGCCTGTCGATCGCGCCCGCCGGCCGGGACTTCCTGCGCGACAAGCCGGCCCTCATGCTGCGCGTGCCGCCCCCTCGCCGAAGCTGGCGCGGCAAGGGCACGCAAAGCACGGCCCAGTCTGTCGTGCCGGAATCCGACCGGGATCTCTTTCAGGCGCTCAGAGAAAAACGGCTCGAGATCGCGCGGCAGCAGAACGTGCCGCCCTATGTGATCTTTCACGACAAGACGCTGATCGAGCTCGCGGCGGCGCGTCCCCGATCACGCGCCGAGATGGCCAATGTCCCCGGTGTGGGCGAAGCCAAGCTCGGTCGCTACGGCAGCGCCTTCGTGGCGGTGATCGCCGATTTTTCAGGGCGTTCTTCGTAAGCCTCGGACGCGAGCGCAGACGAATCCTCTTCGTCTGACTCCCTCCATGCTGCCCCCGATGGCGAAACCGCAGCGAGCCTCGGTTCCCCTTCGCGCGCAGGGCGCAGGGCTAAGAGCTCAGCGCATCATCAGCCATGCCGCCGCATAGACGAGGCCGAACAGCACCGGCTGATGGATGAGGTAGAAGGCAAGCGAATGGCGTCCGCCGAAGGCGAGCGCCTGCGAGATCGGATCACGTGCGGGCTTTGCCAGAAGTCTGAGAACCTGTTGCTTTTTCAAAAGCAGGCGTCCACCGACGAGGCCCGAGAGAACGACACCGAACCACGGAAACAGTGGCACGTAATCGTTGGTGAACGGGCGGTAGGTCATCAGCCCGAGAAACTGCAGATAGCGGCCGTTGAAAGCGGGCCCTGCGAGGAAATCCGCGCCGAACAGGAAGAAAGCCGCCACAGCCGCGACGAGCCATAACGGCGCCCGCAGGAAGAGAAGGCCGAGCACGCTCGCCAGCGCGATCTCGTGCAGAATTCCGAAGAAGATATAGGCCTCCGGGAAGACCAGATAGGTGACGAGGGTGATCGCCGCCGCGCCGCCCGCGACCATCACAAGACGTTTGAGGAACGGCCGAGACCGAAGCCCGGAATGATGCGCAAGCGCGAGGCTCACGCCGACGAGGAACAAAAATGATCCGGCGATCATGCGCGCGAACAGAATCCAGCCCGGCGCACTCGCCACGCCCGCATCGGAAAACCCGAAGAAGGCGAGATCCCAGGAGCAGTGGTAGACCGCCATCGCCACGAGCGCGATGCCGCGAAAGACGTCGATCCAGATGAGCCGCGGCAGCCGCGCGCCGGCAGCCGGCGGGTCGAGACGCCCGGCCTTTTCGCCGAGCGAGGCACCCGTCCCGTCCAGAACATTCCGGCCCGGCGTGTCCGCCGGACCGGAGATGCTGTCGTGCGTGTGTTCGTGTGCCAAGGGCAGCCGCGTCAGCCGGCCTGCGCGTGCAGACGTTCGCCGCGCGCGATCAGCTTGTTGACCGCCGCGAGATAGGCTTTTGCGGAGGCAACGAGCGTGTCGGGATCGGAGGCACGGCCGGTCACCGCGCGGCCCTCGCGATCTTCGACGCGGACGGAGACTTCCGCCTGCGCATCCGTGCCGCCGGTCACCGCATGCACCTGATAGAGTGCCAGGGTCGCCTCATGCGGAACGAGCGATTTGATCGCATTGAAGGCGGCATCGACAGGGCCGTTGCCCGTCGCCTGAAAGGTGCGATGCTGCCCGTCCTGGCTGACAGTCAGGGTCGCGGCTTGCGGGCCCATCGTGCCGGCAATGATCGTCAGCGCTTCCAGCCGGATACGATCGGCCGCATTCGCCAGCTTCTCGTCGACCAGCGCCTCGATGTCCTCGTCAAAGACATGCTTCTTGCGATCGGCCAGCGCCTTGAAGCGGTTGAAGGCATCCTCGAACGCATTGTCGCCCAGATCGTAGCCGAGCTCCTTCAGCTTGGAGCGGAAGGCATTGCGGCCGGAATGCTTGCCCATGACGAGCGAGGTCTTCTGAACGCCGACGGATTCCGGCGTCATGATCTCATACGTCTGGGTATGCTTCAGCATGCCGTCCTGGTGGATGCCGCTTTCATGCGCGAAGGCATTGCGACCGACGATCGCTTTGTTGAACTGCACCGGGAAGGAGGTCGCCGAAGACACCATCTTCGAGGCGCGCGTCAGCATCTTCGTATCGATGCCGGTGTGATAGGGCAGAACGTCCCGGCGCGTTTCGATCGCCATGACGATTTCTTCCAGCGCCGCATTGCCGGCCCGTTCGCCGATGCCGTTGACGGTGCATTCGATCTGACGGCAGCCGCCGGTGACGCCGGCGAGTGAATTTGCCACCGCCATGCCGAGATCGTTGTGGCAATGGACGGAAAAGACCGCCTGATCGGAATTGGGCACCGCCTCGCGCAGGCGAATGAAGAGATCGCGGTATTCGTCGGGCGTGGTGTAGCCGACGGTATCGGGGATGTTGATCGTCCCGGCGCCGGCACGGATCGCCGCTTCGACACAGCGGCACAGGAAATCGAATTCCGTGCGCGTCCCGTCCTCGGCCGACCATTCCACATCGTCGATCAGATTGCGCGCGCGGGTGACGGAATCGGTGACGAGCTGCAGGACCTGCTCCGGCTCCTTCTGAAGCTTGAACTTCATATGCACCGGCGAGGTGGAGATGAAGGTGTGGATCCGCCCGCGCTTCGCGTGCCGCACGGCCTCGCCGGCCCGGTCGATGTCGCCCGGATTGGCCCTTGCGAGACCGGCGATGACGGAATTCTTCGAGCGGCGGGCGATTTCCGAGACCGCCTCGAAATCACCCGGCGAGGCGATCGGAAAGCCCGCTTCGATGATGTCGACACCCATCTGGTCGAGGAAGGCAGCGACTTCGAGCTTTTCCTCAAACGTCATGGTCGCGCCGGGACATTGCTCCCCGTCGCGCAAAGTGGTGTCGAAAATGACGACGCGGTCGCCTTCGGATCGGACTTCGTCGGTAATGGTCATTTGAATTCTCCTTGCCGGTCTCCCGGCTGGCCTCATCGAGGCGCTGAACGTTTCGGCTTGTTCGCGTCTCCCCTGAATGCCCGCCCTGTGCGGCTCGGTCGAAACCGGCCCGGGCTGTCGACGCTCAGGGGCGCCTAAGGAGAAGAAGGTCGAGGGGAAGAAGGGTAAGCGACAGCGCCGCGCCCGAAGGGGCACGGGAGAAGGAAATGTCGCAATGCTTCGTCGGCGAGCGCATTCGAACGGCGTTCCACAACGTCAACACGTCAGGCTTTTTAACCTCAGCGTGGCGCAAAAGCAAATGCCGGTGAAGCCGCAGGGCGCGACCAGCATCAAAGCCTCGCTTTGGGTACGAAAACTGAGGCCTCATCCGACCTGGAGAAAGCCCTCCATCACCTTCACCGCAGACCCACCGATTCGCACCGCCGTGATGGCGGAACGCGTGACGCTGACTTCGAGGCGAATGATGGAAGGCCGGCTCATCTCGAAACCCTGTTCGATGCGCACGGCATGATCTCCATCCGGCAATTGATCGAACTTCAGAAGCTGGCCGGCGAAGGCCGCCGCGGCAGAGCCTGTCGCCGGGTCTTCCGCGATCCCGAGCGAAGGCGCGAGCATGCGCGCCCGGAAATGATTGTCGCGAGCCTCCGGATCGCGGCAATAGAGATAGACGCCGTCCTGGCTGAAGGTTTCGGCCCAGGCAGGATGCGCCGGATCGACGGCAGCGAGTGCGGCGCGATCCTGCACCGGCACGAAATGAAACGGCAATCCCGCCGACCAGACCGTCGGCTTGTGGTTTTCAAACAGCAATTCGCCGGTCGTCAGTCCGCAGGCCGCAGCGATTTCGTCGATCTCACGGGCAGGTCCCATTTCCACGGGCAGCTTCGGACAGTCAAACTCGGCAAAACCCGCCTGCTCGGAAAGTTTGACGCCGCAGCGCACTGGCCCGATGCCTTCTTCCAGAACCACGACGGCGTCCTGACCGCTCGGCTGCCCGCCGAAACGCGCCGAGGCGAGGCAGACGGCCGCGCCGACAGTCGGATGGCCTGCGAAGGGCAATTCGCTGAAAGGCGTGAAAATTCGAGCCCGGGCCGAATGCGCCGGATTGTCCGCAGAGAGAATGAAGACCGTCTCCGACAAGTTGAATTCACGTGCGATCGCCTGCATCTGGCTGGTCTCCAGCCCATCCGCGTCGATCACGATCGCCAGCGGATTTCCGGCCAAGGCTTTGTCGGTAAAGACGTCGTAGATCTGATAACGGCGTTCCACATCCCCTCCTAAGTGAATACGACGCGACGTATGAGACTTCTGATCGTCAGACCCTGCACCACGATGGAGAAAATCACCACCGCATAAGTGGTCAGGAGAATCGGCTGTTTCGCGGGCACATCCGGCAGCGACAGCGCGAGCGCAACCGAGATACCGCCACGCACGCCGCCCCAGGTGAGGACGGCAATCGAACCCGACGTGAATGTGCGTTTCAAAGCGAGCAGCGTGATCGGCAGGAAAACGGAGACGAAGCGCGCCACAAGCACGAGCGGGATTGCAGCCAAAGCAAAAAGCGCAAGCTCCGGATCGGTCGCGACGATAAGAACCTCAAGCCCGATGAGGAGGAACAGGACTGAGTTCAAAAGCTCGTCGATCACCTCCCAGAAATGAAAGAGATAGGTCTTCGTCTCCTCGCTCATGGCCGTGCGCTGGCCGCGATTGCCGACGAGAAGACCGGCCACGACGACCGCGATCGGTCCCGACATGTGGAGAGCGAGCGCCGCCGCATAGAGCCCGGTCACCAGCGCGAGGCTGAGGAGGATCTCGACGGGATAATGATCGATCGACTGCATCAGCCGCACGGCGATCCATCCGCCGACGAAGCCGAGGAGCGCGCCCCCGCCCGCTTCCAGAAGGAAGATCTCGCCGATATGGAGCGGTTCGATCTCGCCTCCCCCCGCTGCGATCGCAAGAAGAACCGTAAAGACGACGATGCCGACACCGTCATTGAAGAGGCTTTCGCCGGCGATCTTGACTTCGAGGGTCTCGGGCACGCGCACCGACTTCAACAGCGACAGCACCGCGACCGGATCCGTCGGGCTGATCAACGCGCCGAAGACGAACGCCCAGGGAAGCGAGAGATCGACGCCCAAGAGGTTCGCGCCGAAATAAAAGCCGAAGCCGATGATGACGGTGGAGATAAGGACGCCGAGGCTCGCCATCAGGCCGACGGCCCAGCGTTCCGATCTCAAAAGCCCGAAATCGACATGCAGGGCACCCGCGAAGAGGAGAAACGCCAGCATGCCGTGCATCAGTGTATCGAAAAAATCGATCTGCCGGATCGTCTCCGTAAAAGCTTCGCGCACATGCGAGCCGGGTACGACCACGTCGAAGGCCACGATGGCGAGCGAGGCGAAAAGCGCCATCAGCAGCATGCCGATCGTATGCGGCAGGCGAATGAAGCGCACATTGACCCACCCGAAGAGGGCCGACAGCACGAGCAGAAGGGCAGAAATGTCAAAGAGGCTGAGCATCGGCTTTCCTGGCAGTCGCAACCCCGATCCGGTCAGCCAAATCCCTTTCCGATCGTTGCGTGAAAGGGCTTGCGTTTACGCCTGATGAACGGGTGAAAGGTATTCTTGGACGGAGAAACCCTGGGTTGACAAGGATGGAAGATCAGGAAAAGCGGTCCGAGCACCGCGCAAGGGCCCTCAAATCCGCAAAAATCGTGCTGAACGACCGTCACTCCACGATCGATTGTGTGGTGCGAGACCTGTCGAAGGGCGGGGCGAAGCTCAAGGTTACGAACCCCGTCGCCGTCCCGGAGAGCTTCGAGCTTCTCCTGGAATCAGACAACGTGATGCTGCAAGCCGAAGTCATCTGGCGCAAGGGCGATCAGATCGGCGTGCAATTTATCCGCTAGCGGTAGCCCCTCAGACACAACACCGAACGAAAAAGGGGGCCGGCATGCCGACCCCCTCGAAACCGTGACGCGAGGCGAGGATTGTCACCCTCGCCGCAGCCTCAGTTCTTCGCCTTGTCGACGAGCTGGTTCTCTTTGATCCAGGGCATCATCTCGCGCAGTTTCGCGCCGGTCGACTCCAGCTGATGCGCGTCGTTCATGCGGCGCGTGCCCTTGAAGCGGGGCTGGCCCGCGCGGCACTCGGTCATCCAATCGGAGGTGAACTTGCCGGTCTGGATGTCCTTCAAGACAGCGCGCATGGCCTGCCGGGATTCGTCGGTGATCACCCGAGGACCGGACATGTACTCGCCGTATTCGGCGGTGTTGGAGATCGAGTAGTTCATGTTGGCGATGCCGCCCTCATAGATGAGGTCGACGATGAGCTTCATCTCGTGAACGCATTCGAAATACGCCATCTCCGGTGCATAGCCGGCTTCCACCAGCGTCTCGAAACCGGCACGCATCAGCTCCACGACACCACCGCACAGAACGGCCTGCTCGCCGAAGAGGTCGGTTTCGCACTCTTCCTTGAAGGTCGTCTCGATGATGCCGGCACGGCCGCCGCCGATCGCCGACGCATAGGCGACCGCAACGTCGTGCGCATTGCCGGTCGCATCCTGCTGAACGGCGACAAGGCAGGGAACGCCCGCTCCGCGCTGATATTCCGAACGCACGGTGTGACCCGGCCCTTTCGGCGCGATCATGATCACGTCGACGCTCGCCTTCGGCTCGATCAGATTGAAATGCACGTTGAGGCCGTGGGCGAAGGCGATCGCCGCACCGTCCTTGATGTTGGGAGCGATGTGCTCGTTGTAGATGTCGGCCTGCAGCTCATCGGGCGTGCACATCATGATGAGGTCGGCCCAGGCTGCTGCATCGGCAACCGACATCACCTTGAGGCCGGAGGCTTCCGCCTTCTTGGCCGAGGAGGAGCCTTCGCGCAGCGCGATAGCCACGTCCTTGACACCTGAATCGCGCATATTCAGCGCATGGGCATGGCCCTGGCTGCCATAACCGACGACGGCGACCTTCTTGTCTTTGATGAGATTCACGTCCGCATCGCGGTCGTAGTAAACGCGCATTTCCGGCACCCTTCCTGAAGATGAGAGGGGCTCGCGTCACGGCGAGCCACAAAGATATAATCGCGGCGTTCTAGCGGGCAGAAGAGCGGCGGGCAACCACGCGCGCGCCCGATCGAATGGCCAGGGCGACGAAACCGCAAAACAGCTTCGTCGAACCGGGCTTCCCTTGCGTCCAAAAGCCGGCTGCGCGAGCTGCAAAGGTGCCTTTCAGCCCCCTATTCCAGCCCGGCATCGTGTCCGTAGCGCACGACTTCGACCTTCTCCAGCGTGACGAGACCGCTGCCCAGCATCGGCTCAGCGGCACGAACGAAGCTCTCGATCCTCTCAGCCGTGTCGACGATCTCGATGATGAGCGGCAGATCCTCCGAGAGGCGCAGGATCTTCGAGGTATGCAGTCGGCTGGAGCGGCCGAACCCCATCGGCCCGCGCAGGACCGTCGCCCCGGCGAGACCCATCTCCCGCGCTTTCAGCACGATCGCTTCGTAAAGTGGACGGCCTTCATGCTCGTCGCTCTCGCCGATGAAAAGGCGTAGGAGGCGCGCATCCTTGGTGTCAGGCATGGCTCAGCTTCCTTTCAGACGGTTGAGGCGCACGCCGATACGGTACCCGATCCAAACGGCGACGAGCCAGAGAATGACGGACGCCGCGACGTTGAGCGCGGCAACCCCGAAAGCCTGCGCCTGAAGGAGAAGAAAGGTCTCCAGGCTGAAGACGGAGAAGGTTGTGAAACCACCGCAAAAGCCGGTGAGCACACCCTGACGCAGAATGGGCCCCGCCATGATGCGCCCATCAGGCTCCGTCAGGGTGGAGTAAAGCCCGATCAGAAACGAGCCGACGACGTTCACGAAGAGCGTCCCCCACGCAAATCCGGAGCCGAAAAGCGCAAGCGCGGCCAGCGATGAGAGATAGCGCAAGAGCGAGCCGCTGGCGGCGCCGAGCGCCACGGCCATGAGGAGGCGCACCTGGCGCGGCATGACCTCAGCCCCCCAGCAGCGCATAGGCGCCGCCAAAGCCGGAAGCGGCCGCGAGAAGACAGGCGGCAAGCGACACTGCGATGTTGAGGACGGCATCGAGCGGCTCGCCCGCCCGCGCCAGCGCCAATGTCTGCAATGCGAAGGAAGAGACGGTCGTGAAACTCCCGAGGCCGCCCGTGACGAACAGCGCCCAGAGCGGCAGGTTCGACGGGCCCTGCCTCGCCGGATCGAAAAAAAGGGCAGCAAGGATGCCGATCGCCGCGCAGCCGATCACATTGACCGTGAGCGTGCCCCACGGAAATGTCTCGCCGAAGCGGCGCGCCACGAAACCCGACACGAAAAAGCGGCCGAGGCCGCCGATAGCGCCCCCCAGAAAAACGAGAACGCACGTCAGGAGAAAGGACGTCACGGTCAGCATGCCCTCAGGACGGGCAACGAGATCCGGGGAAAGGAGGAGAAGGACGAAGGCAAGACGCGGTCCGGTGATGGAGCCTAAGGGCGCGACGGCATGACGACCGTCCCCTCCCCGGATAGAACAAAGCGCTCCGGAAAAAAAGCGACCAACGTCTTCCGCTTGGGACGGCAGAGGCCATGCTGATGGAACCCGCGCATCGGCGTGAAAACGAATTCGGCGCAAAAGCGCGATCCGCGGACCTGATCGAGCGCCACCTTGCCGTCACGATGGTGACCTCCTCCGCCGCAACGGTGATCGCCAGAGAGAGGCAGCATTCGCCTGAGCGCGAAGCAACAGACAAGCACCCCTCCAAATCGCACCGTCAGTCTGTTGAATCAGAAAATATTTTTACACGATCGCACGATTCAAATATCCGAATTTATTCAATGATACTTTCATAGTAGATTTGAGGATCCTAAACTTCCCTCAGCAACAGTGCGCGCGGCAAGCGCGGGCCATGACGCAGGGGGCAGAAATGGCAACTACCGGCGAACCCACGACGGATGGCAACTCCGTCCTCGACCTATTGCGACCGAAGGCGACCGGCGGCCTTGTCGTCTCCTTTGCAGAGCCCGCCGGCCGCGACGAGGTGACGGCCCTGGAGAATGCCATCGGCTCGGGGGTGCGGTCCGTGGCGCTGTCGGAGGCAGCCGAGATCAAGGCACTCGACGGCGAGCCTGCCCTTGTCTTCGAGGAACTCGGCGTCGCCTTCGTCTCCGAACGCTTCGGGCTGGAGGCGACAAGCTCAATCCGGGCCAGACTGATGGACACCGAATGCGTGCAAAATGTGCGGCCGGAATTCTATATGTTCGCAATCGAGACCTTTGCGGACACGACTGAAGCGACCTGGGGCGTCCGCGCGGTCGGGGCCACCAACAGCCCGCAGACGGGCGAAGGCGTGCGCCTCGCAGTCCTCGACACCGGCCTTGATCTGACGCATCCGGACTTTGCCGGCCGCAGCATCGTTAAGCGGAGCTTCGTCTCGGGACAGGACGTGCAGGACGGACATGGCCACGGCACGCATTGCGTCGGCACCGCGGCAGGCGGTCGCGCCACACAAAGCCCGCTGCGTTACGGCCTCGCCCCAAATGCCGAACTCTATGTCGGCAAGGTGCTCAACAATGCCGGATCTGGGCACGAACGCGACATCATCGCCGGCATGGTCTGGGCCATTCAGCAGGGCTGCTGCATCATTTCCATGTCGCTCGGTCGGCCCGTACAGCCCGGCGAAGAACCGGCGCCCGAATACGAACGCATCGGCCAGCTGGCGCTTCGGCAGGGCTCGCTCATCGTCGCCGCGGCGGGCAACGAAAGTTCGCGCCGCTATGGCTTTATCGCCCCCGTAGACGCCCCGGCGAATTCGCCCTCGATCATGGCCGTAGCGGCCGTCGACCAGTCGTTGGACGTGGCGGAGTTTTCCTGCGGCGCCATCAACCCCGATGGCGGCGAGGTCGATATCGCCGGCCCGGGCGTGGGCATCCTTTCCGCGGTCCCACAGCCCGAGCTTTACAGAAAGATGCAGGGAACCAGTATGGCTTGCCCGCATGTCGCAGGCGTCGCGGCTCTTTGGGCCGAGACCGACCCGGCGCTGCGCGGCAAAAATTTGTGGGACAAGCTGACAAAAACGGCCCGCGGGCTCGACGCGCCGGCACGCGACGTCGGTGCGGGCCTTGTTCAAGCGCCGAAGGGCCAAGCTGGCGTCTGAGCTGCCGCCGCCCTATCTTAACACGCAGCGAAAGACGGGTGGCGAGACGGGCACCCGATGCGAGGTCGCCATGGCGGACATTGCCTTGAAAGTCGTTGTCGACGAGGCACACATCGGCAAGACCGATGTGGTGAGCCGCTCGGCCGTCAAGGCTGGCATGCGCGTGGAATCGATCGTGCCTGAGATCGGCGTGATCTACGGCACGGGCGACGAGACGCTGCTGGCGAGCCTTACCAAAGTCGAAGGCGTCCAGAAGGTGGACAAGGAAACGAACTTCTGTCTGCCGCCATGCTCAGAGAACGTGCCGCAATAGGCAGCCCCACCCTTCGCCGCTTCCGGCGCGCCGCGACAGCCCGCAGTAGCCGCCATCCCTTTACCAGCGCCATCACTTGACGATGGTGATCTTCTCCGCCGCGCGGGTGATCGCGGTGTAGAGCCAGCGCTCGCGCGTATCGGGAAAGGCAAAACTCTCGTCGAACAGCACGAGTTCGTCCCACTGCGAACCCTGCGCCTTGTGCACGGTCAAGACATAGCCGTAATCGAAATCGTCGAAACGCCGCTTCACCGCCCAGCCCGGATCGGAATCGGGATCCTCGAAGGCCGATTTCAAGACCTTGATCTTCGCCGTCGGCGAGCGCGGCACTTCATCGACCGCCTTCACCATCAATTGCAGGCCGGGGCCGCGCGGCGTGCCGACGGAGGCGACATCCCAGAGCGAGCCGTTCAACAGGCCCTTCTTCGGATCGTTCCTAAGACAGACGAGCCGATCGCCCGCCTCCGGCAGCGAACCGGAAAAGCCTTTCAACGTCCTCAGACGATGATTGTAGAGGCGGCGCGTGCGATTGCGCCCGACAAGCACCTGATCCGCCGACATGACGATGTCCTGATCGACATCGTTCTTGGAGATGACGCGGCTTTCGCCATAGGAGCCGTAATCGATGCGATCGCCTTCGCGCACCCGCATGGCGAGATCGATGATCGGGTTGTCGCGCGCCTGGCGATGTACTTCGGTGAGGAGCATGTCCGGCTCGGCTTCAGTGAAGAAGCCGCCGCCCCCCTCGCCCGCCTTGACCGGCGGCAGCTGACCCGGATCGCCGAGGACCAGGATCGGCGTGCCGAAAGAGAGAAGGTCGCGGCCGAGCGCTTCATCGACCATGGAACATTCATCGATGACGACGAGCGCCGCCTGCGCCACCGGGCTGCCGCGGTTCAACGAAAAGGTCGGCGAGACCTTGGTCTTGCCGCTCTCCTCGTCCTCGACCGTCTCTTCGCCGCGCGGCCGGTAGATGAGCGAATGGATGGTGCGGGCATTCTCCGCGCCCTTGGCACGCAGAACCTGCGCCGCCTTTCCGGTGAAAGCACCGAACAGCACTTCCCCGTCGACGCCTTCGGCAAGATGCTGGGCGAGCGTCGTCTTGCCGGTGCCGGCATAGCCGAAAAGCCGGAAAATCTGCTGGTCGGGCTTCTTCAGCCATTTCGAAACGGCCTTCAGCGCCTGTTCCTGCTGCGGGGAAAACTGCATCGTCTTTCGGGTATCACGGCTCTTGGGGGATTCTGCCGCGGACACTCGCACGCCACCGGGCAGAAAACGACCCCAACCGCACCAGGCTAACTGCGCATCAACAAGAACACAATAAGAACATGCGAAGGACGAAAGGCCGGCGGCTCACTTCTCACGCACGCAACAGCCCTTGCCGCTCACCTCCCGCGGCGTCGCGGTCTGCGCGCCCAGCTTGAACGACACCATCACGGAAAAATCGGTCTTCTCGCCGCTCGGTTCGGTGCAGCTCTGGCCGACGATACTGGCAATCAGGTCGAGAGGCGCCTCCGTCGTCAGCTCGAAATCGTTCGGCGCGCCCTGCTCGACGCAGCCTTCGATCACGAGCGGGCTCTCCTGGTCGTCCTGGTTCTCCGGATCGGAGAAGCGCACCACGTCGCGCCCCTCGGCATCGACGCCCGTCGTAAAACTCCAAAAAGGCTCCGCGCCGCGGCATGTGAAGGTGATGTCAAGGCAGGGATCGCCGGCACTCGCGGGAGCGGCGACAAAGACGCCGCCCGCCGCAACCGCGACAGCAATCATGATTGGCGAAAGGATCTTGCCGAAAAGACTGCGCATGCCACTCCCCCACGGCGGCTGCACGCATCGCGCGAGCCTGCCGCAAAGAAGGTGACGCGGGCGAGATCGGCTTTCAAGATGACACGGCCGCACTCACTTCAGCATCGGCCAGAGGGAAGCGACGAGCGCGAGCCCCATGCCGATATTGAACCATTTGATGCGGACGGGATGGTTGAGCCAATCCTTCAAGGCTGACCCGAAACCTGCCCAGATCGACGCCGAAGGAATTCCCACAAGGCAGAAGACGGCGACGACGATGGCGAGCGTCAGCGTATAATGGTCGGGGTCTGTGTATGCGGCCATGGCGGCGAGCCCCATCATCCAGGCCTTCGGATTGACCCATTGGAAGAGCGCTGCCTCCAGAAAGGTAAGAGGTCCCTGCCCAGCACTCTCCTCGTGCAGCGCACGCGACATCGAAATCTTCCAGGCGAGATAGAGAAGGTAGGCGCCGCCCACGACCTTGAGCAGGGTGTGGAGCGCAGGAAAGCGCTCCACCAGAGCGCCGATGCCGAGCCCGACGGCCGTCAGGAGAATGGCAAAGCCCACGAGAACGCCGAGAAGATGCGGGAGCGTTCGGCGGAAGCCGAAATTCACCCCCGAGGCCAGAAGCATCAGGTTGTTCGGCCCCGGCGTCACCGAGGCAACGACGGCGAAGACGACAAGAGCGGAGACGATTTCCGTCGACATGGCGCAGTTCCCGAGCCGGTGTCAGAAGGCGCCCGGGAGCTTGTGCCCGCGGACGGTCAGGAGGATTCAGGCCCGCGCGACAGCGCGGCAAGCCCAGTACGGCATACTTCAATGAGCCCCATCGGCTGCATGATCGAGATGAATTGCTCCACTTTGGCGGAACGTCCCGTCATCTGGAAGACGAAATGCTCGCGGGTCGCATCGATCACCTCGGCCTTGAAGGCATCGGCAAGGCGCAACGCCTCCACCCGCATCTCGCCGTGGCCCGCGACCTTCACCAGCGCCAGCTCGCGCTCCAGCGGCTTTTCCTGATTGCGGGCCACCGCCACTTCCGTGAGATCTGTCACCCGGTGGACCGGAACGAGACGGCCGAGCTGGTTCTTGATCTGCTCAAGAACGGCAACGCTGCCGCGCGTGACGATGGTGATGCGCGACAGGTGCTTTTCGTGTTCCGTCTCAGAAACGGTGAGACTTTCGATATTGTAGCCGCGCCCGGAGAAAAGCCCGATGACACGCGCCAGGACGCCCGGCTCGTTGTCGACGAGAACGGAGAGGGTATGTGCCTCCTCCGGGTCCTGGCGATCCTCGATGAAATAGGTCGAGGCCGGCGGCGTCATGGCGGGCTTGCCGGTCATGGTCGAGGAATCGTTCATTGTCCTTCGTATCCTTCATCGAACGGCGAAGGCACCTCTCGCGAAAGCGCCCGCCGAATGTCATCCGCCTGGCGGCCAGCTTACGGGCCGCCGTCACCTCAAACCAGGGCCCTTAAAGCCGGGCCCCTCCAACCAGCACCATCAAACCAGTGCTTTACCGCCGGCGAAAGCCTCTTCCGCCCCGTCTGATTCAGCCGGCAGGATCATCTCGTTGTGTGCCTTGCCGGATGGAATCATCGGGAAGCAGTTTTCGAGATTGGCCACGCGACAGTCGAACAGGACGGGCCGGCGCACGGCAATCATCTCTTCGATCGCACCGTCGAGTTCGCTGGGTTTGTCCGCGCGCAGACCGACGCAGCCATACGCCTCGGCGAGCTTCACGAAATCGGGGAGCGACTCGTTGTAGGAGTTCGACAGGCGATTGCCGTGCAGAAGCTGCTGCCACTGCCGCACCATGCCCATATAGCAATTGTTCAAGATGAAGATCTTGATCGGCAGGTTGTGCTGCACCGCCGTCGACATCTCCTGCATGGTCATCAGCACAGAGGCATCGCCAGCGATATCGACGACGAGACTGTCGGGATGGGCGACCTGCACGCCGAGAGCCGCCGGCAGGCCGTAGCCCATCGTGCCGAGACCACCGGACGTCATCCAGCGATTGGGCGCGTCGAAGTGATAGAACTGGGCCGCCCACATCTGATGCTGGCCGACCTCCGTCGTGATGTAGGTGTCGCGGTCCTTCGTCGCCTGATAAAGCCGCTCGATCGCATATTGCGGCATGATCACGTCACGGTTCGCCCGATAGGCCAGCGAGTGCCGGGCCTTCCAGGTTTCGATCTGCGTCCACCAGGCCTTGAGATCGGGCTCGGGCGCACGCGCCTTCCACATGGCGAGCATGTCTTTGAGAACATGGGTGACATCGCCGATGATCGGCACATCGACACGGATGTTCTTGTTGACCGAGGACGGATCGATATCGACATGGATCTTCTTCGAGCCGGGCGAGAAGGCATCCGTCCGCCCGGTGATCCGGTCGTCGAAACGGGCGCCGATGCACACCATCACATCGCAATCGTGCATCGCCATATTGGCTTCGTAGGTGCCGTGCATGCCGAGCATGCCGAGCCAGTTCTTACCCGATGCCGGATAGGCGCCGAGCCCCATCAACGTCGAGGTGATCGGAAAGCCCGTCGCCGCCACCAGTTCGCGCAGGAGCTGGCTCGCCTCGGGACCGGAATTGATGACGCCGCCGCCCGTGTAGAGAATCGGACGCTTGGCATGCGCCATGAGCTCCACGGCATGGGCGATCGCGTTCTCGTCGCCCTTCATGCGCGGCTCGTAGCCCTGATAGCTCGACCGTCCGGCCGGATCGGGCGTGTGATAGATGCCCGTCGCGAACTGCACATCCTTCGGAATGTCGACCACCACCGGGCCCGGACGGCCCGTCGTCGCGACATGAAAGGCATCATGCAGGACGCGCGAGAGATCGTTCACGTCGCGCACCAGCCAATTGTACTTGGTGCACGGCCGCGTGATGCCGACCGTGTCGCATTCCTGAAAACCGTCGGAGCCGATGAGATGGGTCGGGACCTGCGCCGTAATGCAGACGAGCGGGATGGAATCCATCATCGCATCGGTGAGCGCCGTCACCATATTGGTCGCGCCCGGCCCGGAGGTCACGAGAACGACGCCGGGCTTGCCGGACGAGCGCGCATAGCCTTCCGCCGCATGGCCGGCGCCCTGCTCATGGCGAACGAGGATGTGCTGGATATCGTCCTGCTGGAAGATCTCGTCATAGATCGGTAGCGCGGCGCC
The DNA here is from genome assembly GCF_030813515.1 of Rhodopseudomonas julia. NCBI lineage: Bacteria > Pseudomonadati > Pseudomonadota > Alphaproteobacteria > Hyphomicrobiales > Nitrobacteraceae > Rhodopseudomonas > Rhodopseudomonas julia. Next base: position 776,503 of record NZ_JAUSUK010000002.1, on the reverse strand, counting down.
ACCGGGGTAGCCGAAGATATGCTTGACCCCGTGGTCCTTCATCGCCTGCAGGACCATCTCCGCGCCGGTCATTTCCTTGCCCATCAATCCTCTCCGCCTGGCCGCTCGGGCTCACCGTTATCTCGTTTCTTGAGGCAATAAAAAAGGCCCCCGAAGGAGCCTTGGCACGCACCACCGTAATCGCAGCGACCTAGGAGGTCGCCCCGGTGGCGCGCAACGTTACGATAAGCGACGAGATATACATGAGCCGGCTTCTAGGGCGATGCGGCTGCAAGGTCAAGCGATAGAATTTTATGCCACAGCCACGCCTGCCGGTTGCCCGTCTTCACGAGCCGCCAGAAGCCCTGCCGCCGTGCGCCGGAAAACCTCCGGATCGACCGGCTTCCCGAGGCGTGGACAATGGCGGAAACTCGCCGGCCAGATCTGCTCCTCCGCGACATGCGCCGTAACGAACATGATCGGCACGCCCGCGGCCATGAGCGCCCGCGCCAGCGGGAAGACGCGCCCGTCCGCCAGCTGGACGTCGAGAACGGCGGCATCGGGCCTCGTCTTCTCGGCAAGCCGTAACCCTTCCGTCAGCTCATCGACGGGGCCGAGCACTTCGTAGCCCGCATCGCAAAGCGCAAATTCGAAATCGAGTGCCACCAAAGGCTGGTTCTCGGCGAGAAGAATACGAGCCTGTTGCACCATCATAACACCGGCGAGATTGCCTTTGCCGCCCTGCTGCGGTTAAGCATGAGGACACAACGCAATTTGTCTCGCCCCTTCCCTGTCATCTTTCCTTGTCACTATTGCCAATGGCGCGATGCGTGATGAGTTCCGCCTCAGACAAGGATGAGGGATGGCAGGCTCGGATGAGCATCGACGGAACGATGGACGTAACCATGACGCCCGAGCGCCACTCCAGATGGGGCGCAGCACTCGGCCGAGCCCGCAACCGCATTATGCTCGCGCGCATGGCGCTTTTCGGCCTGCTGCTCTTGTCGATGGCCGCAATTCTGTTTTTGACCCTGCGTGCCGACCGGACCGACGACTGGGTCGAACATACCTTGCGCGTACGCAGCGAGATCGAATCCCTTCTGGGGTCATTGCGGGAAGCGGAAGGCGCCCAACGCGGCTATCTTCTCACGGGCGATCAAACCTATCTGAACCCTTACCGGCCAGCCGTGGCACTGCTGCCCGATCAGGTGCAGAAACTTCACGACCTCCTCTCCGACAGTCCCGGCCAGACCGCCCGTCTCGACGCGGCCAATGCCCTCATTCGACAGCGTCTCGACCAAATGGACGAGACGATCGAGCTCTTCGCAGCCGGTCAGCAGGCGGCCGCCCGCGCCCAGGTCGAGCAGCAAGGACGCACGATTTCCAATGGCATCGTCCAGCAATTGCGTGAGCTCGATGCGGAGGAAGTCCGCCATCTTGCTCAGCGACAGGCACAGCAGCGGCGCAACCGCAACCTGCTCCTTCTCGCCATCACCGCCTCGCTTCTCGCAACGGCCGGGCTTGCGACGGCCATCCTGCGGGCCGAGCGATTGCACATCGCGGAACTGAACCAGACCAATGCGTCGCTCGAAATGCGCGTGCGTGAGCGGACGGCGGAGCTCGATATCGAGCGCCAGCGCGCCGAAGCCTTGTTGAGCGACGTCAATCACCGCGTCGGCAACAACCTGTCGATGGTCTCCTCCATCCTCGCCTTGCAGGCCCGTCAAAGCGACAACGAAGAAGCCAAAGCGGTGCTCGACGGCGCTCGCGAGCATATCGGCGCCATCGCCTCGGCGCAGCGCCGCCTGCATCTCCTGGCGGGACGCGACTGGGTCCGCCTCGACGGCTATCTGGAACCGCTTGTGGAAGACTTGCAGGAATTGTCGGCCGGCAAGCCGATCACGCTGAAACTTGAGGCCGAGCCGTTCCAGTTGCCGAGCAAGGATGCGGTATCGATCGGCATCATCGTCAACGAACTCGTGACCAATGCCATCAAATACGCCTTCCCCGACGGCGAGAACGGCGAAATTCTCATTCGCTCCTATGCCGTGGAAGAACCCGACAAGGGCTGCGTGATCGAGATCGTCGACAATGGCATCGGTTACGCGCTCGATCAGAGCGACGGGCCCGGCCTCGGTCGTGTCATCGTCTCCTCGATGTCGCGCAGCCTTGGTGCCGAAATGGAGGCGACACCGGCGGCACCGGGAGGACAACGCCCAGGCGCAAAACACCGGCTGTTCGTACCGCGCAAGGCGACACCGCCTGCCACCGCCTGAGCGGTGCCATCACGTGTGGAGCTCGCACCAGCCCGCACCGCATTGGTGGCGCAGCCAGGTCAGCTGCCGTTTGGCATAGCGACGGCTTTCCGCCTTTCCCCGCTCGATCGCGTCCGCAAGAGCGATCTCGCCCCGCAGATAGGCCGAAAGCGGCCGCACGCCGATCGCCTTCATCGCCGGCAGATCGGTCGCGAGCTCGCGTGCCATCAGTGCTTCGACCTCTTCAAGCGCGCCTTCATCGATCATCGCGCCAAAACGCTGATCGATCGCCCGGTAGACCGTCTCGCGCTGCGGCAGCAGGATGAAGCGTTGCGCCTCGCTTACGAGCGCCGGCTCGCGCGGCTCGCTCTGCCAGTCCATGATCGAGCGGCCTGTCGAAAGCTTCACTTCGACCGCACGCACCGCCCTTTGGGTGTCGCCCGGCTTGACGGCTCGCGCCGCCTGCGGGTCGAGGGCCTCTAGCCAGCGGAGCATCGCATCTCTGCCTTCCCGCTCGGCGCGCGCCCGCACCTCGTCGCGGATTTCCGGCACAATATCAGGAATCGGAGAAAGGCCTTCCGTCAGAGCCTTCAGATAAAGACCTGTCCCGCCCACAAATATGGCGGCCGCGCCGTCCTCCCGCGCTTCGGCCAGGAGACCCTGCACCTCAGCCAGCCAGCGACCGACAGAATAGCGCTCCGCCGCGTCGACATGGCCGAAAAGTCGATGCTCCAGATTGCGCATCTCGGAGGGTCGCGGACGTGCCGTGAGCACAAGGAGATCCCGGTAAACCTGCATGGCATCGGCGTTGACGACCATTGCGGTCCGGCCCCGCGCTTGAAACCCCTCGGCCAAATCGAGAGCAAGCTGTGTCTTGCCGCTCGCCGTAGGCCCCGCTATCAGCACGACCTCGCCTTCCGCCACATGTTCAGGATCAATTCTCATGCAGTCCGTCCTAACGCTGATCGGCTCGAAACGGAAAGCGCCTGTCACCGAAGATCTGATCGTCGCAGTGACGGCCGAGCTCGGCAGAGCCGGCCTTGCGGCAGGCAGCCCGCAATGGCTGTGTGAAGGCGAAGCCTGCGACCTGCCCTTTGCCGGCATAAGCGCATCGGCCCTTGCCGCCGCACGGCAGGTCGTCGGCCCGGCTGCCATCGACGTCACCGCAACGCCGGCGGCGAACCGGCGCAAGCGGCTGCTGATCGCCGACATGGATTCCACCCTCATCGATCAGGAATGTATCGACGAGCTCGCGGTCGAAGCGGGCATCGGCGAACATGTGGCAGACATCACGGCACGTTCGATGGCCGGCGAACTCGATTTCGAGCCGGCACTCAGAGAGCGTGTCGGCCTTCTCAAAGGTCTCCCTGTTGACGTGGCAGACCGTGTTCTGGCGGAACGCATCACCTTGAAGGCGGGCGGGCGGACGCTCGTCGCCACGATGCGCGCCGCAGGCGCCCACACCGTTCTCGTGTCCGGCGGCTTCACCATCTTTGCCGAGAAAATCGCAAAAATGCTCGGCATCGAGGAATTCCACGCCAACCGCCTTCTTCACGAAGACGGCCATTTCACCGGCAAGGTGGCCGAACCGATCCTCGGCCGCAATGCCAAGGTCGAAACGCTGAAGGCGACCCTCGCCCGCCACAACCTCTCGGCTGAGGAAACCATCGCCGTCGGCGACGGTGCCAATGATGTCGGGATGGTCGCCCATGCCGGGCTCGGCGTCGCTCTCCACGGCAAGCCGGCCCTGGTGCGCGAAGCGGATGCCGACATTCGTTATGGCGACCTCACCGCCCTTCTTTATCTCCAGGGCTACAAGCGTGAGGAATTCCACGAGGCGGAAGCGCGTGAGCCATGACCAGACTTGAAACCGAACGTCTTGTCCTGCGCCCGTGGAAAGAGAGCGATCGCGATTTCTGGGCCGATCTCAACGCCGATCCGGAGGTGATGCGCTTCTTCGAGACGACTCGCAGCCGCGCGGAATCGGACGCCATCTTCGAGAGCCTGAAGGGACATTTTCTGGTCCACACCTTGGGCTTTTGGGTGCTGGAGCGGAAGGCGGACCGCGAGCCGGTCGGCTTCGCGGGGCTGCAGCACACGGATTTCGACGCTCCCTTCACACCGGCCGTCGAAATCGGCTGGCGGCTGAAACGCGCCGAATGGGGCAAGGGCTATGCCACGGAAGCGGCGGTTGCGAGCCTGGCCTATGCCTTCGGCCCGCTTGCCCTCAACGAGGTGATCTCTTTCACCGTCCCGACCAACGTGAAATCGCGCCGCGTCATGGAGCGCATCGGCATGTTGCGTGACCGAGCCAAGGATTTCGACCACCCGCTGTTGCGCGAAAACTCGGCTCTGAGGCCGCACGTGGCCTATTCGATCACGCGCAAGGCCTGGGAGGCCCAGCAACGCCAAGGAGCCTGAGACTTATTGCTCAGGGCTCTCCTCGGCCGGGGCATTGTCTGACGGCAGATCGTCGAGCCGGATCGCGACGAAACGCAGGTCCCCATCCGGGCTCGCGATCAGAAAGAGAGCCGACTGCCGGTCCTGAGCCCGCAGCCGTTCGATGCGCGCGGTGACATCTTCGGGCTCGGTGACGGCCTCCTGGCTCACTTCGACGATGACATCGCCGGCCGCGATCTGGTTTTCTTCCGCGGCACTTCCAGGCTCCACCGAAGAGATGAGAACACCCTCGATATCGTCGGCGATCCCGTATTCGCTCCGCGCGTCGTCGCTCAGAGGTTCGAGCGTCAGGCCGAGCATCTGGACCGCTTCGTCGCTGTCCATCTCGGAGCCGGGCGTGTCGTCGCCGGAAAGCGTCGAGACCGTCTGCTCTTCCTCGAGCCGACCGAGCCTGGCGGTAACCGTCAGTTTCTCGCCCTTGCGAAGAAGCGTGACCTCGACGTCCTTGCCGACCGGCGTATCGGCCACGATGCTCGGCAGTTCGCGCATGGATGCAACCTCGCGGCCGTCGAAATCGATGATGACGTCGCCGGCCTGGATGCCCGCCTCAGCAGCAGGTCCGCCGTCGGTCACGCCGGCGATCAGCGCACCTTCGGCTTTGTCCATGCCGAGGCTTTCAGCGATCTCATCCGTCACTTCCTGAATGCGCACGCCGAGCCAGCCGCGGCGCGTTTCGCCGAATTCGCGAAGCTGCTCGATGACCGGCATGGCGATTTCGGCGGGAACGGCAAATCCGATGCCGATCGACCCGCCGGTCGGCGAGATGATCGCCGTGTTGATGCCGACGACCTTGCCGTCGAGGTTGAACAAGGGACCGCCCGAATTGCCGCGATTGATCGAGGCATCGGTCTGAATGAACTTGTCGTACGGCCCTGAATTGATGTCGCGTTCGAGCGCCGAGACGATACCCACCGTGACGGTGCCGCCGAACCCGAAGGGATTGCCGATCGCCATCACCCAATCGCCGATCCGCAGATGCTCGGAATCGCCGAACTCGACCGCCTTGAGCGGGTGCGGCGGGTTCACCTTGAGAAGAGCGAGATCGGTCTTGGTGTCGCGCCCCACGACCTCCGCTTCGAGCTTGGTGCCGTCGGCGAAGTTGGCGACGATCTCGTCAGCATCGGCGATGACGTGGTTGTTGGTGACGATGAGGCCGGAGGAATCCAGCACGAAGCCGGAGCCCAACGACTGCACTCGTCGCGAGGGCTGTTCGCCCTCGCTCTGATTGCGATTGAAGAAATCCTCGAAGAATTCCTGGAAGGGCGAGCCTTCGGGAACCTCGGGGACCGGAATGCCCCGCGAGGCGCGCACGCGCTGCGAGGTCGATATATTGACGACGGAATCGAGGAGGCTTTCCGCGAGATCGGCAAAACTCTCCGGCACGGGTCGGGCGGAGGCGAGGCTGGCCGTCAGCGTCACCATCGCCGCAAGGACAAGGCCCATGCCAGCCCGCGCGACCATGCTGACCGAATTGCGCTCACCCATCAAACAACCTCCTCAAGCCGACGTTACGCCCCCGCCTCGCTTGCTCAACCTCGAGCCAACCAGACGAGGGCAACTCCGAAACCCGCCGAAACCAGGCCGACGGTTCTGAGCATGTCGCTCGGACTGGCCACCGCCTGTTCGGCCACTCGCTTCATGAAGTCAGGAAATAGCGCGTATAACGCACCTTCCAGGGCAAGAACGAGGCCGAAGGCGGTGAACAAGTCGCTCATTGCGGGATGGCGGTCGACGTCGGTTCGCCTGTCGGCACACCCGGTTCACCGGCATCATCCGCAGAGCCAGACGGCTCGGGGCTGGTGTCGCCGGCCTCCGACTGGTCGCCCGCACGAGGAGAAGGTGTCACCTCGATCGCATCCGAAGGCGACGCAGCCGTGTCGCCTTCTCCCTCGATCGCCGCACCGTCATCTTCCATAGCCGGAGCCCGAGACTCGTCTGAATCTGCCGCGTCCGGCCCGCCTTCTCCATTCAGGTCCAAGATGTCCGGCAGATCGATCGCCGGCTGCGGGGCGGGCAAGGTTCCCTCCGGGACAGCTTGCTGGAAGTAGCGGAAGAACTGCGAATCCGGCTTCAGGAGCATGGTGGTACCCGTGCCCTGGATGCCCGTCTGATACGCTTTCATCGTGCGGTAGAACTCGAAGAAGTTCTCGTCCTGGCCATAGGCACGCGCAAAGATGATGTTGCGCTGTGCGTCACCTTCACCGCGCAGGATATCTGCATCCCGGCTGGCCTCCGCCACCGTCACCTGTGCCTCGCGATCGGCCTCGGCTCGGATTCGGGCTGCCTGCTCGGTGCCGCGCGCACGCAACTCCGCAGCTTCCGCAAGGCGTTCGGCCTTCATCCGATCGAAGGTCTGCTGCGAGACCTCAGGAAGAAGATCGGTCCGCTTGATGCGCACATCGACGATTTCGATACCGAGATCGACGGCGAGAGGACGAAGCTGATCGCGCACCTCGACCATCATGGCGACACGCTCTTCCGAAAGCGCCGCTTCAAAGGAGCGCTGACCGTAGACACGCCGCAAAGATGCATCGAGCCGCGTGCGCAGGTTCTGCTGCGCGATTTCCAAAGACCCGGACACATTCTCTCTGAACTTGCGCGGATCGACGATCTTAAATGCGAGAAAAGCGTCGACCAGATAACGGCGCCCATCGCGCACCTGCACGCGAATATCCTCCAGATCGAAGGACAAAAGTCGATCTTCGATGATCTGAACCGTTTCGACGAAATTGGTCGGAACCTTGAAGTAAATGCCGGGCTCTTCGATCACCCTGTTGATCTCACCGAACCGCAGGACAAGCGCCTGCTGACGCTCGTTGACGACGAAGACGGAGGAGTAAAGCAGGATGAGGAGCACCACCACCGCGAGTAGAATTATCCACAGGCGCCTCATTGGTTGCTCCCTTGCTGGCTCGTGCGCGAGCCGTTTGAACCTGTTGCGGAAGAACTCCGCCCAGTGCCGCGCGGCAGATCATTGAGCGGCAGATAGGGCACGACGCCCGAGCCACCGTCCTCCGATTCCATGATGACTTTGTTGGAATCGCGCAGCACGCCTTCCATCGTCTCCAGATAGATACGCTTGCGTGTCACTTCCGGCGCCTGGCGGTATTCATTGTAGATCGACAAGAAGCGCTGGGCCTCACCCTGAGCTTCGGCGATGGTCGATTCCTTATAGGCGCGACCTGCCTCGCGGACCTTCGACGCCTCACCGCGCGCTTCACCGAGCCGCTTGTTGCCGTACTGCTCCGCCTCACGCTGATAGCGATCGAGATCCTGCTGGGCGCGCTGCACTTCTTCGAAGGCATCCGCGACTTCAGACGGGGGATCGGCGCGTTCCAGCTGCACACCGACGATGGTGATGCCGGCGCCGTAATTGTCGAGCGTTCCCTGCAGCAACGCACGAACCTGCTCTTCGACTTCGGCACGCCGTTCTGTGCGAACATCCTCGGCCCGTGAACGGCCGACATATTCGCGCATAGCGCTCTCGGCGATACGCCGCACGAAGCCTTCTGGATCGGCGACGTTGAAGAGGTAGGCCTTCGGATCGCTCACTCGCCAGATCACCGAGAAAACGACGTCGACGATGTTCTGGTCACCCGACAGCATCAGGCTCATCGGATCGCCCTGACGCTGGGTGCTGGTGCCGATGGTTTCGCGGCGCTGGCGGATCGTGACGATCTCTACGGTTTCAAAGGGCCAGAAATGGAAATGCAGTCCCGGCTGCTCGACCTGCGACTTCGGCTTGCCAAACACCAGCTCCTGTCCAAGCTCATCGGCCTGGACGGTGTAGATCGCATTGGTCAACCACACGGCGATCAGAATGACGACGACGACCGCCGCAATGGCGAGATTGCCTCGACCGCCGCCAGGAAACATCCCGCGCAGCTTGTCCTGGCCTCGCCGGATGAGATCTTCAAGATCCGGCTGCTGCGGGCCGGACGGCTGCGGCCCGGACCCCCAAGGTCCACCGCGGTTGCCACCGCCGGGATTTCCCCACGGGCCACCGCCGTTATTGTTGTTACTCCAGGGCATTTAGCCTCCTCGTTTGACCCCATCCGCGCCTTGCGCGCGGTTATAGGCGAGCCCTGCCCGCCCATCAACGCCCGCCCGTCTGCGGATGCGAACCGCTGATCCGCTGGCCACCGTCATGCTGCTGGGTCAATCGCCGGGACCGACTTGCCATGCAGAAATGCGGGTGCCGCGGGCCACATGGGATAGTGGGAATGCCAGCGCAAGCGTCGCCGACGCGATTGCGTCATCTCCGCTCCAACAGCCGGTAGATGGCTTCCGCCGTATCGCCCTCATGCACGGGCAGGCGATCGCAGGAAATCTCTTGCCACGCCGCCCGCTCGAAAGGCGGAAACGCAACGTCTCCCTCTGGCTCTGCCGCAATTTCCGTCCAGTGGAGAAGCGAGGCGCGAGGCAGGGCCGCGGCAAAGATCTCGGCCCCGCCGATCACGCAGATTTCATCGGCGTTGAGCCGTGCCGCCGCATCTTCGGCGAGAGAAAGCGCGTCATCGAAGGAAGGCGCCGTCGTCGCGCCCGGCGCCTCATAGCCTTCCTGGCGGGTGACGACGAGATTGCTGCGGCCGGGAAGCGGACCCTTCAGGCTTTCCCACGTCCGACGCCCCATGATGATGGGCTTGCCCATGGTGACGGCGCGAAAGCGCTTCATGTCGCCGCGCACGCGCCAGGGAAGCGCGCCATCTCGCCCGATGATGCCGTTTTGCGCCACCGCAACGACGAGAGAGATTTTGGGCGCAGTCACACTGCCACCTTCGCCGCGATATGCGGATGGGGATCATACCCCTCCAGGCGGAAATCGTCGTAGGTGAAATCGAAAATCGAGCCGACCTCGGAATTGAGCTGCATCTGCGGCAGCGACCGCGGCGTGCGCGACAGTTGCAACCGCGCCTGCTCCACATGGTTGGCGTAAAGATGCGCATCGCCAAAGGTGTGGATGAAGTCGCCCGGCTTGAGTCCCGTCACCTGCGCCATCATCAAGGTGAGAAGCGCATAGGACGCGATGTTGAAGGGCACGCCCAGAAACACGTCCGCCGAGCGCTGATACAGCTGACAGGAGAGCTTCCCGTCGGCGACGTAGAACTGGAACAGGCAATGACAGGGCGGCAGCGCCATCTGATCGACATCGGCCGGGTTCCAGGCCGTGACGATCATCCGGCGTGAATCGGGTTTCGAACGGATCGTCTCAACCACTTGAGATATCTGGTCGATCTGGCGCCCGTCGGGGGTCGCCCAGGAGCGCCATTGCCGGCCATAGACCGGTCCGAGATCGCCGTTCTCGTCGGCCCATTCGTTCCAGATCCGCACGCCGTTGTCATTCAGATAGCGGATGTTGGTGTCGCCGGCGAGGAACCACAGAAGTTCGTGGATGATCGATTTCAGATGCAGCTTCTTCGTCGTCAGGAGCGGAAATCCCGCCGCGAGATCGAAGCGCATCTGGTGCCCGAAAACGGAGCGCGTGCCGGTTCCGGTGCGGTCGCCCTTGACGCTGCCCTCATCGAGCACGCGCCGGAGGAGATCGAGATATTGCTGCATCGAGATTACCTAGCGCGATTCTGGGCCCCGTCCGAGTGCCGATCTTCCACGGGCCGTCACGATGGCCCAGTTCACAAGAGAATTCAGAACATCGGCAGCTGGTCGCCGTCCTTGCGCCGCTTCACCAGCTCTTCGAGCCCGGCAAGGTGGCATTGGACGAGATGCTCGATGGTCGGCCGCACGCTGTCGAGGCGGATCGCACCGAGACGTCCGGAGGCGGAGAGGATGAGGAGCCCGTGCACGGCCGCCCAAAGGCCGCGCGCCGACTGCCGGGCAAGCTTGTCGTCGATACGCCGGTCATGTGCGCGGATCGCCTGCTCCAGCGTGGCGAACAGTCGGTCGACAGTCGGCTGATTCGGTGGCTCGGCACCATCGGCAGGCATTTCCGTCTCGAACACGGCGAGCCAGCGGCGCTCATTCTCGTGGACGAAGTCGGCGTAGCGATCGGCGAAGTCGAGCAGCACCTCGCGCGTCGCACGTCCTTCCACCGTCACTTCTGACATCGTCTCGGCGAGGGCGGCAAAGGTGCGCGCATTCACGGCCGCGATGAGCGCGCCGAGATTGTCGAAGACGTTGTACGTGGTGCCGACGGCGACGCCCACTTCGGAGGCGACGCGCCGGGCCGTGACGGCCGACACCCCCTCCTCGCTGACGATGCGCTCCGCCGCGTCAATCATGGCGGACCTGATGTCGGCGGCTCGCCGCCGCGGGCTAGAACTCTCGGCCAAATCCGACCCTCCTGCCTTCCGATTAGCGCAGATTGCACAACGTCACCACTCCGACTTGAACAATGTTCACAGATAGGATACGAGTGAACGATGTTCATGAACGTTGTTCAAGAATGGAGACGAGGATGATCATGCACTCCCTGAAACGGCTCGCGCTCGCAGCCGGTCTGGCGCTCGGCGCAGTCGTCGCAGCCCCTGCCGCCGACGCAGCCGGTCTGATGACGCCGAAAGACGGTACGCCGGCTCTCGATCTGCGCGACCAGGCAGTCGATGTGGTGGTGGGGGGCGGCTATGCCGTCGTCACGGTCGAGCAGACCTTCGCCAATCCGAACGCCGAAGACATGGAGGCGATCTATTCCTTCCCGGTTCCCGAACGGGCGGCTGTGTCGGAATTCACCTACTGGATCGACGGCAAGCCGGTGACGGCGGAAGTCATGGAGAAGGAGGAGGCCCGCAATATCTACGAGGGCGAGAAGGCGGCCGGTCGCGAGACCGCACTTGCCGAGCAGGACGCCTACAAGACCTTCGACATGACCGTCTGGCCCGTGCGGGCGGGAAGCGACGTCAAGATCCGCCTCGCCTACATCCAGCCGGCGAAGCTCGACACCGGCATCGGCCGCTTCGTCTATCCCTTGGAAGAAGGCGGCGTTGACGACAACAAGCTCGCCTTCTGGACGGCGAACGAGACGGTCACCGGCAGCTTCAGCTTCGATCTCCACCTGCGCACCGACTATACGGTCGAGGCCCTGCGCCTCCCGGCCCATCCGGGCGCCGCCATCTCAAAGGATCTGGATGGCAGCTGGCGCGTCCATATCGACAACGCGACCGCCGCCCCCAACGCCGGTTCCGAAGCTGTCGAAGACGCGGCCCCAGCCGATGAGGACAAGCCGGCCTCGACGCCGGCACAAGCCAAACAAAACTTCAAACTCGACACCGACATCGTCGTCTATTGGCGCCAGGCCGAGAACGAGCCGGCTCGCGTCGACATGCTCGCCTACAAGCCTGAGAGCGATGGCCGCGGCACCTTCATGCTGACGCTGACGCCCGGCATGGATTTGAAGCCGATCACCGAAGGCCGCGACTTCATCTTCGTGCTCGATCGCTCCGGCTCCATGGGCGGCAAGATGTCGAGCCTCACGGAAGGCGTCTCGCGCGCCCTCGGCCAGCTCAATCCCGACGACCGCTTCCGCATCGTCTATTTCAATGACAGCGCCAAAGAGCTCACCCGAGGCTTCATGAATGCCAGCCAGGAGAGCATCTCCAAGGCACTCGAATGGGTGCGGAGCGTCGACGCCTCGGGCGGCACCAATCTCTACGACGGCCTCAAGCTCGGCCTCGACGCGGCGGATGCCGACCGCACAAGCGCCCTCGTCCTCGTCACCGACGGCGTCGCCAATGTCGGCCGCACGGAGGTGAAGGACTTTCTCGCTCTGGTGAAAGAGCAGGATGTGCGCCTCTTCACCGCCATCATGGGCAACAGCGTCAATCGCCCGCTGCTTGAACCGATGACACTGGAATCCGGCGGCTTCGCGAGCGCGGTCTCCAATTCCGACGACATCATCGGCGTTCTCTTGCAGGCAACGACAAAAGTGACCCACGAGGCGCTTCACGGCGTGAAGCTCGATCTCGACCCGTCAGGCAGCGACCTCACCATCGACGATCTCCGCCGCAAGGGCATACGCACCCTTTATCGCGGCGAACAGATGGTCCTCTTCGGCCATTACCGCGGCGCTGGCGAAGCTGACCTGACGCTCTCCGGCGAGATTTCCGGCAAGCCGGTTTCCTATAAGACTCGCTTCGCCTTCCCCGAGACCGTGAACCTCAACCCCGAGCTTGAGCGGCTTTGGGCCTTTGCCGAAATCGAGCGGGAGCTTCGCAAACTCGACCTCTTGGGCAGCGACGCCGACGTCAAGCAATCGGTCATCGACACCTCCAAGGAATACGGCATCCTCTCCCCTTTCACCTCCATGCTGGTGGTGCGCGACGAGCGGTTCGAGGAGCTGGCGATCGATCGTACCAACCGCGACCGCCTCGCCGTGGAAGACACAGCCCGCCAGAAGCGCATGAACACGCCGGCGCAGACGACCCGGGTCGATACCCAAACGCCGATGTTCGATGCCCCTCGCCCCTCCCATTCGGGCGGCGGTTCCGGCGGCTCTGGCGCCATTGGCCTGCCGGGCCTGATCCTCGCGATCCTCGTGCTCTGCGGCACCCTCCGCCTGCGCCGGCGGGAGGCCGCCTGATGCAGGCGCTCGCTAATGTGTTCCACGGCAGGCCTCGCCTGCCGTGGTTCACCCTCGGCCTTGCTGCTCTGATCGGCACTCTCTACGCCCTCGCCGGTGGCGCGCCCTCCGGCCTCGTCTACGATCGCGGGGCGATCGAAGCCGGCGAAGTCTGGCGGCTCGTGACCGGCCATCTCGTCCATCTCGACCTTCACCATCTCAGCTATAATTTGGGCGCGCTTCTGGCGCTCGGCATCGCTTACGAGCTCTCCCCCTTCGGCGGCTCGCGCCGGCTCGCTCTCCACGTCTTCGGCTTCGGCGGCCTGGCGGTCACGGCCACCCTCCTCGCCCTCTTCCCCGAAACGCTCCGCTATTGCGGCCTCTCGGCCGTTCTCAACACGCTCTATGCGGCGCTCACCCTCGGCCTCTGGAAAGAGACGCGTGACAAGATCTGGCTTCTTGCCCTCGGCGCGAACGTCGCCAAGATCGCCTGGGAGGCGGCCTTCGGACCGATTTTTTCAGCAGACCTCGTCTGGCCACCGCATCTCGGCGCCCATGTCGCAGGGCTTCTGGCCGGCTGTGGGATCGCTCTTGCCGGGCAGTCACGGATTCCGGGTAAACACTCTGAATCTCTTTCGCAGCCGGCACATGCAAACGCCTGAGAAGACTCCTCCTTTGACCGGCGGCGCGCCACGCAAATCCCGTCGCGTCTCAAAAGTGGGTGCAGGCAAGCCTTTGAAATTCAGCCAGGACCGCTTATATTGGCTCGCGTCGGCGCAAGCCGACTATGGCGATAAATGGTCTGCGGAATAAGCCTATCGGACCCGGGGGCGGTACCCGGCGCCTCCACCATCAACGGCCCAGGGCAGAGTGCCTGGAAGAGCCGGAATCCCTGCAAGGGGCCGCTGTTGATGGGGGCGAAATAGGATCGACGAGGGTGTAAAGGCTGAACTTTCGCTCGGTATGGTTCCACCGTTATCGGACTAAAACTTGTAGTTGCGAATGACAACTATGCTGAGGCTCGTCTCGCTGCGTAATGCAGCCTGACTGCTTCGATTCAAGCCCTGGCGGTTAGCCCCGTCAGGCGGGGTCCGGAGGCACCTGGCAACAGAAGCCTCCATTTCGTTTTCCATGCCGTTGCAAATCGGTGTCAGAGGGGCCGAAACGTCCTGGCGCATATTGCCCGTTGCGCGCGGCCAACATAGTTTCGCTCAATGGCAAGCGACCTCATTCGTTACGACATTCTCACTCAGGACGCCCTGAGGCAGGTCATCCGTAAGGTGATCGGCGAGGTGGCGCAGACCGGATTGCCCGGCGAGCACCATTTCTTCGTGACCTTCGAGACCCGTCACCCAGGCGTGCGCATCTCCTCGCGTCTCAGGGCGCAATATCCCGAAGAGATGACCATCGTCCTCCAGCACCAATTCTGGGACCTCAACGTCACGGAGACGACCTTCGAGGTCGGCCTCTCCTTCAACGGCGTGCCGGAACGTCTTCTCGTCCCCTTCCGCGCGATCAAGGCTTTCGTCGATCCGCATGCGAGCTTCGGCCTGAAGTTCGATGTGCCGGAGACGGAGGGCGAAAATCTCGCCTCTGCGGAAGTTGAGGCGATGCCGGGGCTTCTCCCTGGTGAAGAGGAACAGCCGGGCCTCATGCCCAGCCCTCTTCCGCCGGCGGTCCTGGAGCGCAAGGAAGGAAGCGCGGAGACTGCAGAGGCGCCGGCCGAAGGCGAGGACGGCAAAGAGGGTGCCGAAGTCGTCTCTCTCGACGCATTTCGCAAGAAAAACGGCTGAGCGTCCGCGTCTTTTTCTGTTCCTCGTCGGTTGAAAGCCTCTTTCCCGCCTCCGGCTCTTGCCTGCGGCGCCCGCCAATGGGAAAAGGCCGAAAAACTGGCGGACCCGACCATGACAGAGAGCACGCGTACCGAGACCGATTCCTTCGGCCCCCTGGAAGTTCCCTCCGACAAATATTGGGGCGCACAGACCGCGCGCTCGCTCAAGAATTTCGAAATCGGCCATGAGCGGATGCCTAAGCCGCTCATCCGCGCGCTCGGCCTGATCAAGAGCGCTGCCGCGCAGGTCAACAAGGACCTCGGCAACCTCGAGCCTCGCCTCGCCGACGCGATTTCCGCGGCCGGCCAGGAAGTCGCTTCCGGCAAGTTCGACGACAATTTCCCGCTCGTCATCTGGCAGACGGGTTCGGGCACCCAGAGCAACATGAATGCCAACGAGGTCATCGCCAATCGCGCGATCGAGATGCTCGGCGGCACGCTCGGCTCGAAAGATCCGGTCCACCCGAACGACCACGTCAATCGAAGCCAGTCCTCCAACGACACCTTCCCGACAGCGATGCATATCGCGGCGGCGGAAGAGATCGTGCACCACCTCATTCCCGCGGTCGAGCATCTGCGCGAGGCTCTGCGCGACCGCAAACGCGCCTTCGCCGATATCATCAAGATCGGCCGCACGCATACGCAAGACGCGACGCCCGTCACGCTTGGCCAGGAATTCTCCGGTTACGTCGCCCAGCTCGATTACGGCCTGCGCCGCGTGCGCGAAGGCGTCGACTATCTCTTCGAACTCGCCCAGGGCGGGACGGCGGTCGGCACCGGGCTCAACACCAAGCCGGAATTCGCCGAGAAATTTGCAGCCGCGGTCGCCGAATCGACCGGTCTGCCCTTCCGCACCGCGCCCAACAAGTTCGAGGCGCTTGCAACCCACGACGCCTATGTCTCGGCCCATGGCGCGATCAACACGCTCGCCGTGTCGCTCTTCAAGATCGCCAATGACATTCGCTTCCTGGGTTCCGGCCCGCGCTCCGGTCTCGGCGAATTGATCCTGCCGGAAAACGAGCCGGGCTCCTCGATCATGCCGGGCAAGGTCAACCCGACCCAGTGCGAGGCGATGACCATGGTTTGCGCTCAGGTGATGGGCAACAACACCACGATCGGCATTGCCGGAAGCCAGGGGCATTTCGAGCTCAACGTCTATAAGCCGGTCCTCGCCTACAACATGCTGCAGTCGATCGACCTCCTCGCCGGCGCCTGCCGGTCCTTCGCCGACAAATGCGTGGTGGGCATTCAGGCCAACGAAGAGCGCATTGCAGAATTGATGCAGCGTTCCTTGATGCTCGTGACCGCGCTTGCGCCGAAGATCGGCTACGACAACGCCACCAAAGTCGCCAAGACGGCCCACAAGAACGGCACGACCTTGAAGGAAGAGGCGGTCGGCCTCGGTTTCGTCACGCCGGAGGAATTCGACCAGATCGTCCGCCCGGAAAACATGATCGGGCCACGCTGAGAAAGAACCTATGGCCGAGATCGTCAATCTGCGCACCGCCCGCAAACGGGCGGCGCGTCAGGCCAAGGAAAAAGACGCTGCGGAAAACCGCCGGCGGCATGGCCGCAGTGCGGCAGAACGGCAGACCGAGCGTGACGTGCTCGCCAAAGAGACGCGCCGGCTGGAAGGTCATTTCCGCGGCGCACCGCCTGAGGGCGAGGAAAAACCATGAGGTTGCCATGCAGATGATGTCTCGCCTTGTCGCTTTCTCACTCCTCGCCACACCGACGATGGCGCTCGCGCAGGATCAGGCTCCCGGCACCATCCGGCAGATTCCGATGCAGGTGCCATCTCAGACGCAGCCTTCGCCGACCCAGCAGCCGCAACCACAGCAACAGCCGCAATCCCAGACCGAGAACACGGATGGAAGCGGTATGAGTGCGCCTGCAGCGTCAGGGTCCAGTGAAACGAGCGGCGATTCCTATTCCTGGCGCTCATCCCTCACCGACAGTGGTGCTGCCGCCTTCATCGCCGGTTGCGATCAGTGCGATGACGTGCCTCTCGACATCAGCTGCACGCTTGCAGGCGGCGACATCACCGTTCGCCCGACCATTGCCATCGAGAGCGCGCTTGAAGGCGATCTCGTCGAAGTCGCCTTCGAGGTCGATCGGGATATCTTCCGCCGCGACGGGCGGCTGCACCAGAGCGAGCTCTATGGCGGCTTTCTTCCGGAAGTGACGATCAAGGACAGCGATCCTCTGCTTTACGCCCTGTCCGTTGGCGAAAGCCTCAATGTCGCCGTCGGTCAGCAGCGTCTCGATCTCACCTTGAAGGGGTCTGCGGCCGCGCTGCGCACGATGCGCTC
Organism: Rhodopseudomonas julia; assembly: GCF_030813515.1. Taxonomy (NCBI): domain Bacteria; kingdom Pseudomonadati; phylum Pseudomonadota; class Alphaproteobacteria; order Hyphomicrobiales; family Nitrobacteraceae; genus Rhodopseudomonas; species Rhodopseudomonas julia. Next base: position 759,157 of record NZ_JAUSUK010000002.1, on the reverse strand, counting down.
GGCCTGCACCACGCCGGCATCGACCCCTGTACCACCCGCCTCGGAAGAACCGGCGCCCCTGCAACCGGACAGTTCGGTGGAGCCCGATCCGACGATCCGCATCACCCCGCCGCCCCCGCCTGAGGCGCTTCTGCCGCTGCCGGGCTCCGGGAACTGAACGGAGCGCGGCCCTGCCCGTCGTGACGATGTGAAAAAGCGCTCCGTCGTCATCGCCGGACATCGCACGAGCGTCAGCCTGGAAGATCCCTTCTGGGCTGAGCTCAAGGCGATGGCCGAAACACGAGAAATGCCGCTCGCCGCTTTGATCGAGGAGATCGATGCGCGGCGGGAGACCGATAACCTCTCATCCGCCCTGCGCATTGCCGTTCTTGAGGATCTCCGGCAGCGGCTGGAAGAGAACGGCTGAGGCTTATTCCGACAGCGACGGCAGGAGGTCGAGCGGCGCGCCGCTGCCGCCACGCTCCGGCGCGACCGCTTTGGGGGCCTCCGGAACCGGTTCGTCAAGGATGCGGCCGAGCCGACGCCCAAACGTCTCCTGATCTCTCTCCGAACCCTGCGGCTTCGGCGTCGAACCTCGCGCTTCGGGTTTTTCCGGGCGGCCTTGGGTTCCATCCCCTTGCGTTCCATCCGCTGATGGAGCGTCGGGCCGAGCCGCGCCCGGCTCACCGTGCTGCGCGCCGGGAGCCGTTTCCTCAGCCGCCTCTTCGGCCCGCTGAGCCGCCTCCTCCGCCGCAGCCTTCTCGGCAGCAGCTTTCTCTTCAGCAGCCTGCGCCGCCTTCTCGCGCTCCTGGCGCTGTTCCTCTTCGCGCTGGCGCTTCAACTCACGGCGCAGCCGCTCGCCTTCCAGGATTTCCGCCTGAAGCTTCTCGACCCGTTCCACCTCCTGCTCGAAGGCGCGCACCGTCAGAAAACCGAGGAACGGCGTGACGTCGATATGGCGACCGGGATCGGCAAGAGGCCCGGAAAAGACGATCCCGACTTCGGGTTGCGCGCCCGTCACCGCATCCTGACCGGGATCGACCTTCAGAGACCAGTCGGAGGCGAGCTCCATGCGGTTGAGGTCGAGAGACGCGTTGCCGAGGACGGTCGCGCTTTCGCTCCCCGCCACCTGCAGCGTCGACAGCCGAACCGTCCCGGAGGTGACTGAGAACGAGCCCGTCGCCTCATCGAAGGAAAGTGTCCCCGCATCGAGATGTCCCGAAAACGCAGCCGCAACCGGCTTGCTTTCAAGCTTCAGCCCGGCGTCGGCGGCGCGAATGACGGAGCCGAAAGCCTGCGGATTCAAATACCGCAGGAGGCCGTCGCGCAGGGTGAAGGAACCGCTCCCGTTCAAGGCGGAGACCATGCCCGAGAAAGACCGGCCGCGTCCCATCAGTTCGAGCGACGTGGAAAGCCGCCCCGAGGCAACCGGACGACCATCTTCGCGCCAGACGAGTTCGGCGAGAACCGCATCTTTGAGAGACAATTGCAATGTCAGCGGTTGTGCGCCCTCGCCACCTCCCGCCGAGAGAACCCCGGCGAGCTCGCCGCCGGCAAAACCGCCGCTGAGATTGTCGAAACGCAGGCGTCCCCCGTCGTAGCGCAGCGTGAAGGCCGGATTGCGCAGAGGCATGACGAGGCCCGTCGCCGCCTCTTGCGCCTTGACGGCGAGATCGAGAGAAATCCCGGTTGGAAGAGCCGGGGCGAAAGCCTGGGTCGGCCACTGCCCCACCGCATAGGCCGGCGTCATCCCGAACGGCGCGGCCAAGAGAAGCGGCAAGGAGACGGTCTGCAGGCGAAGGTCGCCGCCGATGGCCAGGCTGTCGCCCGCCTTGAGCATGAGGCTGCCACTGACATTCTGACCGGCGAAAGACGCGCTCTCGAGATCGAGCTCGGCCACGCCGCCCGAGAGCTTGAACGGCCCACTCGCTGCAAGAGCGTGGCCTTCGCCGATCCCAGGCAGCGCCACACCGGCAAGAAGGAGGACGGAATCGACGTCCTCGGTCGAAAGTGACAACGGACCCGCAAGAGAAAGCGCATCCCCGCCGAATTCGCCGCGCCCGTCGAAGCCGAAATCGATGCCGGCGATACGTCCCCTCGCGTCGAGATCGGCACCCTGGCCGACAGACCCGTTCGCTTTCACGCTCAACCGAGCCGGCCCACTTCCGGGCAACGGCACGACGTCGAAGCCGAATTGAGTGAGGAGTGAGGCCGAATCCTGCGATTGCACGAGGAGATCGGCCTGCCCGGAAAGCTCTTCCGGATCGTTGAAGCCGCCCCGCCCGTCGGCGGTCAGCGTCAGCCGCGTTCCGGCAAAATTACCGGAAAGCTCCAGCGTCAGCGCCCCATCCGTCTCAGCGGTCGCCACGAGACTGGCATCGACAGGCGACAAGGCCTGAGCGCGCGCCACCAGACGTTCCGCAAGTTGGCTCTGCGGCAGAAGCCCCCGCAGAAAGGCGGCAGCACCTGCTAGGTTCTCAGCCACGATATCGGCCGAAAGCCGGCCTCGCGGTGCCGCGAAGAAATTCTCGATCCGTCCCGACGCATTGATATCGGCGCCGGCGAGATCGGCGATCGACAAGGTGGCAATGTCCAGACTGTCGCCGCTCAATACCCCTTCCAGATTGACGAAGGCCGCCTCCGCCCCGCCCACGGACAGGTTCTGTGCCGCAAGCGACATCGCCACACGTGCGAAATTGCCGTTGCGCAGATCGTCTCCGGCAAGAAGGCCCGTGACCGCCTCCGCCTCTTCGAGTGCCACATTCTCGGCGCTCAGAGTCACATCGGCGAACGTTTCTCCGGTGCGCGCGAACCGGCGCATGGAAATCGCGCCGTCGATCGTCCCGTCATTGATCTCCGCAACCAGATTCTGCGCCGTCTGCCGGCGCTGTGACAGGTCGAGATCGGCTTCCACCTTGAAATGGTCGAGGCGCAGCGCGTCTCCGGCATCGCCGCGCCACCAGGCAGCAAAGGCCGCGGGACGCTCGGAAGCGATCCGCCCGTGGCCGTGGAAAGTTGGCGTGGTCGTGTCGATATCGCCGCTGACATCGATGCGTGTCGCCCCCGGCAGCATCGCGGACAGGATATCCACCCTCCAGCCATTCTCTGCGGGCTTCACATCCGCCCCGACCGCCTGAATGACGCTGCCGCCGACAACGACGCCTTGCGCATCGAGCGTAAGGGTGCCGGGAACCGAGGGCCTCGGCAGATCTGTGAGCCCGGCGACGAGCCTTTCGGCCGCTTTTTCGATGGCGACCGGCTTGCCTCCACCGGCCCCGAGCGCCCGATCGAGATCGATCTGCCGCGCATCGAGCGCAATGGCGAAGCGCGGTTCCGGCACGAATGCGAGTTCGCCATGACCCGCCGCCTGAACCGCGTTCGCTTCCGGCCCGTAAGCAAAGGTGAAGTCTTCCGAGGCGAGCTTCTCGCTGGTGAGCTCGAACTCGCCCTTCGTCCGCAAAAGCGCGAGCGGCGAGAGAGATTGCTCGGGCCCCGCTTCCGTATCCGGCTTGAGACCGGAAAGGTCGAAGGTACCCTTCAAGGCGAGCCCCTCTTCACCATCCGTGACGAGATCGCCGGCAACCGACAACACCAGAGGTTTCGCCGCGGGCGTCAGGCTCGCCTTCAATGGCATGCGGCCATCGGCCAGGCGTCCAACCCCGACATCGATGCTGTAGGCGTCGCCCCCGAGCCGGAAGCCGCCCTGCAAATGCCCGGGCCCTTCGAGCGAGCGCGCTTGCATCAGCGCATTGATATCGCCGATCCGCCAGGACGCGCCGCGTCGGCTGTCCTTGAGGTCGATCTCGCCGTTTCGAATTTCCATCGCGTCGAGGGAAATCTGCTCTGGCCCGAAGCGGCCGATACGCAGCCGCCTTCCCGGCTGAGCGAGATCGGCAACATCCAGCATCAAGCGCGGCCGATCGAGCTGGACGGAAATGATGTTGATCTCCCCCTTGAGGAGACCAGTGAGCTCCACCTTGGCGCGCAGGCGCCCGAGCGTCAGGATGGGCGCGTCGGAAGGTCCGATGCGCACTTCCGCGAGGCGCAAGCTCGGCGTGGGCAGGATCGAAAGGTCGGCATCGCCGCGCACCTTGACCGGCACGCCCAGGCTCGCCGAGGCTTTTTCCTCGAACTCCTGCCGGTAGGCGCTCCAATCAACGAGATACGGCCCGATCAAGGCGGTGAAGAGCACCGCAATGATGGCGAGGCCTATCGCGACGTAAAGCCTTCCCAGAACAACTCTCCCTCTCCGCCCCTCTGCGCGACGGTCTCAATCCGATCTAGAGACGAATGATCTTACCCGGATTCATGATGTTCTGCGGATCGATCGCGCGTTTGACCGCCCGCATGACATCGAGAGCGGGGCCGAGTTCCTGCTCCAGATAAGCGCGCTTGCCCTGACCGATTCCGTGTTCACCGGTGCATGTTCCATCCATCCCGATCGCACGGGCGCTGATGCGCGCGGAAAGCTGCTGCGCCTTTTCGAGTTCCGCGGGATCGTCCATGTCGATCAGCGCCGACACATGGAAATTGCCGTCGCCGACATGGCCGACGATGGGCGCGATCAGGCCGAGCTCGGCAATGTCGTCCATCGTTCCGCGCACACAATCGGCAAGTCGGGAGATGGGAACGCAGGCGTCGGTTGCGAAGGCTCGCGTCCCCGGCCGCAGCGAGATCGCCGCCCAATACGCATCGTGACGCGCCTGCCAGAGCTTTGCTCTGTCCTCCTGCCGTGTCGTCCAGGAAAAATTGCCGCCGCCGAATTCTTCCGCGATCTCCCCGAAGAGCTCCGCCTGCTCCTTCACGCCGGCGGTGGTGCCGTGGAATTCCAAAAAGAGCGTCGGCGCCTCGGGGTAATCGAGCTTGGAATAGGCATTGCAGGCACGCATCTGCAGCGTATCGAGGAGCTCGATGCGCGCCATGGGGATGCCGCTTTGGATGGTGGCGATAACGGTGTTGCAGGCCGATTCCACATCCGGAAAGCTGCACACGCCGGCCGAGATCGCCTCCGGGATTCCCTGCAGCCGCAAAGTCAATTCGGTGATGACGCCGAGTGTCCCCTCCGCTCCCACGAGAAGCCGGGTCAGATCATAGCCCGCCGAGGTCTTCTTGGCCCGCTGCGCCGTGCGCACGATCGAGCCGTCCGGCATGACAGCCGTAAGGTTGAGGACATTGTCCTTCATGGTACCGTAGCGGACCGCATTGGTGCCGGAGGCGCGCGTCGAGGCCATACCGCCGAGGCTCGCATCCGCGCCCGGATCGATCGGAAAGAAAAGCCCGGTGTCGCGCAGATGCTCGTTCAGCTGTTTACGGGTGACCCCCGGCTCGACGACGCAATCGAGATCTTCCCCATGCACCGCGAGAATCCGCTTCATCCCGGACAAGTCGATCGAGACACCCCCCGCCGGCGCGTTGAGATGGCCTTCGAGAGACGATCCGGTGCCGAACGGGATGATCGGCACATGATGCTCGGCACAGACGCGCACCACTTCCGCGACCTCTTCGGTGGAATGCACGAAGACCACGCCGTCGGGCGGCTGATTGGTGATCCAGGTCGTGGTGTGGCCGTGCTGCTCACGGACCGCGGCGGAGGTGGAAAAGCGCTCCCCGAAACGCTGAGCGAGAATACCAAGCGCGGTAGAAATACCGTCTTCGTTGCGAGAAAGCGCGTCTGCGATGGCCATATTCGGCTCCCGATGCCGGAGCAAATCCTCAAGCTTGTTGAAAGCATAACAAGTTGCCGCGCTGGCTCTCGGGCGGCGCGACTATCCCCTGCAATGCGAAAAAAGGTGGCTTATGTCCAGGACAATTGAGGCTCCGTTCCAGGTGACGACGCAGACCGTCGAGGACGCCTGGATCGATTACAACGGCCATATGAATGTCGCGTATTACGTCCTGCTTTTCGACCGCGGCATCGACGAAGCCTTCGAAGCTCTCGGCCTCGGCCCCGATTACCGCCAGAGCCATGACGCTTCCTTCTTCGCGGTCGAAATGCATGTACGCTATCTGCGAGAATTGAAAACCGGCGCGAAGGTCTATTCGACCTGGCAGCTCCTGTCCGCCGACGATAAGCGGTTGCGCAGTTACATGGAGCTCCGCGATGCCGACAACGGCTTGGTAGCCGCGACGTCCGAGCACCTGCATCTGCATGTCGACATGGCCGCGCGGCGGGCGGCCGCCTTCCCGCCGCACATTCAGGCAAACATCGAAGCCACCTTCAAGGCCCACCGGAGACTCCCCTGGCCGGAAAGCGCAGGCGCGGCGATCACCCTCGATAAACGCTGACGGATCAGCCCCCTGGAGATGAGGGCTGAATCAGTTTGTCAGGCGATTACGAATAATGGTTGCGGATGACGGCCCCTGCGATCTCGGGAGAATCGATAACCCCGACCACATCCTCCGGACGCGGCACCACCACGCCAGCCCGCACGACGATCGCGAAAGAGCGCGCCCGTCGGTTCATGCGCGTGATGATGGAATTGAGAATGTTGTTTTCCGGCGCGACAACGAAATCGTCGGAGATGATATCGGCAAGCGTCTGATCGGCCCGGATCGACGGCGCGTAGAGCACCGAACCGAAGCGAGCATAACCGACGATGCGGCCTTCCTCACTGACGACGACATGCTTGCGCTGACCTTCCTGGCCGACGAGTTTGATCGCATCCCTAACGCTCGTCGCCGCAGGCAGGACGACGAAATTGCGGTTCATCAGATCGCGCGCCTGCTGCACCAGATACATGTTGGTGTGCCGCACCGACGGGATCGGGCGGCCGCGATTGCGCAGCTTGATCGTGTAAATGTCGGCGGCGATGAACCAGCGCCGCACGCCGACCGAGAGCGCCACCGCCAGGACGAGCGGGACGATCACATTATAGTCGCGCGTCATCTCGAAGATCATGACGATCGCCGTCATTGAGGCACCGGTCGCACCGCCCACGAGTGCGCCCATGCCGACGACGGCAAATTCGGCCATGTTGAAGCCCTCTCCCGGGAAGAGCCACGCGCCGAGCGCGCCGACAGCGCCGCCGAGCGTCGCGCCGATGAAGAGGGAGGGAGAAAAAACGCCGCCGGACGCTCCCGCGCCAAGGCTGACGCTCGTCGCCACCAGCTTGCCGATCAGCAAGGCGACGAGAAGGAAGAGCGTGTAGCTGTAATTGCTCTCGCTCACGATCGACTGGATCGTGGCATAGCCGACGCCAGCGGTGTGGTACTGGCCCGTCGTGACGAAGAAGCCATAGGCGAGCAACCCGATCAGCGTCATGCCGATGATGTTGCGCGTGTAATCGTTGCCGGGCAGCTTCGGAAAGAAATCCTCGCAGAAGGCGAGGAAGCGGATGAACGCCCAGGAGGCGACGCCCGCCACGAGGCCGAGGAAGGCGAAACCGACGAGCTCGGCGAGATTGATCGCATGCTGCGGATCGACCGCAGAAAGTGGCACCAAGAATGCCGGATCGAGGCCGAGAGCAATACGGCCGATATAGGTCGCAGTCGCCGTCGCCACGACAACCGGCAGAAAGGTCCGTCCGCTCACCTCCGGCAGGAGAAGTTCCACCGCAAAGAGCACACCACCGAGGGGCGTGTTGAATGTCGCTGCGATGCCGGCACCGGCGCCGGCGGCAAGCATCGTGATCTTTTGCCAGCGCGGCAGCTTCAATGTCCGTGCAATCGTCGAACCGAACGAGGCACCGATCTGAATGATCGGGCCTTCGCGACCGACCGAAGCGCCGCTGCCGATGGAGATGGCGGAGGCGATCGACTTGACGATCGCCACCACACCGCGCACGTCGCCGTTGTTGTGATAGACGGCGTACATCACTTCCGGAACGCCGTGACCCTTCGCCTCCGGCGCAAACGTCTTCACCAGGAAGACGACGATGAGCCCGCCGATGATCGGCGCGAGAATGATGAACGGGCCCCAGACGCTCGCCGCTTCGAAATGGTTGGCATCGTAGAAGAAGCTGATGCGCCCGTTGAAAGCGAGATTGTGCACGAAGGCGATCATGTAGCGAAAAAGGACTGCGCCAACGGCCGCCACCACACCGATCGTGAATGCGACCACACACAGTGCGGGAGCGCTCAAGACGGGTTCCTGGCTCTCTTCTTCCGTACCGGACGCGGAAACTGGCGCTGAATTTGTCGGCTTCGCCTCGGCCGAAGTGTCGGTCACGATCTCGCTTCTTTCCATCTCGGGTGCCGCTTCCGAACGGAGCGTCACACTGAGAAGAACAAGAGGTTAATCTGTCGCGGGCACCGGGAAGCCCTCGTCTCCTGCACCCAAGCAAGCCGCAAGGTCAAGGTTGCGCGCCGGCTTTCTCCCATGCGCCATCGCTGACGGTTGGCGAAACGATCGGACCGCAAAGCTCACCGTAGACCTGCACCCGGCGGCATGTTTTCGGCACAGCGAGCGAAGGCGAAGCTGCCGAAAAGGCTTGACCGTGAGCCAAAACGGTTCCCGCAGATGCGATCACATTTTGCAAGCCTTTCGCAACGTTATTTGAACGAACCCTTCAGCCGCCACGGCATTGCCCTCCCACTACACGAACGGGGCGAGCCGCCACCCAGGCGAGCCCCCAACAGGGAGAGTGAGAATGTTGAAGAAGCTTTTGGCAACGACGGCCATCTCGGCGATGATCGCCACCGGCGCGATGGCGCAGACGACCGAGACCGACACCACCAACCAGCCGATGGCGGAACAGCCGGCAAGCCCGGACAAGGCCCCTGCTGGCGGCATGGAAGCGCAGCCGAACGACAGCATGAGCGCCCCGACAGGCGAGGCTGCCGAGGCTCCGGCGAAGCCCATGGATGCCTCCGTCTTCCTGACTGAGCAGAGCGAAGATCAGGTCCAGGCGAGCAGCTATATCGGCCAGACGGTCTACAACCAGAGCGACGAAGCGGTGGGCGACATCAACGACCTCCTCTTCAAGAAGGCAGGCGGCATTGACGGCGCCATCATCGGTGTCGGCGGCTTCCTCGGCATCGGTGAGAAGAACGTGGCGGTCAAGTTCAGCGAGATCGACATCCAGACCGATGAGGATGGTGACTTGCACCTCGTGATCGACGGATCGAAGGAGGCGCTTGAAGCGGCCCCTGACTTTGTTGACCTCGACGACCAGAAGGCGCAGGCCGAAGCCGCGGCCCAGCAGTCACAGACTGAGAGCGGCGGCATGGGCACCAGCACCGGCGGTGCTCCGGCGACCGGCGAACCGGCCCAGTCGCAGTAACCGCCCACATCTCCTCGGGTTTGAAAGATGCCGTCCGCACCATGCGGGCGGCATTTTTTTCGGCTGAACTTTCTTACGCCCGCAGCGCAGCGAACATTCGCTCGCCCGCGCTCTTCCTTATTTTTCGTTCGTCGCGCCGGTCTTCTCGGCGTCGCTCGCTTCATGCACATCCGAAGAGGCATTTTCGTCTTCGCCTTCGACGGCGTCTTCCTGCTGAACGTCCGAAGAGGCGTCGTCGTCCGTATGGGCCGAACTGCTGCCTTTCCAATACTCAAAGAGCGGACCTTCCCGGCCATAGATCGGATCGGTGTCTGGAAGAGGCACGCTTGCCGCCTTCTTCCTGGCTTCCTCGAAATCGATCTCCTCGGGCTTGGTGATGTCACCCTCCTGCCCTTTCGGGTAAGCGCCGACGACCGAGAAATCCTCCGTCGCCGACAGTCTTCTGTGGCCGACACCGGCGGGAATGACGACCACGTCGCCGGCATTGAGATCGGTTTCGATGCCGTCATCGCCGCCGAGCCCGACGCGGGCCGAGCCACACACACAGGCCAGCACCTCATGGCCCTTCGTGTGGAAGTGCCAGAACGGATAGATCGACCAGACCCACACACCCTGCCACATATTCCGCGTCAGGATCGTATCGGCAGCGCCGGCCATACGGACCGGCTCGTCAAGGCCGCCGCGATAGATAAGCGTCGGCAGCTTGCTGTTAGGGATGCCGCTTGAGGGTTCAAAATCATAGGATTCGACTGCGACGCTGAGGTCGAGGTCGTGCGTTGCCATGCGATGTCTCCACTCTTGGGGTGTCTCAACCCCAATGCAGAGAAAGGCCGATCAGTTCGCTATTCTGTCTTGAGCAGCGCGTCTCTGCGCGCCAGGCTGGCGGCCGGCCACAGCTCCTTCAGATCGTAATATTCCTCAAAGGCGGGAACATTGGCCGGCAATTCGAGCCACGGAACCTTAGAGCGCGTGTAGATGTGGACGTCAGGCACGAGCACATCCGGATTATCGAGCGTTCCGACCCGCAGGAAACTCAGAATGCCACGGCGTCCGTAGTCGCTCCACAGCGCAATCTGGCAGTTCGGGCAGCGATAGACGTCATGAGGGAGCCCGCTCCCCGTCGGTAGCGTCACGACGACCGGCTCCGCCTTCAATAGCGCGATCCGGTCGCGTTCGATGAGCGCGTTGAGGACGAAGGCGCTGCCCGTCTCGCGTTGGCAGTCCCGACAATGGCAGCAATGCACGAACATCGGCAGCGATGTGAGCCGGTAGCGCACGTGCTTGCAGGAGCATCCCCCTTCAAGCTCCACAGACATATCTTTCCCCCAGAACCCAAACTGGCCGGAAGTGCGGTCTTAGAAGAACCTCTGAAGGTTCGTCGCCCTCCCTCTCCCGAGTTCGATCATGTGGCAGAGATTCGGCTAGCGACACGGATTTTTTTGCCACGCCCCCTTGCGGCCTGATCGGTAGACGCAGAGAACGGGTCAAGAACAATAGTACAATCCGGTAGCCAGGCGGCCGCCTCGCAAGACAGGGATCGTTGCCCTATCTTGGGCTTAAGCGAATCGAAACCTGATGACCCATTCAAACGCCGACCGACACGACGATCCCCTTTTTGACCCGCCGACGCCTGCCCCGCGGGCTGGTGGGATCGCGGCCCGCGCCCAGGCGGCACAGGTCTCGTCTCCCGCGCGCTACCTGCAAGGCCTCAATCCCGAGCAGCGCGATGCGGTGGAGACGACGGAAGGCGCGCTTCTCGTGCTGGCCGGTGCGGGCACCGGCAAGACGCGCGTTCTGACGACGCGCATCGCGCATATCCTCGCCTCACGTCGCGCATTTCCTTCGCAGATCCTGGCGGTCACCTTCACCAACAAGGCGGCGCGCGAGATGAAGGTGCGGATCGGCGCCTTGATCGGCGGCGAACAGACCGAAGGCATGCCGTGGCTCGGCACCTTTCACTCGATCGGCGTCAAGATTCTCCGCCGCCACGGCGAGCTCGTCGGACTGCGCTCCGATTTCACCATCCTCGACACCGATGACCAGATCCGGCTGATGAAGCAGGTGATCCAGGCCGCCGGTCTCGACGACAAGCGCTGGCCCGCGCGCCAGCTCGCCAACCTCATCGACGGCTGGAAGAACCGCGGCTTGTCGCCTGACAAGATTCCGGATTCCGACGCTTACGCTTTTGCCAATGGGCGCGGGCGCGAACTCTACACCGCCTATCAGGAGCGTCTGAAGACGCTGAATGCCGTCGATTTCGGAGATCTTCTGACGGAATGCGTGCGGCTTTTCCGCGAGCATCCCGATGTGCTCGCAAGCTTCCAGCAGCGCTTCCGCTACATTCTCGTAGACGAGTACCAGGATACCAACGTCGCGCAATATCTCTGGCTGCGCCTCCTCGCCCAGCGTCCGGAAGGCGAGCGCGCCAATATCTGCTGCGTGGGCGACGACGATCAGTCGATCTATGGCTGGCGCGGCGCCGAAGTCGCCAACATCCTCCGCTTCGATCACGATTTTCCCGGCGCCAAGGTGATCCGTCTGGAGCGCAATTATCGCTCGACGGGCCATATCCTCGCCGCCGCCTCACGCCTCATCGCTCAGAACGAGAGCCGTCTCGGCAAGACGCTGTTTCCGGCGACCGACGATATGGGCGCGCCGGTCATGGTCGCCTCCGGATGGGATTCCTCCGAAGAGGCGCGCTCGATCGGCGAAGACATCGAAAGAAAGCAGCGCCAAGGCATATCTCTCAACGAGATTGCCATCCTCGTGCGGGCTTCCTTCCAGATGCGCGAATTCGAAGACCGCTTTGTCACGCTCGGCCTTCCCTACCGTGTCATCGGCGGCCCACGCTTCTTCGAGCGCATGGAAATCCGCGATGCGCTCGCCTATCTGCGCGTCACGCAAAATCCGGCCGACGGTCTCGCCTTCGAGCGCATCGTCAACACGCCGAAGCGCGGCCTTGGCGCGGCCACCATCCAGCTCATCCATTCGCATGCGCGCAGCCGCGACATCCCGCTTCTGGCGGCGGCCGGAGAGCTGGCGGCGACCGAAGAGATCAAGCCACGCCAGCGCCAGGCGCTCGGTGACCTGGTCCGAAACTTCGCCCGCTGGTCGGAGATGCTGGAGCACACGCCGCATCCTGAGCTCGCGGAGATCATTCTGGAGGAATCCGGCTACATCGAGATGTGGCAGCGCGACCGCTCGCCGGAAGCCCCGGGCCGGCTCGAGAACCTCAAGGAACTCGTCAACAATCTCGGCGAATACGATTCCCTCGGCGGCTTCCTGGAGCATGTCTCGCTGGTCATGGACACGGAGGGCGGCGAGACCGAAGAAGCCGTCTCCATCATGACATTGCATTCGGCGAAGGGCCTCGAATTCGACGTCGTCTATCTGCCCGGCTGGGAGGAAGGTCTCTTCCCGCATCAACGTGCGCTCGACGAGAGCGGCAAGGCCGGCCTCGAAGAGGAACGCCGCCTCGCCTATGTCGGCCTGACGCGCGCCCGTCGCCACGCCACCATCTGGTTTGTCGGCAATCGCCGCGTCCACGGACTGTGGCAATCCACCCTGCCCTCCCGCTTCATCGACGATCTGCCGGAAGACCATGTCGAAGTGGCAGAGCCTGCGAGCTACGGCGGCTATGGCGGTGCCGGCCATTACGGATCGGGCGGCTATGGCGGCTCACGTTTTGAGCGGATGGAGCCCTTCGATTCCGCCTATCGGACGCCGGGATGGCAGCGCGCGAAATCCAACCGGGATCGCGCCGATCCGAGAAACCGCACCGGGCGCGGGCCGACGACCCTTGAAGGAGAACTCGTCGCCAAATCGGTGATCGGCGGCACGAGCCGCTATTCGGTCGGCGAGCGCGTCTTCCACCAGAAATTCGGCTACGGCACCATCCACACGATCGACGGCAACAAACTCACGATCGATTTCGAAAAATCCGGCCGCAAGCGCGTGGTCGACAGTTTTGTCGAAGCGACCTGAGCAAGCAGGTCCAAGCTGTCCAAACCGCCTTCTGAGCAAAAGACTTTCGACGAAAGTTCCGCCAACGGCGCTTGAAAGCGGCTGCAGTTGCTCTTTAATCCCGCTCTTCCAGCGCAGAGCGGGTTCATGCACGACATCATCACCGAGATTGCGCTGATCGGCGCCACCGGCATTGCCGCCCAATGGCTGTCCTGGCGTTTCAGCCTGCCGGCGATCGTCGTCCTGTCGCTCGCCGGTCTTTTGATCGGACCGGGGCTAGGCCTCATCGATCCGGAATCGGATTTCGGCGACTTCTTGCGCCCGATCATCGCGGTTGCCGTCGCCATCATTCTGTTCGAAGGCGGCCTGACGCTGCATTTCCACGAGATCCGAGAGACTTCGATGGGTGTGCGGCGCCTCGTCCTGTTGGGTGGGCCGCTCGCCTTCCTCCTCGGCACGATCGCCGCCCATTTCGTGGGCGATCTCAGCTGGCCGACGGCGACGGTTCTTTCCGGCCTCTTCGTGGTGACGGGGCCGACCGTCATCATGCCGCTTCTGCGCCAGGCCCGGCTTGCCCAGCGACCCGCGTCACTCCTGCGCTGGGAAGCCATCATCAACGACCCGATCGGCGCCCTGTTTGCGGTTCTGGCCTTCGAAGTCATTCTCATCAACCATCACGAGCAGGCTTTTTCCGACTTCGCCATGTCGATCGTCGCGGCGGCCGTCGTGGCGCTCGCCGGCGCCTATCTTCTCGGCCGGGGTCTTGTCACCGTCTTCTCCCGCGGCTGGGTGCCCGAATACCTGAAAGTGCCTCTCATCCTGGCGGCCGTTCTCGTCGCCTATGCCGCGACCGATCTTTTGGTGGCCGAAGCCGGCCTCGTCGCCGTGACCGTTCTCGGCATCACGCTCGGCAATTCCCGCATCGCGAGCCTCGACGAACTGAAGCGCTTCAAGGAGACGATGACGGTCCTCCTCGTCTCGGGCGTCTTCGTGCTGCTCACGGCGACGCTCACCTGGGCGGATCTCACGGCCCTCAATTGGCGCCTCGCAGCCTTCATCGTCGTCCTGCTTCTCGTCGTGCGGCCGCTCTCCGTGCTCGTGGCAACGATCGGCAGTGGACTCAAACTCTCAGAACGCCTGCTCGTCGGCTGGATCGCCCCGCGCGGTATCGTGGCGGTCGCGGTCGCAGGTTTGTTTGGAACGGAGCTTGCTGCGATCGGCGTCGACGACGGCCCGCTGATGGTGCCGATCACCTTCGCGCTCGTCTTCGTCACCGTTGTCGTCCACGGCTTCACCCTCCCCTGGCTGGCGCGCCATCTGGGTCTTGCTGCCGATCGCCGCTCGGGGATCCTCGTCGTCGGCGCATCGAACTTCACAAAGGCGCTGACGGCCCGCCTCAAGGAGATGAAGATCCCGACGATGGTGGCCGACCGCAACTGGTCGCGCCTGCGCCTTTTGCGCCAGACGGAAATCCCGACCTATTACGGCGAAATCCTCTCGGAGCCCGCGGAATTCTCCGTCGAGTTCAACCGCTACGACTACCTCATCGCAGCGACTGACAACGACGCCTACAACGCTCTCGTCTGCACCGATTTCGGCCCGCATTTCGGCCGCACCGACGTCTTTCAGATCGGCCGTCAGCGCGACGAGGATTCAGGCAGCAAGAAGAACATGGCCGTCACGGTCGGCGGCCGTCCCCTGCTCGCCTCCGGCGTTTCCTACTGGGAACTCGAGCGGCGCCTTTCGAGCGGCTGGAAGATCCAATCGACCCCGCTCACGAAGGAATACACCTTCGAGGATTATCGCAACGAGCGCGGCGACGATCTGGAGATTCTGTTGTATGTCGCACCCGATGGTAGCCTCTTTTTCGCTGAACAGGCGCAGGAGCGTGCCGCCTCGAATGCCGGGCGCATCCTTGCGATGGTGCCGCCAGAGACAGAAAACCAGGACCGCACGACGGAAAAATCCGTGCGTCGCAAGGTCCAGCGAGAGACAGACAAAACCAAGACATGACGGCACGTATCAGTTTCAAAGGCGGCCGGGAGGAAGCGGAGCTTCTCTCGGATCGGCTCGACGCGGCGTTTGAAGAGGAAGGCGGCGTCGTCGCCTTGAGCGAAGCCGGTACGGACTGGCAGGTCGAACTCTATCTCGAAGGCGACGAACTCGACCCGCTCGGAGCGAGACTCAGCGACGCCCTCGGCGCGGACGCATCGAAATTCGACATCGAAATCCTTCCTGAGACCGATTGGGTGGCTCAGTCATTGAAGGGGCTTGCGCCCGTCCCGGCCGGGCGCTTCGTCGTTTATGGCGCCCATGATCGCAGCGCCATACCGGCCGGACGGACGGGGATCGAAATCGATGCCGGCCAGGCCTTCGGCACCGGTCATCACGCAACGACGCTCGGCTGCCTGGAAACGCTCGACGAATTGCTGAAATACCGGCGCTTCGACCGTCCGCTCGATGTCGGCACGGGCACCGGCCTCCTGGCGATCGCGCTCGCCAGGCTCTTGCGTGAGCCCGTTCTCGCCTCAGATATCGATCCGATCGCAACAAAAATCGCGGCAGAAAACGCCTCCCTCAACGGCGTCGGCCATCTCGTCGAGACCATGACCGCCATGGGCTTGCGCCATCCGAGGATCGCCGCCTGCGCACCTTATGATCTGATCGTCGCCAATATTCTGGCCGCACCTCTGATTGCGCTCGCGCCGGAAATGGCGCGCGCCAGCGAAACGGACGGCGTCGTGGTGCTCTCCGGCATTCTCAACAGCCAGGCCTCGCGCGTGACGGCGGCCTACCGCAATCAGGGCTTTGCTCTCGAGACACATCGACGCTTCGGCGAGTGGAGCGTGCTCGTCCTGTCGCACCGCATGTGACCGACGCTGCGGGTGCGGCGGTCACCTGGTCGGAAATCAGAACCGCGACGAACGGTCCCGCATCGCCGCAAGGTCGGTGCGGCGATAGCCAAGACGCGCAAGCTCGTCATCGTCGAGCTTCGAAAGACAGAGGTTCACCGCGTGCTGTGCTTCGGCAAGCCGTGCCGCCATCAGCCGATCCAGAATACGCCGCCACAGCGCTGGTCTGGACCGATGTGCGAGATGGCCGCTCTGATCGAAAGTGAGAGACATGATGCACAAGTCCCGGTTGCAACTTCGGGTGCGAAATACGCCTCAACGCGGCGATCGAAAATGCCGTCACCCGCATGTCAGCCCCTCGCCTGTCGCGGCTCTGCCGAGAGTGGCGCGTGACGGCGCCCGCTGGTAAGGAAAGCCATGTTTCAGACCTATGACGACAAGAGCGACGCCACCCATTCGGCTGAACGGTTGGCCGCGCTGCGCACCTCTCTCCAAGAGCAGAAACTCGCGGGCTTCATCGTTCCGCGGGCCGACGAGCACCAGAGCGAATATGTTCCGCCCGCGGCCGAGCGGCTTTCCTGGCTGACAGGCTTTACCGGATCGGCCGGCACCGCCATCGTGCTTGCCGACGAAGCCGCGCTCTTCGTCGATGGCCGCTACACCGTGCAGGCGGCCGCGCAGGTCGACAAGGACGCCTTCGAGGTCGTCTTCATCGGCGACAAGAGCCCGACGGACTGGCTCGTCGAAAAGATCAAGGAAGGCGACCGCATCGGCTTCGATCCCTGGCTCACGACGAGGAGCCAGCGCCGCTCCATGGCGGCGAAGCTCGAAAATGCTGGCGCCGAACTCGTCGCCCTCTCGGAGAATCCGATCGATCTCGCCTGGAGCGACCGTCCCGAAACGCCGACGGGCGCCGTCCGTCTGCACCCCGACGAACTCGCCGGACGCAGCGCCGCGGAGAAAATCGCCGAGCAGAGGGAAGCGCTTGCCAAACGCCGGGCACAGGCGGTCGTCCTGACTGATCCTTCCTCGATCGCGTGGCTGTTCAACATTCGCGGCAGCGACGTTCCGCACACGCCGCTGGCGCTCTCCTTCGCGATCGTCCACCAGGACAAGGCGCCGGACCTTTTCATCGACGGGCGCAAGCTCTCCAATGCGGTGCGTGACGCGCTCGCGGACCTCGCTGGCCTCCGTGAGCCGGCCGAATTCGCCGACGCTCTGCGCGCTCTCGGAAAGGGAACAAAGGCCCTTTATGATGCGGCGGGCTCGGCTGAAGCCGTCGCGCTTCTCGTCGAGGAAGGCGGCGCCGAGATCGTCGAAGCCTCCGACCCGATCGCGCTTCCCAAGGCCCGCAAGAACGCCGCTGAAATCGCCGGCAGCCGCGCCGCGCATATTCGCGACGGTGTCGCCGTCACCCGCTTCCTCGCCTGGCTCGATCTTCAGCCGGCCGGCAGCGTGAGCGAGATCGACGCGGCGAAGAAGCTCGAAGAGATCCGCACCGAAACGGCCGAGCTCGACGGCTCCAAGCTCGAAGATGTGTCGTTCGATTCCATCTCCTCGACGGGACCGAACGCGGCGATGAACCATTACCGCGTCACCGAGAAGAGCAACCGCACGCTTCAAGTCGGCGAGCTCTATCTCATCGATTCCGGTGCGCAATATCGCGACGGCACCACCGACATCACCCGCACCGTGCTGGTGGGCGAGGAAGCGACTTGTGATCGCCTGACGCTCTATCGCGACCGCTTCACGCGCGTCCTCAAGGGCCATATCGCGCTTGCCATGGCGAATTTCCCGAAGGACACCTCGGGCGCGCAGCTCGACGTCCTGGCACGCACCCCTCTGTGGCAGGCCGGTCTCGACTTCGATCACGGAACCGGCCACGGCATCGGCTCCTTCCTCGCCGTCCATGAGGGCCCGCAGCGCATCGCCAAGAGCGGCCATGTGGCGCTGGAGCCGGGCATGATCGTCTCCAACGAGCCGGGCTATTACCGCCCGGGCGATTTCGGCATCCGCATCGAAAACCTGATCGTGGTGCGCGAGCCAAAAGTCCCGGTCGGCGGCGACAGGCCGATGCTCTCTTTTGAGACGATTTCGTTCGCGCCGATCGACCTCCGCCTGATCTCGCCGGCACTTCTGACGGCGGCGGAGATCGCCTGGCTCGACCTTTACCATGCAAGGGTGCGAGCAAGCCTTTCCTTCTGGCCGCATTACACCGACGCGGAGCGCAAGTTCCTCGAGGAATCCTGCCGCCCGATCGTCCGCTAAGCGGCGACCGGCGCGAACATCGCCTCAGCGGCCTTCTTGCCCTTGCAGGCAGCAACGAACCAGCGCGCCACCTGACGCGCTGGGACGCTGAGTTCGACATCCTCACGCCAGGCGAGATAATAGGCAAAGCCGCTTTCATCGGCCGTGCCGAAAGGCGCCTCCACCCGCCCGTCATCGATCCAGCGATCGATCATCGGCCGCCGTCCGATGCCGAGCCCGACGCCGCCGGCCACCGCCTCGATGATCTGCTCGGTGCCATCGAAAACCATCGCATTGTCGAGCGGCGGCGGCTCGATCTGACGCGCCTGCGCCCATTCCGCCCATTCTTCCTTGTGAGAGGCATTGACGATGAGGCGGACCGATCGCAGCACCTCCTGCGGATCGGGGTTTTTCGGCAGAAGGCCGGCGCGACAGATCGGAAAGGTCTCTTCGTTGAAGAGATGCACCGAGGAAATGCCCGGCCAGCTTCCCTTGCCGTGCCGCAAGGCGAGATCGATCTGCTCGCGCTTCAAATCGATGATGCGGTTCGACGGCGCGAGCTGCAGCTTGATCTCCGGAAGCGCCGCCTCGAGCTCCATCAGCCGCGGGATCAGCCACATCGTGACGAGCGAGGTCGGCAAAGTCAGCGTCACCCGACCACCGGGCCCTGCAAGCCGTTCGGTTGCCCGGCGGATAGCCGCGAAGGCCGGATCGATACCCTCAAAATAGGTCTCGCCCGCAGCCGTCAGCCGCACGGCATTGCCGCGCCGCTCGAACAGCCGCACCCCGAGATAGTCCTCCAGCTTACGCACCTGGTGGCTGATGGCCGATTCCGTCAGTCCGAGGGCGCTCGCCGCGTCGCGAAAGCGCCCACATTGGGCGGCCGCATGGAAGCTTCTTAGAGCGTGCAGTGGCGGCAACGCCGCGAGCTTCGTCTTGTCCATGCCACCCTCACATGAATCTCATTCAATCTGCCTTGCACTCTGCGCGTTCGAATAACCGCACGAGCACAGCTACCTTAGCCTCACTCGATCGGCATAGCCAGGAGGCAAGGCTGATCACTGTTCATGGAGGCAATGAATGAGATTCATACAGCAGCTACTCCGGGCCCGCCGCAAGCGGAACGCCGCGCACGAGCTTCGGGGCCTGTCGCCCGATCTTCTCAACGATATCGGCATCAATCCGGCCGAGGTCGACAAGGTGGCCGCGAAAATGCTGTCGAGCGACCAGCCACCGCCATCGCAGCCTCACGCGCTTCTCTTCAAGGCGGCTCTGTTCATGCCCATCGATTGGCCCGGTCAGGTGCCCGACAGAAAGCCGACATGCCGGCCAGCCTGACATGCCGAGACAGGTTTTACCGGCGGCGCGGAAGCTTTCGGAACGACCATCCGAACCGCGCCGCACCTCTCGCAGCTTTATTCCCCGATAAGCTTGAACCAGCCATCCTCGTCGATGACCTCGACGCCGAGATCGGCGGCCTTTTTGAGCTTCGAGCCGGCGCCCGGCCCGGCGACGACGAGGTCGGTCTTGCCGGAGACGGATCCGGAAACCTTCGCACCAAGCCGCTCCGCCATCGCTTTGGCCTCATCGCGGGTCATCTTTTCGAGTGAGCCCGTAAAGACGACCGTCTTGCCGGCAACGGGCGAGGCCGAGGCGACCTTCTCCGCCTCTTCCGGCGTCACCTCGCGCAGAAGCCGCTCGATCTCTTCAAGATTGTGCTCTTCGCCGAAGAACTGGGTGATCGCTTCCGCCACCACCGGGCCGATGCCGTCGATGTCGTTGAGCTCCTGCCAGGCCTGACCTTCCTGATCCGTTGCCGCGCGGGCTCCCTCCAGGAAAGCCTCGACGGTGCCGTAATGGCGCCCCAGGCGTTTGGCGTTGGTTTCGCCGACATGGCGAATGCCGAGCGCATAGATGAAGCGGTTGAGCGAAATCTGCCGCCGCTCGTCGATGGCCGCAAATAGATTGCGCACGCTCGTCTCGCCCCACCCCTCGCGATCCTTGAGCTTTTTCAGCGAACGTTCGTCGCGCGCGGAAAGCGTGAAGATGTCGGAGGGATGCATGATCAGGCCATCCCGCCAGAACGCCTCGACTTGTTTCGAGCCGAGCCCCTCGATGTCGAAGGCTTCGCGCGAGACGAAATGCTTGAGCCGCTCCACCGCCTGGGCCGGGCAGATGAGCCCGCCCGTACACCGGCGCACGGCATCGGTGCGCCCCGTCTTGGGATCGTGTTCGCGCACCGCGTCGGAACCGCATTCCGGACATTCCGTCGGAAACTCGAAGGGCCTCGCATCCTTGGGCCGCCTCGACAGGTCGACGTCGAGCACCTGCGGAATGACATCACCGGCCCGCTGGATGGTCACCGTATCGCCGACACGAATATCCTTGCCATCACGGATCGTCTCGCCGTCGCGACCGATCCCCTTGATGTAATCCTCGTTGTGCAGCGTCGCGTTCTGAACGACGACGCCGCCGACGGTCACCGGCTTCAGCTTCGCGACGGGCGTCAGCGCCCCGGTGCGTCCGACCTGGATTTCGATGCCTTCCAGAACCGTCGTCGCCTTCTCGGCCGGGAATTTGTGCGCGATCGCCCAACGCGGCGAGCGCGACACGAAGCCGAGACGCTCCTGCAGATCGAGCCGGTTCACCTTGTAGACGACACCGTCGATGTCGTAGCCGAGCAGCGCCCGCTCCGCTTCGATGTGACGGTAATGCGCAAGCGCCTCTTCGACATTGGCGCAGAGTTTCATGAACGGGTTGGTCGGCAGGCCCCAGTCGCGAAACACCTCCATCACACCCCATTGGGTGTCCGCCGGCAGCGCCGTCGCCTCGCCCCAGCTATAGGCGAAGAAGCGCAAGGGCCGGCTTGCCGTCACCCTGGCATCGAGCTGGCGCAGGGAACCTGCCGCGCCGTTTCTGGGATTGGCGAAGACGCGCTCGCCCGCCTCTTCCATGCGCTGGTTGAGGGCTTCGAAATCGGCGTGGCTCATATAAACCTCGCCGCGCACCTCCATCACCTCCGGCGCGCCCTTCGGCAATCGCTCGGGAATATCCTCGATGGTGCGGAGATTGGCGGTGACGTCCTCGCCTTCGGTGCCGTCGCCGCGGGTTGCCCCACGCACCAGAACGCCGTCTTCGTAACGCAGAGAGGCTGACAGCCCGTCGATCTTCGGCTCGGCCAGAACCTCGATCGCCTCTTCCGGCTTCATCCCGAGAAACCGCCGGATCCGCGCCGCGAAATCGTGGACGTCCTCGTCGTAAAAGGCGTTGTCGAGCGACAGCATCGGCACGCTGTGGCGCACCTTGGCAAAGCGGCCGGAAGGCTTTGCACCGACTTTTTCTGAAGGAGAATCGCTGCGCTTCAGCTCCGGGAAACGCGCCTCGAGCGCCGTATTGCGGTTCCGAAGGGCATCATAGGCCGCATCGGACACCGCAGGCGCGTCGTCTTCGTAATAGCGCCGGTCATGCTCGGCGATCTCCGCCGCGAGCCTGGCGAGTTCCGCCTGCGCCTCGTCGAGGGTGAGCTTGTCGACGGGCTCGGCGGCAAGCGCCTCTTCGCCTTCGGACGACTTTTTGGAGCGTGGTGCCATGCCGTCCTGTCGCGCAAAGACGCGCCAAGCTCAAGAGGCTTGGCTCTCACCCACGATGAGCCGTTCAGCCGCTGCCCGGGCCTCGTCGGTAATCGTGGCGCCCGCGAGCATACGCGCAATCTCCTCGCGCCGATCTTCAGCCTCAACGCGGGTCACGGCCGTCGACGTCTTGCGCCCTTCGTCGGTCACGCGTTTGGAGATGACAAAATGGCCGTTGGCGCGGGCCGCAACCTGCGGCGCATGGGTGACCGACATCACCTGCACGCGTTCTGAGAGCCGGGCAAGCCGCCGCCCGATCGCCTCCGCCACGGCCCCACCGACACCCGAATCGATCTCGTCGAAGACGAGCGTTGGAGCGGACCCCCGGTCGGCGAGCGCCACCTTGAGCGCCAGAAGAAAACGCGCGAGCTCGCCGCCGGACGCGACCTTCATCAAAGGCCCGCGCGCCGTGCCCGGATTGGTCTGGACCTCGAAAGACACCGTGTCGAAGCCATCCGCACTCCGCCGCGCATCGTCACGCTGCAGATGCACGTGGAACGACGCGGCTTCGAGCTTCAGCGCGGGCAATTCGGCGGTCACAGCCTCTTCGAGACCTCGCGCGGCCTCTTCCCGTCGCTCCGACAGAAGGCGCGCCGCCGCGACATAGCTTTCCTCGGCTTCCCGCACCGCGTTCTGCAGGCGCGCCAGCCGGTCGTGACCGCTTTCGAAATCTTCGAGTTTCGCCGCAAAATCCGCCGCGACACCCGGGAGCTCGTCGGCCTCGCAGCGATATTTGCGTGCCGCCGCCCGAATCGCAAAAAGCCGCTCCTCGACGCGCTCGAGCTCGCCCGCATCATGGCCGAGCTCGGTGATCGCCGCGGCGAGGCCTGAACGTGCATCTTCGAGACGATCGAGCGCCTGCCCGATCGCTTCCACGATCGCGTCCATCACCTCCGGCATTTCGGCGCTCTTACGCTCCAGGCGCCGCATCAGGGCGGCCAGATCCGGCACGGGCGAGATATTGCCGCCCAGCATGTCGAGCGCGTCGTTGAGGTCGCCCGCGACCTTTTCCGCCTGCATGAGAAGGCGTCGGCGATCGGCAAGCCGTTCCTCTTCGCCGGGTTCCGGCGACAGCGCTTCGAGCTCTTCCACCGCGGCGCGCAGAAAATCGGCTTCCCGCTCCGCCGCTTCGATGGATGCTTGCAGCTCTTCGGCCTGCCGCTCTGCCTCTCTCAAAACCTGGGCGTGGCCGGCGACCTCCGCCCGCTCGCGCTCGAGCCCGCCGAAGGCATCGAGGAGCCTGCGATGTTCTTCGGGCGCGACCAGCGCCCGTTCGTCGTGCTGGCCGTGAATTTCCACGAGCTGATGGCCTATCTCGCGCAACAGCGAAACCGACACCGGCTGGTCGTTGATGAAGGCGCGGCTGCGACCGTCGCCCGACTGCAGCCGGCGAAGAACGAGGGGACCGTCGACGTCAATGCCGTTGTCCTCGCATGTGCGGATGACGGCATGCGTCGGAACGAGATCGAAAACGGCCGTCACCTGGCCCTGGCTCGCGCCGGAGCGCACCAGCGCCGCATCGCCGCGCGCGCCGAGAGCGAGCGCCAGCGAATCGAGCAGAATCGATTTGCCCGCGCCGGTCTCGCCCGTCAGGACGCTGAGACCGGCGGCAAAATCGATAGACAAGCGTTCAATGAGAACGATGTCGCGGATGGTCAGGTTGGCCAGCATGGCCGCCGGAAGCTATCAGGTGGCCTGCCCCGAGCGGAAGGCCCGTGAGATCCAAGATCCCTTGCTTTCCGACGGCTCAACACCCCGACCGGCCAGAAGCCGATAGGAATCCTTGTACCAGGGGCTGTCCGGGAAGTTATGTCCGAGCACCGCAGCCGCCGTCTGCGCCTGATCGACGAGACCGAGAGCCAGATAGCACTCGACCAGACGATGCAGCGCCTCTTCGACATGACGGGTCGTCTGATAGGCTTCCACGACCGATTTGAATCGGTTCACCGCGGCCAGATACTCGCCGCGCTCCTGGTAGTAGCGACCGGTCTGCATCTCCTTACCGGCGAGCTGATCACGACCCACCTCGATCTTGCGGCGAGCGTCATCGGCATATTCCGAATCGGGATATTTGCTGAGGATCTGCCCGTAGGCGAGGATCGCACGCTGCGTCATCTCCTGATCGCGCGTCACGTCAGGGATCTGCCGGTAATATGATTCGGCGATGATGTACTGGGCGTACGCCGCATCATCGCTTGCGGGGAAGAGTGTCACGAAGCGCTTCGCCTCGGTCACCGCATCCGTGTAATTGCCGCGCTTGTAGTTGAGATAGGCCGACAGGATCATCGAACGGCGCGCATAATCCGAATAGGGATGCTGCTTATCGATCTCGGCGAACTTCTCTTTCGCCTTGGTCGTCTCGCCTTCCTTCATCGCCGCAAGGCCCTCGTTGTAGAGGACGTCGGCAGGGACGGTCGGTTCCTCCTCGATGATCTTCGTACGATCGCCGAAGTTCGAGCAGGCTCCGAGCGAAGCGCCGATCGAGGCAATGAGGAGACTGGCGGCGACGATGCGCAGCCCGGGCTTGGTAGCTTCAGAGAAAGTCATGCATCCACACGGAGCAAAAGGGCACGGGCTGCCTCCTTATCGAAGATCCGGCCGACTGCAAAGCCGCATGCACACCGCAATTGCAAATGCCGGCCGGCTGCGATGGGCAACAGCACGCAAAAATGGCCGCCATGTGGTGATGGCTTAAGAACGGTCCGGGGCGAATGCTGGGGCGAAATAGCCGGGCAGGCCTTCCGCCTGTTCACTGCGACGCGGCGCCGGATCGGAAGAGACCAGCCAGCTCCACGCCGAACGGTCTTCCAGAAGCGCCGCAAGCGCCATGGCGTTGACCTTGTGGCCGCCGCGATAGGAACGATAATGACCGATGATCGGCGCCCCGGCGAGGGCGAGATCGCCGACGGCATCGAGCAGCTTGTGGCGCACGAATTCGTCCTGATAGCGCAGGCCTTCGGGATTGACGACCTTGTCGTCGGCAATCACCACAGCGTTGTCGAGCGAGGAGCCGAGAGCGAGGCCCTTGGCCCACAACGCCTCGACATCCTTCATGTAGCCAAAGGTCCGCGCCCGCGCGATATCGCGGCGGAAGCCGTTCGCGGTGATATTGGCAGCATGCTTCTGCCGGCCGATGACCGGGCAGTCGAAATCGATCTCTACGGTGAAGCGACGTCCGCTATAGGGCAGAAACTCGGCCCAGGACGAACCGACCTCGAGGCGTACCGGCTTCAAAACCTTGATCGCGCGCGCCCGTGCAGGCTGCATCGCGATCCCCGCCTCGTCGATCGCCTCAACGAAGGCCGCCGCACTTCCGTCCATCATCGGGATTTCGGCGCCATCGACCTCGATCAAGAGATTGTCGATGGAAAGCGCGGAAACAGCCGCCAAGAGATGTTCGACGGTGGCGACCGAAAGCCCGGCCCCATCGCCCAGGATCGTGCACATCTGCGTGCCGACGACGGAGGAAGACCGCGCGGGAATGGAAACTTCCTCGCCCGCCTCGTTGCGGCGAACGAAGACGATACCCGTATCCGGGTCGGCAGGACACAGCCGCAACGTAACCGGCTTACCGCTATGCGTGCCGATGCCCGTAAGTGTCGCATCCCTGCGGACCGTCTTCTGGGCGCCCTGGGCGGTCTGTGTCATCAAGCCATCTTTCATGTTGTCGTGCCGGTCGCATCGCGAATCGGAGGGGACCGGCCCTCACCCGACGCGCCGGAAGCTAGCAGCAGCGATCACAGTTTCGCCAATCAAGCTTTCTTACCTTTTGTTACCGATTTGAGATTCGGCGCCGCCCGGATTTTTTTCACAAAAACAGATGCTTATAAGAAAAGCGGCCCCGGCGAAAAACGCCGGGGCCGCAAGAACGTTACAGGCTGTGAGCACCTATCAGCTGGTCTGGCGCCGCAAGAACGCCGGAATCTCCAGCTGGTCGTCCTCGTTGTGCCCAGCAGCTGCCGGGCGACCATGCGGGTCGAGACCGCCGCGCGCCGCCTGATCGACGGCACGCCGCTGCTGCGGCCGGCCGAAGGTCTCGGCCGCCGACGGACGAGCCGGCGCCCGCTCGGGGGCGGCAGCGATCCGCGGCTCGATTTCCATGTCGCGAGCTTGACGCGGAGCCTGACCTTCCTCGCCCTCGCCGTGCTTGGCGAGACCGTGCGTCAGACGCTGCAGGAGAGAACGCGGACGGCGCTCTTCTTCCTCATTGGCTGCACCACGGCTGGCATGGATCTGCCGCTGCGCGATGGCCGGAAAATCCTCCACCTTCGGCATGCGGGGCTGCACGCTCTCCGGCCGCTCTGCAGCCTGCGGAACGAAAGCCTCCTGGCGACGCACCGGGGCCTCGCGCGTCTCCATCTCGTCATGCGCCTCACGTGGCGCGATCAGGGACGGTTCGGGGCGAAACGGGCCGATTTTGATGCCTTTCTCCTGGCGAACTTCGGCGCGCGGCTGCTGGGTCGTGTGCGGCACCGCGGCGGCTGCCGCGGCGACCTGGCGCTCGACCTGCTGACGCGGAGCGGCAAGCTCACGCTCCAGATCCTCAGCCATCGCCTCCTCGAAAGAAGGGGCCTTCGCCGCCACCTGCTCGGGAGCCTGGCGGGCATGTCCGGCGGGACCGCCGACGCTCTTCAGGCGCTGCTTCAACTCCTGCATGCGCTGCTCGGTGTTCTCCGACTGGCGCTGTTCCTGATCGATGCCGGTGGCGACGACGGAGACGCGGATAACGCCTTCCAGGCTCTCGTCGAAGGTCGCGCCGAAGATGATGTTGGCATCACCATCGACCTCTTCGCGAACGCGGCTTGCCGCCTCGTCGACCTCAAACAGCGTCATGTCCTTACCGCCGGTGATCGAGATCAGAAGCCCCTGCGCACCGCGCATGGAGACCTCGTCGAGGAGCGGGTTGGAAATCGCCTTCTCGGCGGCTTCCACGGCGCGCTTGTCGCCGGAGGCTTCGCCGGTGCCCATCATCGCCTTGCCCATCTCGCGCATGACGGAGCGGACGTCGGCGAAGTCGAGGTTGATGAGCCCGTCCTTGACCATCAGATCGGTGATGCAGGCAACACCGGAATAAAGGACTTCATCGGCCATGGCGAAGGCGTCCGCGAAGGTCGTCTTCTCGTTGGCGATGCGGAACAGATTCTGGTTCGGGATGACGATCAGCGTATCGACGTGCTGCGTCAGCTCGTTGATGCCGGCCTCGGCGAGGCGCATGCGGCGCTGGCCCTCGAACTGGAACGGCTTCGTGACAACACCGACGGTCAGGATACCGGCATCGCGTGCAGCGCGCGCCACCACCGGTGCGGCGCCGGTGCCGGTGCCGCCACCCATGCCGGCGGTGATGAAGACCATGTGCGCGCCGGTCAGATGGTCGTTGATCTCGTCGATCGTTTCTTCGGCAGCGGCCCGCCCGATCTCCGGCTGCGATCCGGCGCCGAGGCCTTCCGTGACCGCGACCCCCATCTGCACCACGCGGTCGGCGCGTGACATCGTCAGCGCCTGGGCGTCGGTGTTGGCGACGACGAAGTCGACGCCCTGCAGGCCTGCTTCGATCATGTTGTTGACCGCGTTGCAGCCCGCCCCGCCGACACCGAAGACGGTGATCCGGGGCTTCAATTCGGTAAGGTCCGGCATATGCAAGTTGATGGCCATCTGTTGTCCTTTCGCCGCTGTCCTCGCGTCGGGCATCTGCCTTGCCCGCGCCTATTCTCCACTCCCGCCCGGCCCGCGCCGCGCGTCAGAAACTCTCCCTGATCCATCGCCCCATGCGGGCGAAGTATCCATCCGTCCCGGTCATCGCGAACTGGCTCGGACGTCGCGTCCTGAACTGCTCGATGCGGGCGACCTGGGGATAGGTGATAAGGCCGAGCGCCGCCGCGAAGGCCGGTCCCTTGACCGCCTCAGGCAGAGCATTCGTCCCCTGCTGCGGGCGGCCGAGACGCACATTGCGTCCAAGCACCCGCCGCGCCGTTTCCGTCAGTCCGGTGAGCTGGCTCGCCCCGCCGGTCAGAACGACGCGTTTGCCGACGATCTCGGCAAATCCCGATTCGTCGATCATCGAGCGCGCCATTTCGAGGGTTTCCTCGATGCGCGGCCGGATGATGCGCGTCAGCGTCGAGCGCGGCACCGCATTTGGGGCATCTCGCTCGTCCTCGCCGACAGGCGGGATCGTCAGAATATCTTTTTCATCAGAGATCGAAGGCAGCGCCGAGCCGTGGCGCGCCTTCAGACGCTCTGCATCGGCAAGCCGGGTGGAAAGGCCGCGCGCGATATCCATGGTGACGTGGTTGCCACCGATCGGCACGCTCGCAGCATGAATGAACTGACCTTCGTAGAAGATCGACAGGCTCGTTGTGCCGCCACCGAAATCGAGGCAGGCGACGCCAAGCTGCGCTTCGTCCTCGACGAGAACTGAAAGCGCCGACGCATAGGGCGTCGCAACCACCGTCTCCACTTCGAGGTGGCAGCGGTTCACGGCGAGTTCGAGGTTCGTCAGTGGCGCTTCGTCGGCGGTGACGACATGCATATCGACCCCGAGCTCGTTGCCGAGCATGCCGCGCGGATCGGCGATCCCCCTGTGCCCGTCGAGCGCATAGCCGATCGGCAGAGAATGAACGACGACACGTCCATCGGCGACGGAATTGGCGCAGCCCGCACCCAGGACGCGCTGAATATCGATCTCGGACACGCCCGAAGTGGACAGCTCGACCGTGGCGGAAAAAGTATCGCTCTTCAGACGCCCGCTCGACACGTTGACGATGACCGAGCCGATCGTCATGTCGGCCATGCGCTCAGCCTGATCGACGGCGATACGGATCGACTTTTCCGCTTCCTCCAGATCGACGACAGCACCGGATTTGATACCGCGCGAGCGCGTCAGCCCGAAGCCGATCACCTCGGCATGGTGGGTGCGGCCCGCCTGATGATCGCCTTCGAGCGGCTTCAAGCGTGCAATGAGGCAGGTGGTCTTCGAGGAGCCGACATCGAGCACGCTCACCACGGCGGTGCGGCGGGGCGAAAGCGGCTTGATGCGGGAGCCGGCGTTTTCAGTGATGGCGTTCAAATCTCGCCCCCAGCTTTGGCGAGACGCCGGATCACCGATTCGTTCTCCTTGATGACGGTTTCGGCCATGTTGTCCGCAAGGCCGATGCGGATACGGTCCTTGAGGCGCAGATCGACGGTAACGATCTCGCGCGACAGGACGTCGTCCTTGTCCTGCAGGGCCTTCAGACGATCGATCGCCTCATCGACGCCGTTCTCCGGCAGCTGAACCGTGATGCCGTTTTTCGTGACGAGATCCCAGCGGCGCTGCGAGACGAGCACGGCCGTGCGCATGCGCTCTGCCAGGAACGGGTGCCGCTGCAGCATGGTCATGAACCCGTCGGCGCGGCTGTCGGCACCCTTGCCGACGACAAACGGAAGTCCGGCGAAGCGCACATCCTTGTACGGCCCGATGACCACGCCGGAGCGGTCGATGATCGAGATCATCTCGTCATTCTGCCAAAGGGCGAAGGGCGCGCGCTCAGTGAGAGTGATGTCGAGGCGGTTCGGATAGAACTTGCGGATGTCGGCGTCTTTCACCCAGGGCAGCGCAATCAACCGCTCACGCGCATCGCTGGCATCAAAGCCCAAGAGAGATCCGCCGCGAATGTCGAGTTGATCGACGACCGCGGATTCTGGCGTCTCGATCTCGCCTCCGATACGGATTTCCTGGATGCCGAAAAAGGCGGCCGCGACAGTGCGGTCGAGCAGCGTCAGCATGTGGCCGCCTGCGATCAGACCGTAAAGAATGGTGGCGCCCAGGAAACCGATCGCGGCGACCTGGCCGTAATGGTGCTGCCGGCCGGTCTGCATCTTTTCCACGATGCGACGCAGGCGCGGCGGCACGGCGCGATTCAGGGTATGGCCGAGACCGGCGCTCAACGCGTCGACCCGAGCCCCCTGATCTGCCAGCCACGTCCCTATCGTCGGCACGATGCATCCTCCACAAGCCACGTCACCAGATCACCGAAACTGCGGCCTGCATGGGCCGCCATGTCCGGGACCAGGGAGGTCGGCGTCATGCCCGGCTGTGTGTTCACTTCCAGCCAGATGAGCTCATCGCTTTCCTCGCAGTACCTGAAGTCGCTGCGAGACACTCCGCGACACCCGATGGCACGATGCGCCTCCAAAGCGAACCTGCGGATATTTTGGTAAACAAATGGTTTAAGATTGGCCGGGAGAATGTGCTTAGAGCCCCCCTGAAGATATTTTGCATCAAAGTCATAGAAGCCGTGCCCCACGGGAACGATGTCGATGACGTCGAAGGCCTCCTCCTCGCCGGGCCGTCCCATAACGGCACAGGTGAGCTCCTTGCCGGCAACATAATGCTCGACCAGCACCTCCTCGCCATAGGTCCAGGCATCGCCGAGAAGCGATTGCGGCGGATGGGCCTGATCCTCAGGGACGATCGTCACGCCGAAGGACGAGCCTTCGTTGATCGGCTTCACGACATAGGGGGGCGCCATGACGTGTTCGCGCGCCGTTTCCTCGCGGGTGACGACCCGCTGTTCTGCGACCGGCACGCCGACATTCGCGACGACGGCCTTTGCCTTGACCTTGTGCATGGCGAGCGCGGAGGCGAGCACACCGGAATGCGTGTAGGGAATCTCTAGGGTTTCCAGGAGGCCCTGGATCTTGCCGTCTTCGCCGAATGGCCCGTGCAGAGCGTTGAAGGCAACGTCTGGGCGCAAATCGCTGAGAACTTTTGCGATGTCGCGTCCGACATCGACGCGCGTCACCCGAAAGCCCCGTTCCTCGAGGGCATCGGCACAGGATTTGCCGGAGGAAAGGCTCACCGATCGCTCCGACGACCAGCCTCCCATCAAGACGGCGATATGGGTGTTGCGGGTCACGGCAGCGCCTCCCTCTGCTCCAACCGGCGCGCTTGGCGCTCGGTCCGCATTCGAACGAAGCCGCAATCTCGACCCGAAAGGGTTAGAAATCGTTAACTAAGAGATGGATCGGCAATTCTTTGAAAGACGCCTCTCACGCACCCAGGAACGGCTCGACCTCGCCCGTCTCTCCGAAGCGGCCGAGGCGCCTGACCTCCCAATCGAGCCGCACGCCGGAATGGGCGAGAACCCGCGCCCTCACCGTCTCGCCCAGACATTCGAGGTCGTAGGCGCTGGCCTCATCCTCGTTGATGAGAAAGTTGCAGTGCATCTCGGAAACGCGCGCTCCGCCAATCTTGAGCCCCCGGCAACCGGCCGCGTCGATCAACTCCCAGGCGCGCTGGCCGGGCGGATTCTTGAAGGTCGAACCACCGGTGCGGGTTTTGATCGGCTGCGCCTCTTCGCGATGCTTTTGTACCGCATCCATTTCGGCCCGGATTTCGTCCTCGGGCCGCTTTTCGCCCCTGAAGAGCGCTTCGACGAATATCAGATCCTTGGGCGCGTCGCTGTGGCGATAGGAATAGCCCATCTCAGCCTTCGTCAGCACATGGCGGTTGCCGTGACGGTCGAGCGCCACAGCCTCGATCAGCCGATCGCAGGTTTCTCCGCCATTGGCGCCCGCATTCATCCTGAGCGCCCCGCCGAGCCCGCCCGGTATCCCGTGATAGAACGCAAAACCGCCGAGCCCCGCCTCGAGCGCTGCCTTGGCGAAGAGCTTGTCGGGAAGTGCGGTGCCGACGCGAATGAGATCGCCATCGACCTCGATTTTCCCCAGCGCTTTGCCGGATAGGCGCACGACAACGCCTTCGATCCCGCCGTCGCGGATGAGAAGATTGGAGCCGAGCCCGATCACGGTCACCGGCACCTCTTCGGGCAGAGCGTTCAAGAGAAAGGCGAGATCGTCGACATCGGCCGGCATGGCGAGCAGATCCGCCGGCCCGCCGGCCCGCAGCCAGACGATCGGCGCGAGCGGTTCGTTCGCCTTCAGCTTGCCACGGAAGCCTTCAAGCAGGCCCTCGAGTTCCTGAGCGCGCATCACCATCCCCGCCGATCGAGCTTGAGGCTCACGCGGCCTCGTCTCGCGCATTGAGTTCGCCCGGCAGAGCATTGGCCCATTTCGAGATCGAGCCCGCGCCGAGGCACAAGACCATGTCGTCCGGCTTCGCGATATCGGCGATCATGCGAGCAAGCTCCGCTTCGCTTGGAAGCGGTCGCACATCGCGATGTCCGCCGGCCCGCAACCCGTCGACGAGACCGTCGCGATCGGCCCCTTCGATCGGGTCTTCGCCTGCGGAATAGACATCGGCCACGATGACGGTGTCGGCATCGTTGAAGCAGGCGCAGAACTGATCGAAGAGGTTGTGGAGGCGGCTGTAGCGGTGCGGCTGCACGACGGCGATGACGCGGCCGCGGCAGCTCGCGCGCGCAGCCTTCAAGACCGCGGAAATCTCCACCGGGTGGTGGCCGTAATCGTCATAGATGGCGACGCCGTTCCAGGTCCCCGTCAGCGTAAAGCGCCGCTTGACGCCACCGAAGGAAGCGAGCCCCTTGCGCACATCCGCCTCAGACACGCCTAGCGCACGGGCGACCGCGATCGCAGCCGTCGCGTTCGAGACGTTGTGGATGCCCGGCATCGGCAGGACGAGGTCGGAAAGCGTCTCCGTTTCGCCCGTCAGCCGGTCGCGCCGCTCGATCGAAAAATGCGATTCACCCGGCACGAAGCTCACCGAGTGAAACCGCACCTCGGCCTGAAGATTGGAGCCATAGGTGATGATGCGCCGATCTTCGATACGCTTCACCAGGGACTGCACCTCTGGATGATCGAGGCACATCACGGCAAAGCCGTAGAAGGGCACATTCTCCACGAAGGCCATGAAGGCCTCCCGCACCTTTTCGAACGAACCGTAATGGTCGAGATGTTCCGGATCGATATTGGTGACGACAGCGACATCGGCCGGCAGCTTGACGAATGTGCCGTCGCTCTCGTCCGCCTCCACCACCATCCACTCGCCGTCACCCATGCGGGCATTGGTGCCATATGCGTTGATGATGCCGCCATTGATGACGGTTGGGTCGAGACCGCCGGCATCGAGCAGCGCGGCCACCATGGACGTGGTCGTGGTCTTCCCATGCGTACCGCCGATGGCGACCGCAGATTTGAGGCGCATGAGCTCAGCCAGCATCTCGGCACGGCGCACCACCGGCAGGCCTTGCGTACGCGCCGCCTGCAGCTCCGGATTGTCGCGTTTGATGGCCGAAGAGACGACGACGACCGCCGCATTGCGGAGGTTCTCCGCCGCATGCCCGATCATCACCTCGGCCCCCTTCGCGCGCAGGCGGGCGACATTGGGGCTGTCGGAGACATCGGAACCCTGGACCTGGCAGCCCTGATTGATCAGCACCTCCGCGATGCCGCTCATGCCGATGCCGCCGATCCCCACGAAATGGATCGGGCCGATGTTGTAAGGCATTTTCATTGGCGATGTCCTCGCGTCAGGCTGACGAGCTCGTCGACCTGATCGGCGAGCCTTTCGGCCGCGTCCGGCCTCCCGGCCTTTTTCGCGGCTGCGGCCGCTGCGGCCAGTTCGTCGGGATGCGCTATCAGCTCCTTCAGCCGCGAGGCAAGGCCCTCAGCGGTCAAGGAGGCTTCTTCCATCATCCAGCCGCCGCCCACATCGGCGAGAAGGCGCGCATTCTCCGCCTGATCCTGGTCGATGGCATGCGGAAAAGGAATGAGGATGGCCGGACGGCCGATAACGGCGAGTTCCGACACCGTCGACGCCCCGGCCCGGCTGATGACGAGATGGCTTGCGCCGATCTTCGCCGGCAGATCCTGAAAGAACGACGCAAGCTCCGCCGAAACGTCGAGACGACCATAGAGAAGACGCACGGTGTCGAGATCCTCCGGCCGGCATTGCTGCACGATCTGCAGCCTGGCGCGCAGCGCACGCGGCAAAAGCGCGATCGCTTCGGGCACCAGCGAAGAGAGAGCACGCGCACCCTGGCTGCCGCCGAAGACGAGAAGGCGGATGCTGTCCTCTTCGCCGGCAGGCTCATAGGGCATCTTGCCGGCATCGATGACGCTTTCGCGGACTGGATTTCCGGTGAAAGCGAGGCGCTTCGCAGAGGCTGCACCTTTCGGATCGGGAAACCCGGTGGCGAGCGCCGCACCGGCCTTCACCAGCAGCCTGTTGGCACGGCCGAGAACCGCATTCTGCTCGTGAACGAGAGCGGGCACGCGCGCCATGCGCGCGGCGAGCAGCGGCGGTACGGTCGGGTAGCCACCGAAGCCGACGCAGATATCGGCACCGAGGCGCCGCAACAGGCCGCGCGACTGCATCACGCCACGCGAGAGCTTCCACATGGAGGAGACGGCGCGCACCGGATTGCCGGCGGAAAGCGTCGCCGCGTCGATGGCGTGGAGCTCGTCTGCAGGCAGATCGGTCGCGTATTGCCCAGCTCTTTTGTCGGTGACGATGGCCACATCATAGCCGCGCTTTTTCAGCTCGGCCCGCAAAGAGATTGCCGGGAAGAGATGCCCCCCGGTTCCCCCGGCGGCCAGCAAGGCCAACGGCCTGGTCTTATCGCTCATAATTGCTCAGCAAAGCTCGAATGCGGCATGACGGTCACCTTCCGCTCCGCGCGCTCGCGCGACAGGGCCAGGATAAAGCCCATGACGACGGCGCTCGAAAGCAACGCCGAGCCGCCATAGGAGATGAACGGCAAGGTCATGCCCTTGGCGGGCAGAAGCTGCAGGTTCACGCCCATATTGATGAAGGCCTGCAGGCCGATCTGAATCGAGAGGCCGGCAATTGCCATGCGCTCGAACGGTTGCTTGCGCCTAAGCGCATGCATGAGCCCCCGCATCACGATGAAGCCGAAGATGCAGATCAGGGCGAGGCATAGGATGATGCCGAATTCCTCCGCGATCACGGCGAAGACGAAGTCTGTGTGCGAATCCGGCAGGATCCGCTTCATCACGCCCTCGCCCGGTCCCGATCCCGACCAGCCGCCGCGCTCGAAGGAGCGCATGGCGATATCGACCTGATAGGTGTCGCCCCCTTCCGGATCGAGAAAGCGGTCGATGCGCGAGGTGAAGTGCGGGAACATGAAATAGGCGGCGAAGAGACCGGCCACGGCCGTGCCCGCGAGCCCACCGACCAGCGGCAGAGAGACGCCGGCGAGGAAGAAGACGGCACCCCAGACGGAGAAGATCAGGATGGTCTGGCCGAGGTCCGGCTCGGCCACGAGGAGTGCCGCCGTGATGATGAGCAGGATGACGGCGAGAAGTTTGCCCGGCACTTCCGGATGCTTGGAACCCTCGGCAAACAGCCAGGCGACGATGACGATGAAGGCGGGCTTCAAAAACTCCGACGGCTGCAACGACATGCCCGCGATATAGACCCAGCGCCGCGAGCCTTTCACCTCGTCGCCGATGAACAGCACGGCGACCATCATCGACAAGGAGACGAGGAGGATGAGAAGCGCAAGCCGCCGAACCTGGCGCGGGGTGAGCAGCGAGATGCCGAGAATGATCGCTGTCGCAGTCGGCGCATACATCGCCTGCCTGAGTGCGAAATGATAGGTCGACAGGCCGAGGCGTTCCGCAACCGGCGGGCTCGCCGCAAAGGACAGGACGACGCCAGCCGCGAGCAGAAGAAGCACCAGGAAGAGCGTCGTGCGATCGACGGTCCACCACCATTCGGCAATCAGGGAACGATCGCGACGACTGATCATGACGCGGTCTCCGAGAGCGCAGCCTGCTGCGCGGATGCATCGTCCAGCGCGTTGACGGCGGCGACGAACGCCCGTCCCCGCGCCTCGAAATCGGCGAACTGATCAAATGACGCCGCAGCCGGCGACAACAAAACGACAGGCTCGCTCTCCGGATCGAGGGCCGCATCTTCGGCCGCCATCCTGACGGCGCGTGCGAGTTCTCCTGCGATGACATGCGGGACCCGCGCGGCAAGCGTAGCGGAGAATTCGTCGGCCGCTTCGCCGATCAGATAGGCCTTGGCGACACGGGGAAAGAAGCCGGAAAGTCCGTTGATGCCGCCCGCCTTCGGGCGTCCGCCGACGATCCAATAGACAGGCTGGAAGGTCGCCAAAGCGGGCGCGGCAGCATCGGCGTTGGTCGCCTTGGAATCATCGACGAAAAGCACTTTGCCGCGCCGGCCGACGATCTGCATACGGTGTTCGAGACCCGGAAAACTTGCCATTCCCTCGGTGATCGCAGAGACCGGAACGCCGAGCTCTCGGACCGCCGCATAAGCGCAGACGGCATTCTGCCAATTGTGGCGCCCACGCAGGGAGGGGAAAGTCGAAAGGTCGAGCGTCTCGCCGCTGCGCGCATCCGTCATCTGCCCGGCATCGTCGACGCGAATATCGGCCGCGTCCCGCTCGCGCACGGTGACGCGGGCGATACGAGGTGCCGAAGCCCTCTCGACGAGCGCGAGGGCAACCTCTTCCATATCCGTCTCGTCGATACCGAGGACGGCGAGATCGCCCGCACCCATCTTCGCAAAGATCCGCTCCTTGGCGAGACGATAGCCGGCCATGTCCCCATGGCGGTCGAGATGATCGGGCGTCAAATTGAGCCAGACCGCAACGTTGGGCCGAAGGCGGTGGCAAAGATCGAGCTGATAGGAGGAGAGCTCCAGCACATAGACGTGCTCAGGCGAGGAAGGTGCGGCGAGGTCGAGCGCAGAGCGTCCGATATTCCCGCCCACTTCCACCGAAATGCCAGCCTCGCCGAAGAGATGGCCGATGAGCGCCGTCGTCGTCGACTTGCCGTTCGTTCCGGTGATGGCAACGAAGCGGGCCTTGCCTTCAAGTTCGCGAAACAGAAGCTCCACATCGCACAGGATCTCGACGCCTGCGCCCCTTGCCATGCCGACAATCGGATGCGGTTCGGGATGCGTGAGCGGTACTCCCGGGGCGAGCGCCAGAGCGGCAAGCTCTTCCCAGGGCCATTCGGCAGGCTCTTGGAGCGTGACGCCGTCGCCCGCAGCCTTCGCACGCGCATCTTCCCGGTTGTCCCAGGCATAGACGCGCGCCCCGCCGCTGACAGCCGCCTTGACCGTAGCGAGCCCGCTGCGAGCGAGCCCGAAGACCCCGAGGCTTTTGTCTTTGAGATGGACGAGAGGGATCGACATCGCCGGCCTAGCGGAGTTTCAGCGTGGACAGGCCAATCAGGGCAAGGACCACAGCGACGATCCAAAACCGGATCACCACTTGCGGTTCGGTCCAGCCGATCTGCTCGAAATGGTGATGAATCGGCGCCATCTTGAAGACGCGCTTGCCGGTGAGCTTGAACGACATGACCTGGATGATCACCGACAGCGCCTCCAGGACGAAAATTCCGCCGATGATGGCGAGCACGATCTCGTGCTTGGTGGCGACAGCGACGGCGCCGATCATGCCGCCAAGCGCCAATGAGCCGGTGTCGCCCATGAAGATTGCGGCCGGTGGTGCGTTGAACCACAGAAAGCCAAGGCCGGCGCCGATCATCGCACCACAGAGAACCGCAAGCTCGCCGGTTCCGGCGACGTAGTGGATCTGAAGATAATCGGCGAAGCGGATATTGCCGGCGAGATAGGCGATCAGTCCGAAGGACGCCGCGGCGATCATCACGGGGACGATGGCAAGCCCGTCGAGCCCGTCCGTGAGATTGACGGCATTGCCCGCGCCGACGATCACGAAGGCGCCGAATACGATGAAGAAGATACCGAGCTGGATGACGGTCTCTTTCAAGAACGGCAAAGTCAGCGCCGTTGCGCTGCTGCCCTCGCCCGCGCGCATCATCACATAGACGGCGACACCGGCAATCAGCGCCTCGAAGCCGAGCCGCGCCCGCCCCGAAAACCCTTTCGAGGAGGCGCCTTTCACCTTGAGATAATCGTCGTAGAAACCGATCAGGCCGAAACCCAGCGTGACCAGGAGCACACACCAGACATACGGCGAGGAAAGGTCAGACCACAGGAGCGCCGAAACGACGACGCCCGTCAGGATCATCAGCCCGCCCATCGTGGGCGTTCCGGCCTTCTTGAAGTGCGTCTGCGGCCCGTCGGCCCGGATCGGCTGGCCCTTGCCCTGCCGAAAGCGCAGCACCTCGATCATCATCGGACCGAACAGAAAAACGAAGAGCAGCGCCGTCATCGTCGCCGCCCCTGTTCGGAAGGTTATGTAACGGAAGATATTGAAGACGGAGAAGTCATCCGCGAAGTTCTGCAGATAGGCCAGCATCCGTCTCAGCTCTCTTCTTTTTCGCTTGGATCTCTTGCGGGAAACCGCTCTTTCACTGCCGCAACCAGCCGGCCGAGGCCGGTGGACAGGGAGGCTTTCACCATCACCACGTCGCCCGGCCGGATCGCATCGAGAAGAATCGGCTCAATTTCACCCGCAGTCTCGGCATAGGCTCCCTGTACCCGTTCCGGCAAGTGATTCCAAAGATGATGCATGAGCGGTCCGACCAGAAAGATTTGATCGGCGCGCGCTGTTGCAAGATTATCAACAAGCTCGGCATGAAAAGCCGGTGCCTGATCGCCGAGCTCTCCCATATCGCCGAGGACGGCGATGCGGCGACCGTTCGAAGCGGGCTCGGCCGCACCGAGAAGCGCAATCGCGGCACGCATCGACGCCGGATTGGCGTTGTAGCTTTCATCGATGAGCGTGAACGACCCCTCGCCGATGCGAAGTCGCGTGCGCGCCCCGCGCCCGACAGGAGCTGAAAAGCCGGACAGCGCGTGACCGGCGGCCGACGGGCTCTCGCCAAGGACGGCGACCGTCGCAAGCACGGACAAGGAATTTGTCGCCAGATGCCGACCGGGTGCACCCAGCCGATACTGCACGCTGTCGCCGAAGACATCCGCAGTCACCAGGCTGCCCGACGCCTCTTCGATGAGGCCGACGAGACTGACATCGGAATCGGGATGTTCGCCGAAACTGACGATCCGCGCGCCTCTTGCTCGGGCCGCTCCGGCAAGACGGTCGAACTGGTCGTTGTCGCGATTGAGGATCGCCGTTCCGCCCTGCTCGAGCCCCTCGAAAATCTCTGCCTTGGCATCGGCAATCGCCTCCACCGTCCCGAAGAACTCGATATGGACGGGTCCCACGGTCGTGATGATCGCCACGTCCGGCCGCACCATTCGCGTCAGCGGACTGATTTCGCCGGCATGGTTCATGCCGATCTCGAAAATCCCGAAAGCCGCCTTTTCCGGAAGGCGTGCGAGCGTCAGCGGCACGCCCCAATGATTGTTGAAGGAGCCGACCGGCGCATGTGTCTCGCCGAGGAGCGAGAAGACAAGCCGCAGCATTTCCTTCGTGCCGGTCTTGCCGACAGAGCCCGTCACCGCGACGATCTTGGCGTGCGAGCGCGCACGTGCAGCGATGCCGAGGCGTTCGAGCGCCTTCAGGGGATCGTCCGGCACGACCACGAAAGGTCCGCCGGAAAGTTCCTCGCGACGATCTTCGGAGACGACGGCGAGCGCGGCGCCCCGCTTCAGGGCAGCCTCGGCAAAATCATGGCCGTCGAACCGATCGCCCTTGATGGCGAAAAAGGCTTCTCGCGGGCCGACCGTGCGGCTGTCGATCGAGATGCCGGTGATGCTCATGGGCGAAATCGCGCCGGCCGTCTCGTCGTCGGACCAGGCCGGTTGAGGCACGCCGCCCTCCAGGCGCCCCTCCGTGGCGGCCAGAAATTCGGCTATCCGCCACAAAGGACTCATAATGGCTGTCCCTTCACCTCTTGCGGAGCTTCGCTGGCAAGTTCCGCCAGCGCCTTGCGCACCTCCTCCTGATCAGAAAAGGGCAGCACCTGATCGCCGACCGTCTGGCCCGTCTCGTGCCCCTTGCCGGCCACAAGCAGGACGTCGCCGGGTTCGAGCCCGGCAATCCCCTGTCGGATTGCCTCGTGCCGGTCACCGACCTCGCGTGCATTCGGCACGGCAGCCATGATGGCACGGCGGATTGAAGCCGGATCTTCGCTGCGGGGGTTGTCGTCGGTGACGATGACCCGATCGGCAGCCTCCCGCGCCGCCTCGCCCATCAGCTCGCGCTTGCCGGGATCGCGATCGCCGCCAGCCCCGAATATGATGACAAGACGGTTCTGCGTATGCGGGCGAAGCGCCTGAAGTGCTGCCGTGATGGCACCCGGCTTATGCGCGTAATCGACGAAAACCTGCGCCCCGTTCGGATGGCTCCCGACAAGCTCCAGCCGCCCGGGCGCGCCTTTGAGTTCCGGCAAAGCCGCAAGCGCCTGATCGACCGAAAGCCCAGCCCCCATGGCAAGGCATGCGGCCATCAAGGCGTTTGAAACCTGGAACTCTCCGATGAGAGGCAGTGGCACGTAGCGTTTTTCGCCGTTCACCTCGAGGAGCAGCCGCGCCCCGTCCGGCATGCGCGTGACGGAGAGAAGTCGCAGCGTCTCGCCGGCTTTGCCAATCGACAGATAGGAGAGATTGCGGCGCCTGGCGATCGCCCTCACCCGCATCGCTTCCTTCTGATCGGCATCGGCCACGGCGGCCGCACCTTCCGGCAGGAGCGTCTCGAAAAGCCTGAGCTTGGCGAGAAGATAGTCTTCGAGCGTCCGGTGATAATCGAGATGATCGCGCGACAGATTGGTGAAGCCGCCTGCCGCGAGCTTGACGCCGTCGAGCCGGCGCTGATCGAGGCCATGGCTGGAGGCCTCGAGCGCCAGATGCGTGATGCCCGACTTGGCAAGCTCGGCAAGCGTGCGATGCAGGTAAACGGGGTCCGGCGTCGTGAGACCCGGTTTCGTCTGTCCATCCGATGTCACGAGCCCGATCGTCCCGAGGCTCGCAGCCTTTAGGCCCGCATGGGCGAAAATCTGCCGCGTGAAGACGGCGACCGAGGTTTTGCCGCTCGTCCCGGTAATGGCGACCACGCGCTCTGGCTGTCGCCCAAAGAAATTGGCGGCACCGACCGCCAGAGCACGACGCGGATCGGCAGCACGGATGACCGGCACGCCAGGGTCTTCAGCGAGAGGCTTCGTGCCGGTCAGGATCGCGGCCGCACCCTTCTTCACTGCATCCGGAATGAAGGAAGCGCCGTCGGATTTCGTGCCGGGCAACGCAGCGAAGAGCGTTCCCCGGACCACCTCGCGGCTGTCCGCAGTCAGTCCGGAGATCCACACCTCGGCGGCATCGTCGGCAACGGAAGCCTCGTCGCCGAAGAGCTTGCCGAGCCGGCGCGGTGGGGTGGCCTTGTCGGAAGCCATAGACCTGTCACCTACTCGATCGCTGCGATGGTCGTCGCCAGATCCTCTTCAGGATCGGTGAGCAGCGGTTTGATGCCGAGCATCGGGGCGATCCGGCGAATGATGGCGGCGGTCGTGGGGGCGGCATTCATACCGGCCGTGGCGGGCAACCCAGGCTTCTCCGGGTTCGGCTCGTCGATGACCACCAGGACGAGATAGCGGGGATCGTCGATCGGGAAAGCCGACAGGAAGGCGTTGCGGCGCTTGTCGTTCGCGTATTTGCCGTTCACCACCTTTTCGGCCGTACCCGTCTTGCCACCGACGCGGTAGCCCGGAACGGCCGCACGGCGACCAGAACCTTTGAGGACGTTGAGCCGCATCAGCTTGCGCATGTCGGCGCTCGTCTCCGGCTTGACGACCCGGCGCGAGAGCTCCGCCGCGGTCCGTTCGTCGCGCGGCAGGAACGTCGGCGGAATATAATAGCCGCCGTTCATCAGCGCCGCTCCGGCCGCTGCCGTCTGCAACGGCGACACCGAGATGCCATGACCGAAGGAAATCGTGACCGAGGAGAGCTTCGTCCATTCCCTCGGCTTCAGCGGCGCACCGGCCTCCGGCAATTCGGTGCGCAACTCGTCGAGAAGGCCGAGCTTGCCCAGGAATTCCTGCTGCATGGGGATGCCGCATTCGAGCGCCATCTTCGCCGTGCCGATATTCGACGAATAGATGAAGATCTCCGGCACGCTCAGGGCGCGGTGCTTGCCGTGGAAATCGTGAATGGTGAAACCCGAGATGCGCAGCGGCTTGCTCGCGTCGAACGTGTCGTTCAGGTGCACGAGCCCTGAATCGAGGGCCATGGCCGTCGTGAACGTCTTGAAGGTCGAGCCCATCTCGTAGACGCCGACGGTGGCGCGATTGAGCCGATCCTTGTCGAGAGCCTGAGCGGGGATATTCGGGTCGAAGTCCGGCAGCGAGCTCATGCCGACGACTTCACCGGTCTTCACATCAAGCACGATGCCGATGGCGGCTTTGGCGGTGTACTTGCCCATCGCGGTCTCGAGCTCGCTGCGAACCGCATGCTGGACGCGCAGATCGATGGAGAGCTTGACCGGCTCCAGGCCGTGTTCGGTGGCAAAGCCCGCCTGATGCAGATCCGCAAGGCCGCTGTCATCGATATACTTTTCCATGCCGGCAATGCCTTGATTGTCGACATTGACCGCACCCAGGATGTGGGAAACGGTCGGGCCACCGGGATAGAAGCGGCGGTTTTCAGAGACGAAACCGATGCCCGGCAGACCGAGTTCATGCACACGCCGGCGCTGATCCGGCGTGATTTCGCGCTTCAGCCAAAGGAAGCCGGCATTGGTGGCAAGATCGCGCCGCAGCCGGTCGCGATCGAATTCCGGGAAAACCAGAGACAATTGCTCTGCGGCTTCGTCGGCATCGACGATGCGGCGGGGCTCGGCGTAAAGCGACGCCGTCTTGATGTCGGTTGCAAGGATCTCGCCGTTCTCGTCGACGATGTCGGGCCGCGCAGCCGCGACAGCACTCGCCGCACCGGCGGTGCGCATATCATCGCCGTTGGCAGCGAGCCCCAAATGCACGAGCCGCCCGGCGAGAACTGCGTAAAGCACGCCGAAGGCTGCCATCGCGAAGACGACACGCCAGCGCAGACGTTCATTGTCGCCGGCTCGGGTGATCGAGGGCTGGCGCGGGCGCGAAGCAAGATGCCTCCAGCTGCTCTCCCGCCATGAATTGTCCGGCTTGAAGGCTTCGGTCGTGACGCTCACTGGAGTTTCTCCACAAGGTCGCCGGCGAGGCCGGTCAGAAGGTCACGGTCCTGCTCGCTCGGAGCGATGCTTCGCATGGGAATCTGCCTTGGATCAGCAAGTTGCGCCGGCTCGACGGGCGCGAGGTCGAGAGCTTCGGCATGCCGCGTGACGAGTTCCTCAACGCGTTCCGGCTGGTTGAGAACGCTCCACTCGGCGCGCAGGAGCGACAGGCTTTCCTTCTCCTGATCGACCCTCCGCTGCAGCTCCGCGACCTCTTTGGCGACGCCCTCAGCCTGGTACTTCAGATTGAAAACGGAAAAGGCCGCGATGAGCGCCGCGGCGATGGCGACGATGTTGAGAACACGCATCATGCGAAGGCCTCCGGCCCGGCGACACCGACAAGACGCGGCACGCCGAGGCGCGTGATATCGAGAGGGTGAGCGGGAGCTGCGGTGCGTTCGGCCGCACGCAGCACCGCGGAGCGAGCCCGGGGATTGCGCGCAGTTTCCGCATCATCGGCCTTGAGGCCGCGATTGAGCGCCTTGAAGCTCGGCGCCGGGCCGACGTTCAGCGGCTGGTGACGCGAACCGCGCAGCTCCTCGCTGCGCAAACGCAGGAAGCGCTTGACGATGCGATCCTCGAGCGAATGGAAGGCGACGACGACCAGCCGGCCGCCCTCGTCCAGAACCTGCTCGGCTGCCGCCAGCGCCTCGACGAGCTCATCGAGTTCACGGTTGATAAAGATGCGCAACGCCTGGAATGTGCGTGTCGCAGGATGGATATGAGAGCCCGGGGCACGCCCACCGGCGGCCTTCTCGACGATGGCGGCAAGCGCAGCCGTGCGGGTAATCGGCTCTTCGTCGCGGGCGGCGACGATCGCGCGCGCAATACGTCCGGCCCGACGCTCTTCGCCGAGGTGGCCGATAATGCGCTGAAGATCGTTGACCGACGCACGGTTGACGACGTCGGCGGCCGAGGGACCGTCGGCACCCATCCGCATATCGAGCGGCCCATCGAAACGGAAGGAGAAGCCGCGCTCGGCCTGATCGAGCTGCATGGAGGAGACGCCGATATCGAGAACGACGCCATCGGCGGGCATGAAATCGTTGTCTTCGGCGATCGCCTCAAGCTCGGAGAAACGGCCTTCGACGAGGCGCAGACGCGCGCCGTATTCTTCCTGAAGCGCGGCGCCACCGGCGATCGCACTCGGATCGCGGTCGATCGCCAGAACCGCACCGCCCGCCTCGAGGATCGCGCGACTATAGCCGCCGGCTCCGAAAGTTCCGTCGATGTAGCGCCCGTCGGCGCGCACGTTGAGAGCCTCCATGACCGGCTGAAGCATTACCGGCACATG
The DNA here is from genome assembly GCF_030813515.1 of Rhodopseudomonas julia. Taxonomy (NCBI): domain Bacteria; kingdom Pseudomonadati; phylum Pseudomonadota; class Alphaproteobacteria; order Hyphomicrobiales; family Nitrobacteraceae; genus Rhodopseudomonas; species Rhodopseudomonas julia. The sequence goes on along the minus strand of NZ_JAUSUK010000002.1, from coordinate 714,994 downwards.
CAGAGAATTGTTCGGCAGGCTTTCCGACCCGCCCATCACGCGTCGTCCTCGGAAGGCCGCTTGCCATCGAGCGAACGAATGATGCTGCGCAGCCTGGAGCGGGCGACCTGACGGCGCGCCTGGAATTTCTCCTGCTCCCAGATCTGAAATTTGAGGCCGAGACCGGCAAACACGGCCGCATCCTTGATGCCGGCGAACTCGATGAATTCCTCGGGGAGCATGATGCGACCGTCCTGATCGATCTTCAGGAGACGGCTGTCGGCGTAGAAGGCCGTGGAAAGGGTCTCGTAATCCTCCGAGAACGTCTCGAAGGCTTGCAGGCGCTTGCTGATCTCGTCCTGAAGACGAGCGCCGCCGCAATCGATCGCGTCCTGGTCGAGTGAGGGATAACAAAACAGCCCTTCCGTCCCTTCCCGCGCAAGCACTGCACGAAACTGGGCAGGCACCGACACCCGGCCCTTCGCATCGAGCCGGTTGGTGAAGGTTGCCACGAACCCATCCATACGCCTGCACACCCCATAGCGGTCATCGAGCCGCCCTCTCCCGGCAACGTCACGGCATTCAGCAAACGTCAAAGGTGCAGCGCGCCGAAGACCCCACGCGCATCACCATGACCGAGCCATTCCGGGTATTCATGGGATAGCATGGGATGCCATGGTTTGCAATGGAATCTGGCGGGCGCAAGCACCGCTCGGATGGTCTGGGAGACATGCGCCCTCAAGGTAAACAAGCGGTAAGCGGGCGCGCGCCCGATCGCTTAAGTCCTTTGCCGGCAAGCATTTCCCTCACCGTGGGAGAGGCGCGTAGAGAGAGACGACACCGGAACGCAAAGCTCTCTGCGACCGTTACAGAACGAGCGGGCAAAGGGTTGGCCGCCGGCCGATCGGGTGCCGGCCTGGCGGCCCGAGGCAGCGCGACGTTCGCGTCGCGCTGCCTTGCTCGCTTAATCTCGGAGCTTCAGGATCGAGGCAGGCCATCGAGGCTCATGTCTCGATGCCAGACCTGGGGTCTCGTTCGGGCGTTCGCTTGTTCTTGCCTGGACACTTTTGCCCCGCTAGGGACACAAAAGCGGCTCTGGTGCCGCTGGCAGCTCGCTTCACCACCTCGGCAGGACATCCATGAGCATCTGGTCGCGTCTGTCCGATTTCCTTGATCGCACGGGCGAGGCAATCGCCGGCCTGCGCGATGTCCTGCTGCAGCTCTCAGGCAGCGAGAGGCGCAAGGAGATCACCTTCACGATCGCGATGATCGCCTTGTCCGCAAAAATGGCGAAGGCTGACGGCATCGTCTCCTTCGAGGAAATTGAGACGTTCGAGAGGCTCTTCACCGTCCCACCGGCAGACGAGAAGAGCGTTGCTCGCATCTACCGTCTGGCGAGCGCCGACATTGCAGGGTTCGAAGCCTATGCGCAGGATGCCGCGCGCCTCCTGCAAGACGATCCGGCGATGCTGGAAGATATCCTCGACGCCCTCTTCGCGATCGCCAAGGCGGACGGCGCCGTGCATCAGCGCGAACTCTCTTATCTGGAGCAGGTTGGAGCCATCTTCGGCTTCGAAGGGCGCGATTTCGAGCGCATTCGGGCCCGCCATGTGCATATGGGTGAGGCCGATCCCTGGCTGGTTCTCGGCGCGGATCCCTCATGGGACGAAAAACGGCTGCGGGACCGTTACCGCGAGCTCGTTCGCGAGAACCATCCCGATCGCCTGATTGCCCGCAACGTGCCGGAGGAATTCATCGCGATCGCCAATGACCGACTTGCCGCAATCAACGCCGCCTGGGAGGAAATCGGCCGCGGGCGCTCCCTCGCCTCGCGAGGCTCGACCGCGAAGCGATGAGAAACAGCCTCCTCGGTGAATGGCAACCGTCCCCCAACTTCAATTCCCGCAATGGCGAGCCGGTCGATATCCTTCTCCTGCATTATACAGGCATGGAGAAAGAGGACGAAGCCCTCGCCCGGCTGCGCGATCCGCACGCACAAGTCTCCTGCCACTATCTCGTCCGCACGGATGGCACGCGTCTCCGGCTCGTCGACGAAAAGGAGCGCGCCTGGCACGCCGGCCGCTCTTCATGGAATGGGGCAAGCGATATCAATGCCCGCTCGATCGGCATCGAGATCGCCAATTGGGGCCATGCCGCACTTGAGAAAGGCGCAACGCTGCCGCCGTTCGGCGACCGACAGATCGACAGCGTCATCGCCCTTTGCCAGGATATTCTGAAACGCCACAAGATCCCGGCGAGGCGCGTTCTGGGCCATTCCGACGTCGCCCCCGATCGCAAGCTCGATCCGGGCGAACTCTTTCCCTGGCATCGTCTCGCGGAGGCGGGGATCGGCCATTTCGTCTCGCCGGAGCCCGCCTCGCCCGAACCGCTCCTCGCTCCTGGCGCCGAAGGCGAGGAGGTCGCCGACATTCAGAGCCTCCTTGCCCTTTATGGCTATTGCGTCGCCGTCACCGGGGTTTATGACGAGCGCACCCGGACGGTCGTCGGCGCCTTCCAGAGGCACTTCCGGCCCGAGCGCATCGACGGCATCGTCGATCATTCGACATTCCGCACGCTGCACAAGCTCCTCGCCTCCATCGACGAAATTTAGTCCGTTCAGGGGCTTGCCGGCCCCTGCGTCACATGCCGCGTTCCATCAAATGACCTTGGAACCCGCACATTCTGGCCATCTGCGCTTTTTACCCGCCCCGCCCGGAAGAGACCGGCAAAGGGGTCAAAGTTGAAGAGAACGATTGCAGCGGTCCTGCTAGGGGCCGCCTTCATCCAGCCTGCCTTCGCAGATGATGCCTCCAAAGATCTAATCATCGGCGCACAGCGGCAGGCCGCATCCGAAACCAAAACCGAAAAGAGCGACACCGGCACGCAAAAGACCGCGCATACGCCACGTGCCACCTCGGGTGACAGCTCGAAAGCCTTCATCATCGCCCGTGCGCACGACGCGGCACCCAAAACCACAGGCAGCACAGAAGCCGTTGCGCGCACCGAGAAAACGGCCGAAGTGAAGAAGGACACGGCCGGGAAGACCGCAAAGCCGGCCAGCGACCTGCATGCGCTCGTCGCCAAGGCGGCCGCAAAGCATGGCGTGCCGGTGGAACTGGCGAGCGCCGTGGTAATGGTGGAAAGCCGCTTCAATCCACGCGCCACCGGCAGCGCCGGCGAGATCGGCCTCATGCAGATCAAACCGGCGACGGCACGCGGCCTCGGTTACACCGGCTCCATCCAGGCCCTCTACGATCCGGAAACCAACCTCGAATGGGGCATGCGCTATCTCGCCCGGGCCTATGAACTCGGCGGCGGCACGACCTGCGGCACGCTTCTGCGCTACAATGCCGGCCATTACGCAACGCGGATGACCTCCGGCGCGGCAGCCTATTGCGGACGCGTGAAGACGGCTTTGGCCTCCGCCGATCCAACCGTCTGACCTGATCCGGGAAATATGCCAGCCGGCCTGTAAGCCGGGTTCTGTACGGCCGCGGTTTCCCGCGACGTGACGACCATTCATCTGGAGCGCCGGTTACCCGGCGCTTCTCGCGACCCACCCGAGCGGCTGGCCTGAAAACCGGCCTGGACGTGAACGCCCGAAGACGCTCGTCCCTGCCGCCCCTTCTCGGTCTTGCTCCCGACGGGGCTTGCCGTGCCGTCCGCATTGCTGCGTCCGCGGTGGGCTCTTACCCCACCCTTTCACCCTCACCTCTCGGCCGAAGCGGAGAGGCAGACTGCTCTCTGTGGCGCTTTCCCTGAGGTTCATCTGCGCCTTGCGGCGCAGCTTCCCTCGCCGGGCGTTACCCGGCGTCGTGTTTCCATGGAGCCCGGACTTTCCTCCCCGCCGCCCTTTCGAGACTTGGCGGAGCGGCCGTCCGGCCGGCTGGCGCGCGACAGGTGGCATTGGCGGAAGGCGGCGTCAATGCCGGAGCCATGACTACAATGACACGGCTGAACGCGCCGCCTGGTCGTAATGGCCGGAGAGTGCCCTGAGCAGCGCGGCAAGCCGGCTCATCTCCGCTTCGTCGAGGCCGAGCGATTTCACCGCCTCCACAAGCAGGATCTCGCGGATTTTGCGGTAACGCAAGCACGCCGCTTCGCCCTCGCTCGTGACGGCGACTGCCTTCTCCTTGCCGCGTCGGCTGGAGGAGACGAGGCCGAGCCGCTCCAGCTTCTTCAGCGTGTAGGTGACGGTGTGCGTGTCCTCGATGTTGAGAACGAGGCAGATGTCGGCGACCGTCTTCATCCTTGCGCGATGCGCGACCGTGTGAAGAACGAGGACGTCGAGCGCCGACAATCCGTCCACACCGGCGGCGGCCATGCCGCGCACCATCCAGCGCGAAAAGGCGTTGTTCGCCATCTCCAGCGCGAACTCGACTTCCGAAAGCGCGGGCATCCCCCCTTCCGCGAGATGCGCGGCCGACACGATCGGGCCGATCTCCGTGTTTCGTTTAGGGGTCGCCGCCATGGATCACCTTGCGAGCATGGTGCGCGGCAGGAAGAGCGCGATCTCTGGGAACGCTGCGATCAGCGCCACCGCCACGACCATGATGAGAAAGAAGGGCAGCGCCATCACCGCCACCTTGAAGATGTTGTGGCCCGTAATGCCCTGCAGAACGAAGAGATTGAAACCAACAGGCGGCGTGATCTGGCTCATTTCCACGACAAGAACGAGATAGATGCCGAACCAGATGAGGTCGAAGCCGGCGGCCTCCACGATCGGCAGGATGACGGAGGTCGTCAGCACCACCACCGAAATGCCGTCGAGAAAACAGCCGAGAACGATGAAAAGGAGCGTGAGTGCCGCCAGAAGTGCGGCGGGCGACAAATCCATCGCACCGATTGCCGAGGCGAGCTCCCGCGGGATGCCCGTAAATCCCATAGCAACGGTGAGAACCGCCGCCCCCATGAGAATGAAGGCAATCATGCAGGAGGTGCGCGTGGCGCTCATCAGCGCTTCGGCAAAGCTTGCCCTCGTCAGAGTGCCCGTCACCCAGGAGAGCAGAAGCGCCAGCATGACGCCGATCGCCGCCGCCTCCGTCGGCGCCGCGAGCCCCGCATAGATCGAGCCGATGACGCCGACGATGAGGAGAACGACGGGCAGAAGCCGGCGCGCAGCCGAAAACTTCTGCCGCAAGGTCGTCGAGGGATCGGCCTCCGGCATGCCGGAACGGCGCAGGAGCGACCAGACGACGACATAGCCCATGAAGAGGCAGGCGAGCATCGCGCCGGGCAGGATGCCGGCGATAAAGAGACGCGCGATCGACTGCTCCGTCGCCGCGCCATAGACGATGAGGATGATCGAGGGTGGGATCAAAAGCCCGAGCGTGCCAGACCCGGCAAGTGTTCCGATCGCCATCTTCTCGTCGTAGCCACGACCGCGCAGCTCCGGCAACGACATGCGCCCGATCATGGCCGTGGTGGCGGCCGAGGAGCCCGAGACGGCGGCAAAGATGGCGCAGCCGACGATATTGACGTGCAGAAGCCGCCCCGGAATGCGCCGCATGAAGGGCGAGATGCCAGCGAACATGTCCTCAGACAGGCGCGTGCGGAAGAGAATCTCGCCCATCCAGATGAACATCGGCAGCGCCGTCAGATCCCAGGAATTCGACGCACCCCAGGCCGCCGTCGCCGTCACGGCGCCGGCCGGCACGTTGGTCATCAGAAGAATGGCGACGAGCGCCACGCCGAGAAGCGACAGCGCCACCCATAGGCCGAGACCGAGCGCGCCGAGGAGACCGAAAGCGAGAAGCGCGGAGATTGTGCCGAGACCCATCACTCGCGTCCTTCCACGAGATCCTCGCCCTCGTGCTGGGCGAAGACCGGAACCTGTCCGCGAAGAAGCACGAGGAGATCGTCGAGAAGCGCAACCGTCAGGATGACGAGACCTGCCGCCATCGCCGTCTGCGGGATCCACAGCGGGATCGGGATGATGCCGAAAGAAACCTCCCCGAACCGATAGGATTCAAGGACGAGGTTCACCCCCTGAAAGGCGAGGAAGCCGCAAAGCGCCGTGCCCGCTGTGAGAACCAAAGCGTTGAGCGGGCGCTGTGCCGCTTCCGGCACGGACTGCAGGAGGAGATTGACGCGGATATGCACGCCATGGCGCAGCGTCGAGGCGAGCGCCAGAAATGATGCCGCTACCAACAGAAAGCCGCAGATTTCGGCAAGCGACGGGATGAGAAAGCCGTAGACGGGATAGCCCAGAAATTGCAGCGCCTTGTCGGCCACGCGCCCGAGCACCTGCACGGAGACGAGAACCGCAATCGCCACGATCGCAAGAGCCGCTGCGATCGCGGAGGCGTCATAGAGCATGTCGAGCGCCTTGCGCATCGTTATCCTCCGCTCAAACGGGAGCGGCCGGCTCAGATCTGAGCCGGCCGCGTTGCCTCACATGCTCTTGTAGTCTTCCAGGACGGCCTTGCCGGGTTCACCCGCTTCCTCGCCCCATTCCGAGGCCATCGTCTCGCCGATCTTCTTCAGACCGCTCATCAGCTCGTCGGTCGGCTCAGCGACCGTCATGCCGTTGTCCTTGAGCTCCTGGGTCTTCTCCTCAGTCTCCGTCTTGGAGGCCTCCCAGCCACGCGTCTCAGCAGCCGCCGCCGCTTCCATCACGGCCTTCTGGTCTTCCTCCGGCAGGCTCTCGAAGGCCCGCTTGTTCACAAAGACCATGTTCTTCGGCAGCCAGGCCTGCGTGTTCGTATAGATTTTGACGTAATCCCAGGCCTTGGAATTGGCGCCTGTCGAGGGCGAGGTCACCATCGCTTCCACGCGGCCCGTGGAAAAGGCGGTGGGCAGATCGGGCACTTCGACCTGCGTCGGCACCGCGCCCGCAAGCTGGGCAAGCCGCTCTGTCGCAGCGTTGTAAGCACGCATCTTAAGGCCGGCGAGGTCTTCGACCTTCATCACTTCCTTGATGGTGTAAAGGCCCTGCGGCGGCCACGGCACCGAATAGAGAAGCGTCAGGCCCTGCTGGTCGAGCACCTTTTCAAGCTCCGGCTTCTGCGCGTCGTAGAGCTTCTTGGCGTCGTCATAGCTCGTCGCCACGAAGGGCACCGAATCGAGCCCAAAGATCGGATCTTCGTTCGACAGCCGCGAGACGAGCACCTCGCCGATCGGCACCAATCCCTTGCGCACCGCATCCTTGATCTCCGGATGCTTGAAAAGCGATCCCGCCGAATGGACGGTGATGGTGAGATCGCCGCCCGTCGCCTCTTTCACGTCCTCGGCGAACTGGGCGATGTTCTGGGTGTGGAAATTGCTGTCGCCATAAGGTGTCGGCATGTCCCAGGCGGTCTGCGCCTGCGCTGCCGTCAGCGCGAAGCCCGTGACCGTGAAGCCGGCGGCCGCGAGCGCCCCCAGAAATGTCTTGTACATCGATGCTCTCCCTCTTGGTTTTCGCGAGAGCCCGAGCCGGCGTCCCGCAGCTGCGCCGAGACTGTTCGCACCCCGACGATTTGTCAACGTTGTGTTGACGTTTTCTTCCCGACATGCTTCCGATAGCCAATCGTGCGACGGGAGAGACGATCGTGACACAATCGGAAGCCGGCAGGAAATGGGACTTCTGGATCGACCGGGGCGGCACCTTCACCGATGTGGTGGCCCGCAATCCCGCGGGCACCCTCTCCGCCATGAAGCTTCTGTCGGAAAATCCCGGCGCCTATGACGATGCGGCGATCGAAGCGATCCGCCGCTTTCTTGAGGTTCCGGCGGGCGAGACGATGCCCTCGGAGAAGATCGGCGCCGTCAAAATGGGCACGACGGTCGCCACCAATGCGCTTCTGGAGCGCAAGGGCGAGCGCACCGCGCTTTTGATCACCAGAGGTTTCCGCGACGCGCTTCGTATCGGCTACCAGGCGCGGCCCGATATTTTCGCCAAGAAGATCATCCTTCCGGACCTCCTCTATGATCGCGTCGAGGAGGTCGACGAGCGCGTGCGTGCCGACGGCACGGTCGAGGCGGCGCCCGACGAGGCGGCGATCCGCACAACGCTTCGGGCCTTGAAGGACGACGGCTTCGACGCGCTGGCGATCGTCTTCATGCATGCCTGGAAATACCCCGAGCACGAGGCGACCGTGGCGAAAATCGCCCGCGACATGGGCTTCACCCAGGTTTCCGTCAGCCACGAAACCTCGCCCCTCGTAAAGCTCGTCGGCCGCGGCGACACCACAGTGGTCGACGCTTATCTCTCGCCGATCCTCGCCCGCTACATCGCCCGCGTCGCCCGCGATCTCGGCATCAAGGAAACGGCCGATCCCGCCGAGCCGCATGATCCCGATGCGCCGCGCCTCATGTTCATGATGTCTTCGGGAGGCCTGACGGCGGCCGAACTCTTCGCCGGCAAGGACGCGATCCTGTCAGGCCCCGCCGCCGGCGTCGTTGGCGCGACCGAGACCGCGAAGATGGCCGGGCTCGACAAGATCATCGGCTTCGACATGGGCGGCACCTCCACGGACGTCTCGCATTATGCGGGCGATCTCGAACGCGCCTTCGAGACGGAAGTGGCGGGGGTCAGAATGCGCGCCCCGATGATGCGCATCCACACGGTGGCCGCCGGCGGCGGCTCGATCCTCTCTTACGCCTCGGGCCGCTTTCAGGTCGGGCCCGCCTCCGCCGGTGCCGATCCCGGACCAGCCGCCTACCGCCGCGGCGGCCCCCTCACCGTCACCGACGCCAACATCATGGCCGGAAAAATCCGGGCGGAGAATTTCCCGGCGATCTTTGGCCCGAACCAGGACGAACCGCTCGATATCGAGGCGGTGAAACAGGGGTTCGAAGCGCTCGCGGAGGAGATCGGACCAGACGAGAACGGCAGGCACCGAACGCCTGAGGAGATCGCCGACGGCTTCCTCAAGATCGCCGTCGAAAACATGGCGAACGCCATCAAGAAGATCTCCGTCGAGCGCGGCCACGACGTCACCCATTACGCGCTCTCCTGCTTCGGCGGCGCCGGCGGCCAGCACGCCTGCCAGATCGCCGACCGGCTCGGCATGCAGAAGGTGCATATCCACCCGCTTTCGGGCGTCCTCTCCGCCTACGGCATGGGCCTCGCCGATGTGCGCGCCAACAAAAGCCGCGCCACGGTCCTGCCGCTTGCAGCGGACGCTGAATCAGAACTTCAACGCGTTGAATCAGAACTTGAGGAAGAGGCGCGTAGAGAGCTTCAAGACCAGGCGATAAGCGATTCAGCCATCACGATTATCGCCAAGGCGCATCTGCGCTACGAGGGTACCGACACGCCGATCCCCGTGCCTTTCGGCAGGGCGGCCGAAATGCGATCCGACTTCGAAGACGCCCACCGCGCCCAGTTCGGCTTCATCTACGACGACAAGCCTTTGATCGCCGAGCAGGTGGAAGTGGAGGCCGTCGGCGGCGGCGCCGACATCGACGAGCCGGAAACGGACACAACCTCTGAGGACATACAGCCGCAAACCACCATCCGCTTCTTTTCGGCCGGAGCCTGGCACGACGCGGCGATTGCGCAGCGCGCCGAGCTCTTCCCCGGCGCTCGTCTGAAGGGCCCGGCCCTCATCATCGAGGATCACCAGACGATCGTCATCGAGCCCGGCTGGTCGGCGGAGATCACGGCGAAAAACCACGTCATCCTGACGCGCACCGAAGCGATGGCGCGCGACCACGCGATCGGCACCAAGGCCGATCCGGTGCTCTTGGAGATCTTCAACAACCTCTTCATGTCGATCGCCGAGCAGATGGGCGTGACGCTGCAGAACACCGCCTATTCCGTGAACATCAAGGAACGGCTCGATTTCTCGTGCGCCGTCTTCGGACCGAACGGTACGCTCGTTGCCAACGCCCCGCACATGCCGGTGCATTTGGGCTCCATGGACCGCTCGGTGGAGACGGTGCGCGAGAAGAATCCGGACATTCGACCCGGCGACGTCTACGCCCTCAACGCCCCCTACAACGGCGGCACGCATCTGCCCGACATCACCGTCGTCACGCCGGTCTTCGCCGAATCGGGAGACGAGGCGCGCAACCAGATCCTCTTCTGGGTCGCCTCGCGCGGGCACCATGCCGATGTCGGCGGCGTGGCGCCGGGCTCCATGACGCCGCGAGCAACGAATGTCGACGAGGAAGGCGTTCTGATCGACAATTTCAAACTCGTCGATCAGGGCCGATTCCGCGAAGATGCGCTCCGCGAGCTGTTGACCGACCATCGCTATCCCTGCCGCAACCCGGACCAGAACATCGCCGATCTGAAGGCGCAGATTGCTGCCAACGAAAAGGGCGTGGCAGAGATGCGCAAGATGGTGGCGGAGTTCGGCCTCGACGTCGTCCAGGCCTATATGCGCCATGTTCGCGACAATGCGGCCGAAAGCGTCCGCCGCGTCATCGAGAGCCTGAAGGATTCGGAATTCTCCGTCGAAACCGACCAGGGCGCCGTGATCAAGGTCGCGATCACCGTCGACAAGGAGAACCGTTCCGCCAAGGTCGACTTCACCGGCACGTCTGAGGCGAAGGAGAACAACTTCAACGCCCCTGCCCCTGTGACGCGCGCGGCCGTGCTTTATGCCTTCCGCGTCATGGTGGAGGCCGACATCCCGATGAATGCCGGCTGCCTGGAGCCGATCGAGATCGTGCTGCCGAAAGGTTCGATGCTGTCGCCGGAATATCCCCGCGCCGTCGTCGCCGGCAATGTCGAGACGAGCCAGCAGGTGACGAACGCCCTCTTCGGCGCGCTCGGCGCCATGGCCGCCTCCGAAGGCACGATGAACAACCTCACCTTCGGCAACGCCACCTATCAATATTACGAGACGATCTGTTCGGGCTCACCGGCCGGCACAATGAATGACGGCACCGGCTTCCACGGCACCGATGGCGTCCATGTGCACATGACCAATTCGCGGCTCACCGATCCGGAAGTTCTGGAGATGCGCTATCCGGTGCTGCTTGAGGATTTCCACATCCGCCACGGCTCGGGCGGCCGCGGCGCGTTTTCCGCCGGATCAGGCACGCGCCGCACCATCCGCTTCCTGGAAGAAATGGACTGCGCCATCCTTTCCTCCCACCGAAAAGTTGCCCCGCACGGGCTCAAGGGTGGCGAGGCCGGACATGTCGGCAAAACCGAAGTCCGCCGCCTCGACGGAAGCCTCGAAGAACTCGAAGGCGCCGATCAGACCCTCCTGAAGGCCGGCGAAGCGGTGATCGTCACCACCCCGACCGGCGGGGGTTTTGGGGCAGCCTGACGCTCATGCACGGACGGCGCGGAAATCCTCCGCGCCGTCTTGAGAGAAAACCTTGCGACCTGCTCAGTTGCCACCGCCATCGCCACCACCCGGCGCAGGCGCCTGGATGTCGACGTTCACGTCTGGCCCACCGCCGCCACCACCGGTGAAGAGGTTCACGCCGCCGAGTGCCAGGAAGAGGATGACGACGAGGACGAGAAGCGCCCCGACGATGAAGGCGAGGAAGGTGTTGCCGCCCGAGCTTTCAGCCATTTCGTTCTCCGTCTTATGTTCCGTGCCACAATGCAGGGCGCACAGGGTTCGTTCCCGCCGCCAGGCGCCTCTCCTCCCCCCGCAGGACCGGCGCTGATCGACACGCACATCGACCATCCTCATGACCAGAAGATGCAGCCGATCGCCGGGTACCGTCTTCGCAGCCGGCAATCGCTCCCTATATGCCTTTTGAAACAGGGAGAATTCTCATGACCGACACCGCCGCCAAGACCGATGGCCGCCATGTCTCGCAATCCGGCTACGATCTGACGCCGATCCGCGGCGCCGAACGCGACAGGCTCGCTGAAAAGCTGACGCCGGAAGAGCGCCACATCATGCTCGACCACGGCACGGAGACGCCCTTCTGCGGCGGTCTTCTCACCAACAAAGAAGATGGCGTCTACACTTGCAAGCTCTGCAGCCTGCCGCTCTTCCGCTCGGTGACGAAATTCGAATCCGGCACCGGCTGGCCGAGCTTCTACGAGCCCGTCGATCCAGAACATGTGCGCGAGATCGAGGACAATTCCCACGGCATGCGCCGCATTGAGACACGCTGTGCCCGCTGCGACAGCCATCTCGGTCACGTCTTCCCCGACGGGCCACGACCGACGGGTCTGCGCTATTGCATGAATTCGGCCGCGCTCGAATTCGAAAAGAGCTGACGCACACCGCGTGAGAGCCGAGACAAACCATGTCGAAGACACTGATCGTCATTGGGCTCGCCCTCGTCGCGGCGGGCCTCCTCTGGCCGCTCGTCTCAAAGCTCGACCTCTTCCGCCTGCCCGGCGACATCGCGGTCGAGCGGGAAAATGTCTCGTTCTATTTTCCGATCACCACGATGGTGATCGTAAGCCTCGTCCTGTCGCTCATCCTGTGGTTTTTCAACCGCTGAGCGGCGGACGAAAAGCGGAGGCAAAGGGCTCGCGCGGCTCTTCGCAACAGCCGGCTTGCCTGCAACCATAAGCTGCCTCATCCTGCGCTTTGGTCGAGACCGTACCGGGGGGAGGCAGATCTCATGCGAGCCGCCATTTTTGTGCTGGTGTTGACGGTGATTGCGCCCACGGCAGCCCAGGCGCAAGTCCCCGCGCTGGAGACAGACGGCACCGTCGTCTACACGACGACCAACCGGCAGACGCGGCTCGGCGACGGGCGCCGCCTCACCACCATCGTCCAGAAAGGCATCGTCAAGGACAAGAAGGAGGCGAGCCCGCTGCATTTGAGCGCTCAGGATTGTGTGGGCACCCTCTACACCGCCGAAGGCGAGGCGCCATTTGGGGCCGGGATCTGCACGACCATCGACCATGACCGCGATCTCTGGTGGCTCTCCTGGACCTCGGACGGAGAGCGCGGCGGCGAATGGGCCGCCATCGATGGCACCGGCAAATATCGCGGGCTGAGCGGCGGCGGGACCATCCGTTATATTCTCAACCTGAAGGACCGGACGGCGCTGGAATATACCGGCTCGCTCACGCTGAAGCCACGGCCGCGCCCGTCCCCTAGCGCTGCAGAGACGTCGTCTCCACCTCCCGATACGAATAATGACGAACGACAGCATTGAAATAAACGCCCGCCGACTGCGCCTCCGTGAGCCCGGTGAAGACCGCTTCGGGGATGTCGTCGTAGCGGTAAATGCGGCCCGTATGGAAGGCGATGTAGAGCGTCCTGTCGGCAGGCACGTAGAGCGCCAGCTTCAACGCCTCCGATTGAAAGACATGCTCCAGGACCTCCATGACAGCGCCTATCTAGGCCCTGGCCGGGTGTCGGCGAGACGGGCAAGCGGCGAAGCGTCCGCTGAAGAACGCCGATCTGCGGTTTAACATGCGCACGGTGCCAAGAAACTCTTCGGAGGCCTCCATGTCCTTGCCCCTCCATCGCTCGATCTGCGCTTGCGCGATATTCGTATCTCTCGCCCCGCCTGCCCTCGCGGCCGGAGATCCGCAGGAGGGAAGGGCGATCGCCGAGAAATGGTGTGCCACCTGCCACGTCGTCTCGGAGACGCAGACGAGCGCCACGCCCGCGGCCCCGAGCTTCGCCGCGATTGGGCAAAAATACCGGAACGGGATCTCCGCGCTTGCAGCCTTTCTCGCCGATCCGCATCCGGTGATGCCGGATATGAGCCTGACGCGGCAGGAAATCCGCGACCTCACGGCCTATATCGAAGGGCTTCGCGGCTGACGCCTGGCCGAACGAGGCAGCCGGAATCGAAACGGGCCGCACGCGGCGGCCCGTCCATGGAAAGTGTTCGTGTCCCCGAGACCGGGGCCCGCCCTCAATTGAGGGCGGTCAGATCCGTCGCCGTCGGAGCGCCATCGCGCATCTCGACGTCGAAGAAGACGATCTGGTCGGGCTGAAGCGTCGCCAGCCCGGCGCGCTCCAACGCGGTACGATGAACGAAAATGTCGGCGCCCTCATCGGGGCGAATGAAGCCGAAGCCTCTGCGGGTGTCGAACCAGACAACGTTGCCTGTGTGCATAATTCGGGTGTCCTTTGACTCACTTTCGCGCCGCGCTCCGCGGCTGCGTTCAGCGATGTGATGGATTGATTGGGAGTATGCGCCGCCCGGCTTTCGCGGGGCTTGCGGCGCGGGCAGCCCAGAAGCCGCCCCTCAGATGCCAACCATATGGATGCCGAAGACGGCGGTTTCAAGGCCTGCGGCAACACGACCGGCCCTCACCTTGGGCACGGCCGCGGAAACCTTGGGGTGCGAGCCAAAATTCAGCGTGCTGCCGGAATGTCCGCCGTCTGGGTCCAGGGCTTCAAATCGATGATCGGCGTGCCATCGAGACAGTCGAGGGCATCGACGAGAATGACGCCGCTCTCCTGGTCGACCTCCGCAATAGAGACGAGCGACAGCCCGATCGGATTGGGCCGCACTGGCGAACGCAAAGAGAAGACACCGGCCGGCCGCTCGCGGTGCTTCGGTGCCTGGACGATCAGATCGCGTCGCGCACCGTCCATCCACATGAGGACGAAGGCCGCCTGGCCCGGGCGATAATCGGCAAGTCCTGGCCGATAGGGTTCGTCGATTTGAAGGAAAAAGCGCAGATGCGGCTCGCTCTCGGCTCGCTCCCGCGCCTGGCGGATGTTGCGCGGACATTCGCCGCGTTCCGTCCACGGCGTCCTGGCATGACCGATATAGACGACGCCGGCATCGGGCGCTTGCTTCCCGGGATCGAAGCCGAGTGCGATCTCACCCTCCCGCGTCGGGTTTTCCCACGAGCGGGCCCCGACATCCGGCTTTTCCTGCCGCGAGCCAGAACCTGCTGGCCCGAAATCCGTCCTGTCTTCCGCCATGCGCCTTCTCCTCTCGAAGGAGTTAAGGCGAAGGTGGCGGCGCGGTTCAAGCGTGAGAGCGTCGCAAGCACAAGGCGATGAGACCATGAGGCGATAGGGCGGGCGCGACGCGACGATCGGCTCCGCCCGGCATTGGGACACCGCCCGTTGCACCATCCAGGAAAAAGATATAATGTTATCTTTATATCTTTTTGAAAGAGGTCTCGATGGGCCTGACGAAGCTCATGCGCGCCGCCCAGGCGCTTGCCGACGAAACCCGGCTTCGCCTTGTGGCGCTGCTTGCCGAGGGCGAGCGTCCCGTCAAGGAGCTCGTCGAAATCCTCGGACAGTCGCAGCCGCGGATCTCCCGGCATCTGAAAATTTTGACCGAGGCTGACATCATTCGCCGGCTGCCGGAAGGCGCGCATGTCTATTACCGGCTGGCCTCCGATGGCGAAGCGGCAGCATTGGCGCGAGCGGCCCTTGCTGCCATGCAGACAGATCCGTTGCGCAACGAGACGGATTTGCGCCGCGATCGCGACAGATTGGAACTCATCCGCCGCCGCAATCAGGAAACGGCAGAACTCTATTTTGCGCGCCATGCCGAGGAATGGGATCGGCTGCGCTCCCTGCACGTGCCGGAAAAGGAGGTCGAGGCGGCAATCCGCGCGGCTCTCAGCGGCCACCATTATCGCTCCCTGCTCGACATTGGCACCGGCACCGGCCGCATGCTCGAACTCCTCGCCGATTGCGCCGAGCGGCTGACGGGCATCGATCGATCGCCGCAGATGCTCGCGCTTGCCAGGACGAGCCTTGAACGCGCTGGTCTCTCGCATGTGCGGTTGCGCAGCGGCGACGCGCTCAACCTTCCCCTGCCGCGCGCGTCCTTTGACGTCGTCGTCATCCATCAGGTTCTGCACTTTCTGGAAGAACCGCGGGCAGCGCTGGCAGAGGCGGCTCGAGTCCTGGCGCCGGGTGGGATGCTGCTCGTCGTCGACTTCGCGCCCCATCATCTGGAATTCCTGCGCCAGAAGCATGCGCATCTGAGGCTCGGCTTTTCCGACGAGCAGCTGACGCAATGGCTGTCGGCCACCGCCCTCAAGCAATTTTCCATCCAGCACCTCGCCCCCGATTCTCCGACCAAGGAGGACGAGCATTTGACGGTCACCATCGCGACAGCCTTCAAGGCCGAAGCCGACGAAGAGGCGGAACCCCTCCACGAAGGAGCGCTCGCATGACGCTTGCAGCACACCACGCCGTCGGGCCTGAAAGGCTTGAGCTCTCATTCGAGTTCTTTCCGCCCAAAAAGCCCGAGCAATTCGCCGCCTTCAAAGACACGGCAGAGCGGCTGAAGGCCTTTGCGCCGGATTTCGTCTCCGTCACCTATGGCGCCGGCGGCTCGTCGAAGGATCGTTCTTTCGCGGCGGTGGAGATGCTGACGCAGGAAATCGGCCTGCCGACGGCTGCGCATCTCACCTGCGTCGCTGCCGCCTGCTCCGCCACGAATGAGGCGATCGCAACCTTTGAGACCTTCGGCGTCAGGCATTTTGTGGCGCTGCGCGGCGACCCGCCCGAGGGGCCCGGCACGCCCTATGCGCCGCATCCGCAAGGTTATACCGATACGGCCGACCTGATCCGCGGGCTGCGACGCATCGACGATTTTGAGATCTCCGTCAGCGCCTATCCGGAGCGCCATCCGGAAAGCCCCGACTGGGACACCGAGATCGACATTCTGAAGCGCAAAGTCGATGCCGGCGCGACACGCGCCCTCACGCAGTTCTTCTACGACAACGACGATTACGAACGTTACGTGGAGAAGGTTGCGGCGGCCGGCATCACGATCCCGATCGTGCCGGGCATCCTGCCGGTGCACCGTTTCGCCGCCGTGCATTCCTTTGCCGGCCGCTGCGGCGCGCGCATCCCGCCGCATCTTCTGCCGCTATCGGAGCTTTCAGGTGAGGCGCATTTCGAAGCCGCGGTCGACCTCGCCGCACGCCAGATCGACGATCTCGCGCAACGCGGCGTCTCCGGTTTTCACATCTACACGATGAACCAGCACCGCCTCGTCTCAGCGGTCTTGCAGGCGGCAGGGGTTTTCGAAGGGGAAAGGACATGCTGCGCGGCATGATCCCGCCGCGCAGCCGAAGAAGAGTTGAACGTCGCCGATATCACACCGCGCCCAGCACAATCGCGCAGATAAAGACAAAGGCAGATATCAAGGCGATCATGTTGATTGATTTCGCCAGGTTCATGGCATCCTCCCGCATCTTTTACGCCTAAAGTCTAACGCCAAACATTGCTGACAGGAACGATTTTCGTCATTGCGACGCATTGTTCTCTTCATGCGGCAGGTCGCCGCAGGAGTTTTTTATCATAAATACCAGCTGCTTAGGCGTGTTGCGACGCGACAATCCCCTTAAGCCGACATAGATTTTTTTTGCGCGCTCGCCCCGGCAAGGGTCCGAGAACTGCTTTCCAGCGCCGTTTTCGTGCCTAGATATCAACTTAGAAGTATTATAGAGTTCTGCTTTTACGGAGGACGCGACCGTGCCCCATCTTTTGCGCTTCCTGTTCGTGCACATTGCCCTCGGCGCCCTCGTCGGCTGGTTGTTTCTGGCGGTGCTGCTGGGATTCGACACCGGCGGCTTGTGGACGTTGATCTCTCACTCCTCCACGCCCCTTCTGCCGCTCAGCCTTCTCGCTGCTTTCTTTGCTCTGACGTTCGGTGGCGCGGTGACCGCAAGCGGCGTCCTTCTGTCGGCAGACGAGCGCGATGAACCGCCGATCGGCCCAAAACGACGCCGGCGGCTGCGCCTGATGGCGCTCCCGTCTCTGTCTCCGCGCCCGGCCCCCCGCCCGGCATTGGCCATCGCCGGCGCAAGGCGCAGACCCCGCACCCACGATATGGACGAGCTGCGCTAAGGCCGATCGAGACCGTGCGCCGAAGCGGAGAAGACGCAGCGGATAATATGACGCCGGGTCTTCGCCCGGCCGCCCTGTCCTGCTAAACACCGCCAACGGCGATTCCTGAAGACGACGGGGCCAAAACGATCAAAACTTTCACCGACGCACGCGAGGCTGCGCTGGAGATGCGGCCGGATGTTCCGGTCTATTGTTTCCATCCACAGGTCCTCGCCGAGGACGTTGCGCATTTTGCGCAGGCGTTCCCTGGCAAGACGGCCTATGCCGTCAAAACCAATGGCGAGCCCTTCGTTCTCAAGGCCATCGCCGATGCCGGCGTGAAAACCTTCGACGTCGCCAGTCCCGCCGAGTTTGCGGCTGCGCGCGAAGCCTCGCCCAACGCCGAACTCCTCTACATGCACCCGGTGAAGGCGCAGTCGGATATTCGCCTGGCGCTCGAAAGCTACGGCATCCGCACCCTCTCTCTCGATCATGAGGACGAGGTCGCAAAAATTCTGCGGATCGTGCGGGCGCTCGATTTCGATCCGGCAGATCTGACCTTGTTCGTGCGCCTGCAGACCAAGGGTTCGGCAACCTACGAATTGTCGAAGAAGTTCGGCGCCACCCCCGCCCATGCGGTGGAGCTTTTGCAGCGCATCGCCGGCATCGGGTTCAAGCCCGCCCTTTGTTTCCATGTCGGCAGCCAGATCGAAGACCCGGAAATCTACGAGCGCGCCCTCGGCTCCGCCGATTGGGTGCGTGCCCGCTCCGGTGTCGAGCTGACGGCGCTCGATGTCGGCGGCGGATTTCCGGCGCCCTACGGCTACGATCCGCGCCGCAAGAAGCGCATCATGCCGGACCGCGACGAGATCATGGCGCGGCTTCGAAAAGACCTGACGGAATGGGGCTTTGCCGACCTGCCCCTCATTGCCGAGCCGGGTCGCGTCATCGTCGCCCGCTCCATTTCGCTGATCGTCCGCGTGCTCCTGAAAAAGGGCAAGCGCATCTACATCAACGACGGCATCTGGGCTTCGCTCTCAGATTCCTGGACGGGCAAGATCACCCTTCCCGCCCGCTTCATTCCCGATCCGGCCCGCAAGCGCCGCTCCGGCAATCCGCACGAGATCGTGCCCTTCAAGGTTTGCGGCGCCACCTGCGATTCGGTCGATATCCTCTCGCGCCCCTTCTGGCTGCCGGAGACGGTCGACACCGGCGACTGGATCGAGATCGGCCATATCGGCGCCTATTCTCTGTCGCTTCGAAGCCGCTTCAACGGCTTTTATCCCGATACGGTCGTGGAAGTGAAAACCCCCTTCGACGAAGGCGACAAGCCGGAAGGTTTTGCCGCGATCGAGACGATGGCCGACTGAGCTCTCCACTCAGCCGCAAACTTATCGACAACTCGTCCACAATGCGTGCACAGGCAATCCACGCCTTGTTCACGCCGCTCCACCGCTCTCCACAGGCCGTTCTTCACAGCCTGTGAAAAACTCTTACGCGAGCATCAGCTTGTCGTCGTCGAGCTGCTTGCCGATCGCACGCCCGAACAGGCTTGAGAGATCCTGAACGGTGAGTTTCGCTCGCTCCTCTTCGGTGAAGTCGAGGACGATGCGGCCGGAATCCATCATGATGGTGCGGTGGCCGACGGCCAGCGCATCGCGCATCGAATGCGTCACCATCAAGGTGGTGAGTTTGCGCGTCTCGGCGATCTCTGTGGACAGCGCCAGGACTTTTGCCGCAGCACCCGGATCGAGGGCGGCGGTGTGCTCGTCAAGAACGAGGATCTTCATCGGCAGAAGCGTCGCCATCAACAGGCTGATCGCCTGGCGCTGCCCGCCCGACAGGGTGCCGACCGGCTGCGTCATGCGGTCTTCCAGCCCGATCTCGAGCTTCGCCACCTGGTCGGCGAGCCATTTGCGGTTCTGCCGGGTGCCGAGCGCGCCCTTCAAACCCCGGCTTTTGCCGCGCGCAGCCGCGAGCGCAAGGTTCTCCTCGATCGACAGAGACGAGCAGGTGCCGAGCCGCGGCTCCTGAAAGACCCGGCCGACATGCATCGCCCGCCGGTGCGGAGACCATGCGGTGACGTCCTCGCCATCGAGATGCACGCTGCCGCGTTCAGGCTTCACCGTTCCGACGACGACCGACAGAAGCGTCGATTTGCCGGCACCGTTCGACCCGATGACGGTGACGAACTCACCATCCGCGATCTTGAGGTTGATGTCGCTGAGCGCCCTCACCTCCGTCGGCGTGCCGGCATTGAAGGTGACGTGGATGTTATTCAAGGACAGCATCAGCCGGCCCTCTTGGCGGCGGCCGCACGGCGTGGCGTCATGCCGGCCCTGCGACGGTTTCTTTGTGCGCGCCCTTTGGACAGGACGACCGCGATCGCAACGACGATCGCCGTCACGAGATTGAGGTCCTGCGGCTGGATGCCGATGAAACCGGCACTGAGCGACAGGGCAATGAAGAGACGATAGACGAGCGCGCCGACGATGCAGCCGAGCGTGGCGACGAAGACCATGCGCCGGCCGAGGATCGCCTCGCCGATGATGAGGGCGGCAAGGCCGGTCACGATCGTGCCGATACCCATGGAGACGTCCGCCACGCCTTGCAGCTGCGCGAAAAGGGCGCCGGCAAGCGCGACGAGGCCGTTGCTGATCGCCATGCCGACGAGCGCCATGCGCCCAACCGCAATTCCCTGCGCCTCCGCCATGGCCGGGTTCTCACCGGACGCACGCAAGGCGAGCCCCAGCTCGGTCTTCAAGAACCAGTCAACGAGGAACTTGGCCGCAAAAGCCACGATCGCAATCAGGACCGTATTTGTCCAAAGCCCGAAATCGAACCAGGATTGCGCCACGTCGAACACCGTATCGACATTGTAGAGGGGCACGTTCGGCCCGCCCATGATCCTGAGATTGATGGAGAAAAGCGCCACCATCGTCAGGATGCCGGACAGAAGGTTCATAATGCCGAAGCGCACGTTGAGAAGCGCTGTCACGAGCCCTGCCCCCCAGCCTGCGACGATCGCAAGCCCGGTTGCAAGAAACGGATCGACACCGGAGGCGAGAGCGGCAGCTGCGACCGCCGCTCCGAGCGGAAAACTGCCGTCGACCGTCAAATCGGGAAAGTCGAGCACGCGGAACGAGAGAAACACCCCGAGCGCGACGAGCGAAAACAGAAGTCCCGATTCAAGGGCGCCAGCAAAGGCGAAAAGACTCATAATTAGCGAACGACCTTCTTCGCCTTGGCAAGCATGTCGTCAGGAAGGGTGACGCCCATCTTCTCGGCCGAGCTGGCGTTGAGATAAAGGTCCTGGCTGTCGGAGACGGCAACCGGGATATCGGCCGGCGACTTGCCTTCCAGGATATCGGCCGCCATTTCGCCGGACAGGACGCCCATCTTGTAATAGTCGAAGCCGAGGGCGGCGATGGCGCCGCGATTGACGGAATCGACGTCGGAAGCAAACACCGGCAGACCGGCCCGTTCGCCGACCGTGACGACGCCTTCAAGCACCGAGACGACCGTGTTGTCGACCGGCAAGAGCACGGCGTCCGCGCGGCCGACAAGGCTGCGCGCAGCGTCGGCGACGAGCGTCGACTGCGCCGCAGGCGCCTCGACGAGCGTCATGCCGAAAGGCTCGACCGCGGTCTTGAGATCTTCCACCTGTTTGGCCGCATTGGCCTCACCGGGATTGTAGATGACCCCGAGTTTCGTGGCGTCGGGCATCAGCTCTTTGATGAGCTCGAGCATCGGCTCGTAAGGCTGCTGGTCGCTTGTTCCCGTGACGAGACCACCCGGCTTTTCGCGGCTTTCCACAAGGCCCGCACCGACCGGATCGGTGACGGCGGCAAAGATCACCGGCGTGTTCTTGAGCGCGTGTTTGACGGCCTGGGCGGAGGGGGTCGAAATGCCGACGGCGAGATCGGGCTCCAGCCCGGCAAATTCCGACGCGATCTGCGCCTGCGTCGCCATATTGCCCTGAGCCGAGCGCGAAACGATTTTGAGGTTTTCACCTTCCTTGTAACCGCGCTCGGCGAGACCTTCGATGATCCCCTTGCGCACGGCATCGAGAGCCGGATGCTCGACGATATAGGTGATGGCGACGGTCTTCGTGTCCTGCGCCTTGGCTTCCTCGAAGGTCGCGGCGCCGGCAATGCCGAGTGCGAGCGCGGCCAAAGCAAGAGCTTTGAGGGTCTGCATATGAACGCCTTTCAAGATTGAGAGAAAGGAAATCTGCCTTATTGCCCCGTGGCAGACCCGATGCCGGCAAATTTGCCGCCGCCCCCCAAGGCGGGCACATCGAACGTCCTGCCAAAGAGTTCGATTTTCAAGGTTTCACGCAATAGCACGGCAGAAGCTGCGATCAACGCCTTCCGAGACTAAAGCCTGCGGTTGTTCGTCCGAGCGTGAATTATGCGGAGCTCTCCATCATTGAGCACGGGCGCCCGCCACGATAAAAGCCCCGCTTTCGTTTGGGGCGACAGTCAGATGGATAGACCGCGGTTGTACCTGACGGGGGCATCATGCTCTGGCGTTTCAACGCTTGGGATTCTCCTGGCCGGGCGGTTCGGTGTTCCGCATCTCGATGTCGACGACTTCTACTGGATGCCGACCGATCCTCCTTTCAGCACGAAACGCCCCGCGGAAGATCGTGTGCGCCTTATCCAGGAAAGACAGGCCGCTTCTCAGGGATGGATCTTGACGGGGTCATTCATCGGATGGGGTGATGCCTTGATCCACGACGTCGATCTCATCGTGTTTCTGAAGACACCCACCAGCATTCGACTCCAACGTCTGGATCAGCGCGAAGCTGAGCGACATGGCGCACGCATCCTGCCGGGCGGAGACATGCACGAAGCGCATCTGGCATTCCGAGATTGGGCTTCACGCTATGACGACCCCTCGTTTACGGGCCGCAACATCGCGCAGCACGAGCGGTGGTTGAGCGCGCAGTCCGCGCCCGTTCTCCGTCTTTCCGGCAAGCGCCCGAGCGACGAATTGGCAGACGATGTAGCAAAGGCGCTCGAACGCTTTTAATCGAGGTCGGCCTTCCCGTCGGAAATGAACGCCCCTTATCGGGCGCGGTGTCGGCCCCGCGCCTGGCGATCAGAGATACACATCGTCGGACAGATATCCGTTGCCGCCAATGACGGACTTGATGTCGGCAAGGCTCCGGTCAGCGGGACGCAGATCGACGGCGAGCGGCCACTCAGCGTTCTCCGCTGCCCGGCGGTAAACGTTGCCGTCACGGATGGGAAGCGGCAAAGCCCCGACCTTGTCTGCGAGAAGCGCGCCATCGGCCATCCAGATGTGTTGCCCGTCATCGGGCGCCCGGTAACAGAGCTCGCCACGACCGATGATCACGAGCTTTCCGGCCGTGCCGTAGCCATCCGGGCGCACGCTTTGAAAAGATCTCTCGGAATAATACGCAACATCCCAGCGCGGATGCGGTTCATATTGTCGTTGGGATTGAGGCATCTCTCGAACGACAGCGCATTTCGTCATCCGCATAAAGCCGAGAAGAAAGCGATCGAGATCCTCCTCGGTTGCAACGCCCTCAGGGCCGCTTCCGTATTCTTCGGCGCGCTCGGCCCGACATACGACGCTGTGCTTGCAGGCACCCTTCCAGTAATCGACCGAGACGACCTTCGCCTTCTGGAGAGGCGTAAACTTCCCCTCCACCCGGACGATCACAAACTGACCGGGTTCCACGGCGTATTTGGAATTGACGGGATAGGCCTTGCCACCCTCTGAAAAGCACACCTGTGCGACCCGGTATTCTGGCAACTGGCGCTCTCCCCAACACTCTCGCGGCCAAACGGCCCCCTTCGCGCATCCCTGCGGAGGTCGTTTAGCCTTGAGATCATGAAGGGTTTGTTTCGCCGCGACAGCACTCAGGCCATCATCCGGACAGCGAACGCTCACATCTAGCGAATCTTGGCGAGCAGCTCTTCTGTCGGCCAGGCATCGGCAGGCAGGCCGAGGCGCAGCTGTTCGGAGCGCACGGCGTCACGCGTCATCGCGCCCAGAATGCCATCGACCTTTCCGACCTGATAACCCTTGTCGAGAAGCGCCTGTTGCAGCTGCTTCATCTGCGCAGACGACAGACCGGAGGAGGCATTGCCCATATCCGCACGCGGAGCCCCATCGAGACGCGTCGCGAGATAAGCGGCCGTGGTGGCGTAAACGAGCGACTGGTTCCATTCCAGGAAGACATGGAAGTTCGGATAGGCGAGGAAGGCTGGCCCGTTGCGTCCCATCGGCAGGACCAAAGAGGCGGGCAAAGAACCGCCCGGAAGATTGCCCGAACGCGCCTTCACGCCCCAGGATTCCCACTTGCTCACCGGCACTTTGTTGTAGAGCCCGGCCTCCGCCCAAGGCAGATCGGCCGGAATCACGACCTCCTGCAGCCACGGCTCGTTCGCACGCCAGCCGAGGCGGTTCAGGAAATTGCCGGCGGTCGCGAGCACGTCGGGAACGCTCTTCTTCAGGTTCACATGTCCGTCGCCGTCGAAGTCGACGCCGGAGGCGAGATAATCCGAAGGCAGGATCTGCGTCTGGCCGAGCTCACCCGCCCAGGCACCCTTCATCTCCGAGCGTGCAAGGTCGCCGCGATCGAGGAGCTTCAAGGCGGCGATGAGCTGCGGCCTGAAAAGCTCCGGCCTTCGGCAATCATGCGCAAGCGTGGCAAGCGCGTTGAGCGTATCGAAATCGCCCTGATTGGCGCCGAAATCCGTCTCCAGCGCCCAGAACGCCGAAATCACCGGTCCTGGAACGCCGTATTGCTGCTCGATGCGCGAGAAGGTCGAGGCATATTTGTTGAGAAGCGAGCGTCCGTTCTTCAGCCGATAATCGTTGACCATACGGCCCGCGAATTCGGCAAAAGTCTGAGTGAACACGCCCTGCGCGCGATCGCGCGAAATGACCCGCCGATCGAGCTGCACACCGGAAAGGGCGGAAAGGCCCCGATCGGACACGCCAGCGGCGGCCGCCTCCCGCTTCACGCCGTTGAGCCAGGTCGAAAAGTCGCCGCCGCATTGCTGAGCGGCAGCCGGCGTCGCAAGGACGAGACCGAAGACGGCCGCCGTCCACATACATTTCGCGCGCATGAGATCTCCTGCTGATTCCCGCGCCCCGCAACCTGGCGCGGCCCCCAAACGATTCAAGAAGTGGGCCTTTTCAAGAAGCGGAGCGCGGATCTGTCAAAACTTTCGTTCAGGCGGATGCCGGCTCGGCGGAAAGCGTCGGATAGTCTGTATATCCGTGCTCGTCGCCGCCATAGAACGTCGCCTGGTCCGGCTCGGCGAGCGGAGCATTCCGCTTGAGCCGCTCCACGAGGTCGGGATTGGAGATGAACGGCCGCCCGAAGGCGACGAGATCGGCCTTCTCCTCTTCGACGGCCGAGATCGCGAGCTCGCGCGTATAGCCGTTGTTGCCGATGTAGAGGCCGGAAAAATCCCGTTTCAACGTCGTGACGTCGAACTGCCCGTCGGGCTGGCGGGCACCGCGCGTCTCACCCTCGATGACGTGCAGATAGACGAGCCGTCTTTCGGAGAGTTCCCGCACATAGGCGCGGAAAAGCATCTCCGGATCGGAATCGGCAATATCGTTCGCGGGACTGACCGGCGAAATGCGGATCCCGACGCGCTCCGGACCCCAGACATCGACGACGGCATCGACCACTTGCAGCGGGAACCGCATGCGATTGTCGATCGAGCCACCATAGGTGTCGTGGCGCTTGTTGGTCTTGTCGCGCAAGAACTGGTCGAGCAGATAGCCATTGGCGGAATGGATTTCGACGCCGTCGAAACCGGCACGCTGAGCGTTCGCGGCCGCCTTGCGGTAGTCGTCTACGATATCCGGCAGCTCATCGGCGCTGAGCCCCCGCGGCTCCACGGCGTCCTTGAACCCGTCCTCGGTGAAGGCTTTGACGTCCGGCTTGATCGGAGACGGTGCGACCGGCAACTGGCCGTTCGGCTGCAGATCGGGATGCGAGATGCGCCCGACATGCCACAATTGCAGGACGATCTTCCCGCCGGCGTCGTGCACGGCGTCGGTCACCGCACGCCAGCGCTCCACCTGCAGGTCTGAATGAATGCCCGGCGTCCAGGCATAACCTTTGCCCTGCGGGGAAATCTGCGTCGCTTCGGCGATGATGAGGCCGGCAGAGGCGCGCTGGCGGTAATATTCCACATGCCAGTCCCGGGGTGCGTCGTCCTCGTCGGCCCGGCTGCGCGTCAACGGCGCCATGACGATGCGGTTGGCAAGCGGTACGGGACCGAGATCGATAGGCTGAAAGAGTTTCGGCAGCGTCTCAGACATGAACTTCCCTTCTTAAAACGGCGGGCGGGTGTCGGTCCGCCTCTAACTAGGTGCAGCGCAAAATCCCGCCAGGCATAACTGCCGCGCAAAATCCCCCGCCCGCCAGGCCGACACCAACAAAGGCCGCAACCTCCCGGTTCGGTCAAGTTGCCGTGTAGAGGTCCAGCCGGCGTTGCGTCACACGCACCCGCCGCTACATTCCATCAGATGAAGGCATGATCGGAGAGATGGCATGCGGCCGCTTTCGCCACTCCGCCGGCTGTGGATGAGGGGAGCAGCCTCCCCTGCCTTTACCTGCGCGATCGCCCGCCCGGTCGCCAGTAAGATCGCCCGCAAGATCAGCGCTGCGATCATCACGCTTGCCGCCTTGATCGGGCCCCTTGGCGGGGCGGCAAACGCCGCGCCCTTGCCGGCTCAGGAGCAGACCGCGCGCCAGACGCCGAGCCGCTGCCTCGCGATCGCAAAAGCCGCCCCGCCCACGCTTTATGCGAGCTATCGCCGCCTCGACGTGCCAGCGCGGCGCCTCATCCAGGGCAAACCCTTCGCCCTGACGCCGCCCGACCAGGGCGAGGTGACGATCCGCTTCCTCGGTCACGCCACCTTTCTCATCGAAAGCCCCGAGGGTGTGACGATCGCCACCGATTACGACGGCTGGGCCGGCGGCGTAACGCCGGACGTCGTCACCATGAACCACGCCCATTCCTCGCATTACACCGACCAGCCCGATCCGGCGATCGCCCATGTGCTGCGCGGCTGGAACCCGCAAGGCGGCGAAGCGCACCACAACCTCACCCTCCGCGACGTCCTCATCCGCAACGTGCCGACCGACATTCGCAGCTTCGGCGGCCGCGAGACGGCGGGCAATTCCATCTTCATCTTCGAGACGGCCGGTATGTGCATCGGCCATCTCGGCCACCTCCATCACGTGCTGGCGCCGGAAGATCTCGGCGTCATCGGCCAGCTCGACATCGTCATGGTGGCGGTCGACGGCTCCTATACGATGAGCCAGGACGCCGTCGTGGAAACGCTGAAAGTGCTGAAATCCCGCCTCATCCTTCCCATGCATTATTTCGGCATGGGGACACTGCAGCGCTTCCTCTCGCGCCTCGGCGAGGATTTTGCCGTCGAGATCAATCCGAGCGCAGAAACCACGGTCTCCGTCGCCACCCTGCCGCTCGACCCGAAAGTGCTGGTGCTGCCGGGACACTAGGCCCTCAATCGTCTAGATCTGGTCCGCAGTTGCACCTTCCCCCTCCGTCGGCGTTATCACTTGCCGTGGGGCGAAGCAGAGCTGCAATTCCTGGCGAACGGACAAGATGGCGCAAAAATCGGAAAAGCTCAGCCTCGTCGAGGTGACCGCTCTCGGCATCGGCGGCATGATTGGCGGCGGCATCTTCGCCGTTCTCGGCCTGGCGATGGCGACAGCCGGCCACGCGGTCGCCTTGACGCTCGCAGGCGGTGGCGCGATCGCGCTTCTGACGGGCCTCTCCTACGCCCGCCTCGGCCTCACGTTCCGTGATGACGGCGGCAGTTTCACCTATATCGAGAAGGCATTCGCCGCACCCGCAATCGCCGGCGTCGCGGGCTGGCTGCTTGTGGCTGGCTATGTCGGCACGCTCGCCCTTTATGCGAGCGCCTTCGGTGAATATGGCGCGAGCCTTCTGCCTGCGACGGCTGATCCGGCCTGGGCACCCGGCGCCTTGGGCGCCTTCGTCCTCGGCCTTTTCCTCGCGATCAATCTCATCGGGGCGAAAATCTCCGGCGGCGTCGAGCTCGGTGTCGTGGCGATCAAGCTCGCCATTCTGGCGCTGTTTGCAGCCGTCGCCATGGGCGGCATCAAGGCCGACCATTTCGTGCCGGTCTTCAATCTCGGCATCACAGCGCCGATCGCCGCGATCGCGCTCATTTTCGTCGCCTATGAAGGCTTCGAACTCATTCCGAACGCCGTCGATGAAATGGCGAACCCGGAGCGAAACCTGCCGCGGGCGATCGTCATCGCCATCCTCGTCACCACCGCGATCTATGTCGTCGTCGCGATCGCGGCTCTCGGCAATCTGACGCCCCAGGAGATCCAGAAGGATCAGGAATACGTGCTCGCCGTCGCCGCCCGCCCGACACTCGGTGCGGCGGGCTTCACGCTGATCGGCATCGCCGCCCTCCTCTCCACAGCCTCGGCCATCAACGCCACGCTCTTCGGTGCGGCGCGCCTCGCCATGGTGATGGCACGCGAACATGCCCTGCCGAAAATCTTCTCGATGCGCGAACGCACCCGCCCGGTGCCCTTCGTCTCCCTGATCGTCCTGACGGCGCTTGCGATCGGCTTCACGCTTGCCGCGCCCCTGCAGGTCATCTCGACCTTTGCGAGTGCCACCTTCCTGGTGATCTTCACCGCCGTGAACCTCGCGGCCTTCCGCCTCGCGCGGCGGATCAAGATGTCGCCGCTCCTGCCGGCCGCAGGCAGCCTCCTTGCCGCGGCGAGCTTCGCCGTCTTGATGTGGCACACTTGGCAGGAGGACAAGGTGAGCCTCGCCTGGCTCGTAAGCGCCTATCTCGCGGCCATCCTCGTGGAAGCGGTTCTCATCTGGCGCCGCGGCCAGCGGCGCCATACGGGCCCGCAGAGCGAGACAAAAGCCTAGCCGAAAGCCGCAAAAAGCAAGGGGCGCCGAAGCGCCCCGAGCCAAGACCGTGTGTGATCCTCACCGCGTCAGCGGCTTGTATTTGATCCGCCGCGGGTTCTCGACAGCGTCGGTGCCGAGCCGCCGCTTCTTGTCCTCTTCATAGGCCTCGAAGTTGCCCTCGAACCATTCGACATGGCTGTCGCCTTCGAAGGAGAGGATGTGCGTCGCGAGACGGTCGAGGAACATGCGATCGTGGCTGATGACCACGGCGCAGCCGGCGAAATCTTCGAGCGCCTCTTCGAGCGCCGCGAGCGTCTCCGTGTCGAGATCGTTGGTCGGCTCGTCGAGCAGCAGAATGTTGGCGCCCGATTTCAGCATCTTCGCGAGATGCACACGGTTGCGCTCACCACCGGAGAGTTTGCCGACCGGCTTCTGCTGATCGCCGCCCTTGAAGTTGAAGGCGCCGACATAGGCACGCGAATTCATCTCGCGCTTGCCGAGCTGGATCACCTCCGCCCCGCCGGAAATCTCCTGCCAAACGCTCGCATTCGGGTCCATGTCGTCGCGGCTCTGATCGACATAGCCGAGGATGGCCGTGTCGCCGAGACGGATCTCGCCGGCATCTGGCGTCTCCTGCCCCGTCAGCATGCGGAAGAGCGTCGTCTTACCGGCACCGTTCGGACCGATGACGCCGACGATGCCGCCCGGCGGCAGCTTGAAGGAGAGGTCCTCCATCAACAGCTGATCGCCGAAGCCTTTCGTCAGCCCCTCCGCCTCGATGGCGACGTCGCCGAGGCGCGGGCCCGGCGGAATAACGATTTGCGCATCGCGGCTTGCCATGCGTTCCTGATTCGCTTTCAGAAGCTCGTCATAAGCCTTGATGCGGGCCTTGGACTTCGCCTGACGCGCCTGCGGCGAGCGGCCCATCCATTCGCGCTCGCGTGCGATGACCTTCTGGCGTGCCTCGTCCTCGCGCGATTCCTGCTTCATGCGCTTCGACTTGGAATCCAGATAGGCCGTGTAATTGCCCTCATAGGGAATGCCGCGGCCGCGATCGAGCTCGAGGATCCAACCCGTGACATTGTCCAGGAAGTAACGATCGTGGGTGACGATCAGGACGGCGCCCGGATACTGCTCCAGATGCTTTTCGAGCCACGCCACTGTCTCCGCATCGAGATGGTTCGTCGGCTCGTCGAGGAGGAGAAGGTCGGGCTCTTCCAGAAGCAGCTTGCACAGCGCCACGCGGCGGCGTTCGCCACCTGAGAGGACATTGACGTCAGCCTCGCCCGGCGGGCAGCGCAGCGCCTCCATGGCCATGTCGACCTTTGAATCGAGATCCCAAAGATTGGCGCTATCGATCTGATCTTGAAGCTTTGCCGCCTCTTCCGCCGTCTCGTCGGAATAGTTCATCATGAGCTCGTTGTAGCGGTCGAGAATCGCCTGCTTGGCGGCGACCCCTTCCATCACGTTGCCCTTGACGTCTTTGGCGGGGTTGAGCTGCGGCTCCTGCGGCAGATAGCCGACGCGTGCGCCGTCGGCCGCCCAGGCTTCGCCGGTGAACTCTTTGTCGATCCCGGCCATGATGCGCAGAAGGCTCGACTTACCCGAGCCGTTCGGGCCGAGAACGCCGATCTTGGCATCCGGATAGAAGGACAGGTGGATGTTGTCCAAAACCTTCTTGCCGCCGGAATAGGCCTTGGACAGGCCGGACATATGATAAATGAACTGGCGCGCCATGGTCGCCGATCTCCGTTGTCTTCGGGATGCGAGGGAATTTCAGCCCACATAAGCGAGGCAGCGGCTGGGAGCAATGGCAGCACGCCCCGTGCTTGCGCCCCATCTCTGCCACAACTTCTTCCTATCGAACGGCTGCAGACCCGATTTCGAAGCCTTTCACCGCGCGCATAACCATGCTGCAACGCCAAAAAAAGCATGTTTCCGTGGCAACCGAGTGCTATGAGGCGCGTTAGGAACGCGGGCGTTCGGCCCGCGTCCTTTCCGATAATTATGAGTTGAGTATGGACAGGCGGGCCTTTCTCGTTGCTTCTCTCGCGGCCGCGGCATCAAGCGCAAGCGGCAACGCATTCGCCCAACGGGGCGCTTCCTCAGACACACCCGAAAATCCGGCGCCCGAAATCGCAGCGCCGCCCCCCAGCAACAACGCGTTTTCTTGGGATGGCCTGAAGTCTCAGGCTCGCGCTCTTGCCGAGCGCCCTTTCAAGGAGGCGGAAGAAGACCTTCCGGCCGACTTTGCCGATCTCAACTACGCGCAGTTCCGCGAGATCGAATTCCGGCGGGAAGCCAGACTCTGGCGCGACGAAGGCCTCGCCTTCCAGCTGGACTTCCTCCATCGCGGCGCGCTTTTCAAAGAGCGGGTGAATATCTTCATCGTCGACAACGGCGAGGCCCATCAGGTCGCCTACGACCCGTCGATGTACAATTTCCGTCAGGCGCCGCAGCCACCCGCAGGTGTCGATATCGGCTTCTCCGGTTTCCGCGTCCACAATCCGATCAACAGCCCGAATGTGTGGGACGAGTTCCTGGTCTTTCAGGGCGCGACTTACTTCCGCGCCGTCGGCCAGGGGCAATATTACGGGCTGTCTGCGCGCGGCCTCGCCCTCAAGACCGGCGATCCGGAAGGCGAAGAATTTCCCCGTTTCACCGCGTTCTGGATCGAGAAGCCTGAGCCTGGTGAAGAGGTTCTGAACATCTATGCGCTCCTCGACAGCGTGTCGACGACGGGGGCCTATCGCTTTGTCGTGCGTCCGGGCCGCGACACGGTGATCGAGGTGACGGGTGAGCTTTTCCCGCGCCAGCCCTTGCATCATGTCGGCCTTGCGCCGCTCACATCGATGTTCCTCTTCGGACCGCTCAACCGCACGGGCTTCAACGATTACCGCCCGCAGGTCCATGACAGCGACGGCCTGCAGATGCTGACTGGCAACAACGAGTGGATCTGGCGGCCGCTCTCGAACTATCCGACGCTGCAATCCTCGTCCTTTATGGATCCCGCCCCACGCGGCTTCGGTCTCGTCCAGCGCGCGCGCGACTTTCAGGATTTCCAGGATCTGGAAGCCCGCTACGAGCGCCGCCCGAGCGTCTGGATCGAGCCGATCGGCACCTGGGCAAACGGTCAGGTGGAGCTTCTGGAAATCCCCACCGACAAGGAAATCCACGACAATATCGTCACCTTCTGGCGTCCGTCTTACGACGTCAGCCCGGGTGCGCCCTATTCCTTCGCCTACCGCATGCGCTGGACCGACCGGCCGAAAGCTCCATCCGGCTCGCTTTATGCCGCCGACAGCCGCGCCGGACGGAACTTTCACGACACCAGCAACCTTTATGTCATCGATTTCATTCCCGAAGAGGGCACTCTTCCGGCGTTTGACGGCCTGTCGTTGGAGGTCTCTGCCAATCACGGCACCATCAAGGGACAGGTGTTGCAGCCCAACCCCCTTGTCGGGGGTGTCAGAGCGACGTTCCTCTTTGAGCCGGAGGATCAGTTGACGGAATTCCGCGTGCGTCTCGCCGCAAACGGCGAGCCCGCCAGCGAAACCTGGCTCTACCGTTGGGTCCCCCAATGAGCGAGCAGAAGCACGACCATCCTGACGAGCGGGTCTTGCGGCCCTTCGGGCCGATGCCGCCGCAGCATCCGCTGGCGATGCCGCAGCAAGACTTTTCGAAGGAGCCGGTCGATGCTTTGCCGCGCAGCAATCCTGCCGCGGCACGTTATGCGCGGCTGATTGCGATCCTGACCGCGGGCGGCCTGATTTACTACGGCGTGCACGAGATGATCGCCGTCGTCTCGGCTGGCGGCGTCACCATCCTTGAGGGGATCATGACGATCCTCTTCGCCATCACCTATTCCTGGATCGCGATGTCGACGAGCTTTGCCGTCGCCGGGCTCCTGGCCCCACGCCAGAAGCCGACCCCGCCGGTCCCGCAGCGCCCGCTCTCCAGTCGCACCGCGATCGTCATGCCGGTCTATAACGAAGATGCCGACATGGTCGCCGCCAGCCTGCAGGCGATGGCCGAGGACATTGCGCGCGCAGGCCAGGCGCACGCCTTCGAAATCGTCGTCTTATCGGATTCCAACCGCGCCGAATCCCTGGTGCGCGAGACGCTGGCCATGCACCGGCTGACCGACGCGCTCGCCGGCACCTTGCCGGTCTGGTATCGCAGACGCGCGATCAACTCGGCCAAGAAGGCCGGCAACATCGAGCAGTTCGTCGCCAATTGGGGCGGACGCTACGATTTCATGCTCGTCCTCGATGCCGACAGCCTGATGCGGGCGGACACCGTCCTGCGCATGGTGGCGCGCATGGAGGAGGATCCCAATCTCGCCCTCTTCCAGAGCGTACCGCGGCTCTTCGACGGAAACTCGTTCTTCGCGCGGATGCAGCAATTCGCCGGAGCGGTCTATGGCCCGGTCGTCGCCGGCGGCATGGCGGCGTGGCAGGGCTCCGACGGCAATTACTGGGGCCACAATGCGATCATCCGCACCCGGGCTTTCGCCAAGGCTTGCGGCCTCCCGCCTCTGCCGGGCGACCCGCCCTTCGGTGGTCATATTCTGAGCCACGATTTCGTCGAGGCGGCGCTTCTGCGCCGTGCCGGCTACAAGGTCGAGATGGCGACCGACCTCGTGGATTCGTGGGAGGAGAGCCCGCCTTCTCTCTTGGCGACAGCCGTACGCGACCGGCGCTGGGCGCAGGGAAATCTGCAGCATTCCAAAGTGATCGGCGCCAAGGGCCTTGCCGCACCCTCTCGGCTGCACTTCTTTATCGGCATCATGAGCTACCTCTCCTCGCCCTTGTGGCTGCTCCTGATCCTTGTCGGCCTGGTCCTCGCCGTGCAGGCGAAGCTCGTGACGCCGGTCTATTTCGGCGACGATCATCAGCTGTTTCCGAACTGGCCGGTCTTCGATTCGGAGCGCATGTTGACGCTGTTCGTCTTCACGCTCGTGATTTTGTTCATTCCCAAAATCTTCGGTACGCTGCGTGTGATTTTCTCCCGGCGCCTGCGGCGCGCCCATGGCGGCGCTGCGGCGGTCACGCTTAGCATGCTCCTCGAAATCGCCGCCTCCACCCTTTACGCGCCGATCATGATGCTCCTGCAGAGCCGGCATGTCTGGGACATCTTGCGGCGCAAGGATTCCGGCTGGGCGCCGCAAAGCCGCAAAGGCGGCAATGCCGAGGCCTGGTCGGCGCTCTGGGCGACGCACCGCACCCATGTTCTCTTCGGCATCTTCCTCACCGCCGCCGCGATTTTCGTCTCGCCTGCCATCCTCGCCTGGCTGTCGCCGATCGTCATCGGCCTCGTCTTCTCGCCGCTTTTGTCGCGCTGGAGTGCCAGTGAGGATATCGGCAACGCCCTTCGCGAAATGAAGCTTCTCCTCATTCCGGAAGAGGTCGAGCGGCCCGAGATCGCCTGCGCGCGCGACGCCATTCTTTCCGAAAAGCCCGATCTCGGTGACGACCCGCTGGCCGCGATCGCGCAATCGACCGATCTGCGTCAGGCCTATGTCGCATGGTTGACGCCCCCGGCCCCCAAGGACCGCGGTCAGGTCGACCGCTTCCTCCTGAGCGCCGCCAAGAAGATCTCGGATGCCACAAATCTGTCCGAAGCACTCGCCTGGCTCGACCCGCAAGAGCGCCTCGCCGTCGCCGCGCATCCGACAGAGATGGAGCGGCTGGCGAAGCTCGCAGCGGCAAGTCGCTCGCGCGAAGAAGCAGCCTGACCTCACCCTGATACCGGACCATCCCATGAAGGTGCCATCCGTGCCGGGTCATATGGGCCCTGCCGATCCATGCGATCTGAGATCGCGTGCTCGATCATGATGGAGTTTCTGCACGCCAATCAGGCCGTCATCGCTCTCGCGATCCTGGCGATGATGTTCGTCTTCTTCATGTGGGAGCGGTTTTCTCCGGAAGTGGTCGCAACCCTCGGCGCCGCCACGTTTCTCGCTCTCGGCATCCTCGACACGAAGACGGTCTTGAGCGTTTTTGCCAATCCGGCTCCAATCACCATCGGGGCGATGTTCGTTCTTTCCGGAGCGCTCGTTCGCACCGGTGCGCTCGATGCCATGTCCCGCTTCATTCTGAGCCGGGCGACACGGCGACCGGTTTACGCGATCGTGGGCGTTCTGGGCGCAACGATCGCCGCCTCGGCTTTCCTGAACAACACCCCCGTGGTGATGGTCTTGATCCCCGTCGTGATGGGGCTCGCTCGCTCCGTCGGCTCGCTTCCCTCGAAGCTCCTCATACCCCTCTCCTACGCGGCCATTCTCGGCGGCACCTGCACGCTCATCGGCACCTCCACCAACATTCTGGTCGATGGTGTGGCACGCGATCTGGGCCTTGAACCCTTCACCATCTTTTCGCTCGCCCCGGTCGGGCTCGTCGTCGCCGCCGTCGGCAGCTTCTATCTCTTCGTGACCCAACGGTTTCTGCCGGAACGTCCGACCTTCGGCGACGTGATGGGCGCGCAGGAGGGTGCAGCCTTCATCAGCGACTTCAGCATTCCGAAAGACTCCTCGCTGATCGGTCGGACGCTTGGCGAGATCGCGAGCCTCAACGAACCTGGCGTGGCGTTGCTCGCGATCCGTCGCGGCGGCCGGGTCCTGCGTCGCAACCTGCAAAAAGAACCGTTGCAGGAGGGGGACCGTGTCGCCGTCAGCGCCTCCCTCAGCGAACTCCTCGGCATTCGCCAGACCTCCGGCATCCGCATGGGAACGAGCGAACCGCCCAAGCCGGACGAAGAAGGCAAGCCGCCGGAACTGGTCGAAGCGCTGATTTCGCCGGATTCCCAATATGCCGGCCTGCGTATTCCCGATCTCGCTTTGCGCAGCCGCTATGGCGTATCGGCTCTCGCCGTCAGCCGCCACCGCCGCTGGCTCGGCCACAATCTCAACGCGGTCGCGCTCCAGCCGGGCGACGCGCTGCTTCTTGAAGGCAACACCAAGGGTCTTGCGGAGCTCGTCAGAGAGGGCGGGATCTTCAACATCGATCAGCCGGAGGCCCGCCCCTATCGGCGCACAAAGGCGCCTGTGGCAGGGCTTGTCCTTGCCCTCGTGGTCGCCGCCGCGGCCTTCGATCTGATGCCGATCGCCGGCCTCGCCATCCTCGGCGTCGCGGCCGTCCTCCTCAGCCGCTGCATCGATCCCGACGAAGCCTTCGGCGCCATCGACGGGCGCATTCTCATCCTCATTTTCGGCATGCTCGCGGTCGGCGAAGGCATCGACAGGTCGGGCGCCATCAAGCTCATCATCGATACGACGCTGCCCTATTTGCAGGTGCTGCCGCCAATCGTCCTGTTGGCGGCCGTCTATGCACTCACCTCGATCCTGACAGAGATGGTGACCAACAACGCGGTGGCGGTCGTTATCACCCCAATCGCCATCGGCCTCGCAGCGCAGCTCGGGCTTGACCCTCGCCCGTTTGCGGTTGCCGTCATGTTCGGCGCGAGCGCGAGTTTCGCCACGCCGATCGGCTACCAGACCAACACGCTCGTCTACGTCGCCGGCGGATATCGCTTCACGGATTTCGTCAAGATCGGCCTGCCGATGAACATTATCGTCGGCCTCGCCAGCATCCTCACCATTCCGCTGATCTGGCCGCTCGAGGGCTGATCAGCGGGCCTTGGAGCAGGTGACAGCTCTCATGTGAGCTCAGGCGACCCCCGCCCGCAGAAGATCGAGCATATGCACGATGCCGATCGGCCGGCCCTCGTCGACGACGAAAAGCACGTTGATCTTCTTGCCTTCCATCTCGCGCATGGCAGTCGCCAGGAGAGCGTCCGCCGCGACCGTCTTCGGCGTGCGCGTCATCACCTCCTCGACCTTCTTGTCGACGAGCCTGTCGGCCATGTGACGGCGGATATCACCATCGGTGATGATGCCGACGAGCTTGCCAGCCTCATCGACGATGCCGACCGTACCGAAGCCCTTTTCGGTGATGGTCAGGATCGCATCGCCCATGCCGGAGCCGAGGCCGCACAGGGGCAGGCTCTCCTCGCCATGCATGATTTCCGCGACCTGGCGCAATTGCGCCCCGATTTGCCCGCCGGGATGAAACACTTTGAAGTCCTGCGCGCCGAAAGAGCGTGCCTCCAGGAGCGCCATGGCGATGGCGTCGCCGACGGCAAGCTGGATGAGCGTGGAGGTCGTCGGCGCGAGCCCGTGCGGGCAGGCCTCCGTCACCTTCGGCAGGACGATCGGGATCGTCGCCGCCTTCGCAAGCGTCGAATTCCCGCCGGAGGTGAGCGCGATCAAAGGCACGGAGAAGCGTTCGGAATACGCAAGAAGGCTCGCAAATTCCGAAGTCTCTCCCGACCAGGAAAGGCCCAGGATCGCATCTTCGCGGGTGATCATCCCGAGATCGCCGTGGCTTGCCTCGGTCGGATGAACGAAATAGGCGGGCGTTCCGGTCGAGGCGAGGGTCGCCGCGATCTTGCGACCGATATGGCCGCTCTTGCCGATACCGGCCACCATGACACGGCCTTTCAGAGACAAGATCAAGCGCACCGCGCTTTCGATCTGGTCGCCGAGCGGCCCCTCGGAAATCTGGTTCTGCACCTCGCCGAGACCTGCGGCTGCGATTTCGATCGTCTTCTTGATCGAGGCATCGAGCGCGTCGTGGGAGGTGGCTGAGAGCTTCAGCATAGGTACTCCGCCGATCCTTTTCGCCGCTCTATTGCGCGGCATTGAGCGGGTCAATGGCAAGGGCATGCAGAGCGGCCCTGCAAACCGCGGCGAACGACCCGGATTGAGGGCGCCTCGGCCGTCGCGGCATCAGGCTCGCGCTTGAGGGTTCTCGCCTGATACGCCCTCTTGCGCCACCAGTTCACTGACCGTCGCAACGCCCCGTTCCGCGTGAGGGAACAGTCTCCGACCAAATTGGGCTCCGACGAAAATTGGATTGCGGCGGCTGCCCAGGGGCGTATGCAAGGCACTTTCACAAGCCACGTTCCATGACCATAAACGCCGACAAGCGCATTCCCGTCGATTTCGCCGAGCCGAGTTTCGCCGAATTGTTCACGCCGAAGCTCATCACGGTGCTGCGTGAAGGTTACGGGCTCACGGCATTCAAGAGCGATCTCATCGCCGGCTTGACTGTCGCGATCGTCGCCCTCCCCCTCTCTATGGCGATTGCCATTGCCTGCGGTGTCACGCCCGATCGCGGGCTCTACACGGCGATCGTCGGGGGCTTCCTCATTTCGATGCTCGGCGGCAGCCGCTTTCAGATCGGCGGCCCGGCCGGAGCCTTCATCGTTCTCGTCGCCACGACGGTGCAACTGCACGGCATCGACGGGCTCCTTCTGGCCACGCTCATTTCCGGCATCTTCCTCGTCATCGCCGGTTTTCTGCGCCTGGGCACTTACATCAAGTTCATTCCCTATCCGGTCACGGTCGGATTCACCGCCGGCATCGGCATCATCATCTTCACGAGCCAGTTGAAGGATTTTCTGGGCCTCACGCTCGCCGGCCCGGAGCCCGGACCGATCCTCGACAAGCTCGAAGTCCTTGCAGCCGCAGTGCCGACGGCGAGCCCCGCCGCACTCCTTCTCGCCGTGGTGACGGTTGCCATCATCGTTCTGGCGAAGCGGTGGCGGCCCGGCTGGCCAGGCATGCTCATGGCGGTGGTCATCGCATCGCTTCTGGCACTCGCCATCGGCCTTCCCGTCGAAACCATCGGCAGCCGCTTCGGCGGCATTCCGCGCACGCTGCCGATGCCTGCCCTGCCACCTCTATCCATCGAGAAAATCCAGGCCGTGCTGCCGAGCGCCCTCGCCTTCTCGCTTCTCGGCGCGATCGAATCGCTTCTCTCCGCCGTCGTCGCAGACGGCATGACGGGGCGCCGCCACCGCTCCAATTGCGAGCTTGCCGCGCAGGGCACGGCCAATATCTTCTCCGCGCTCTTCGGCGGCGTTCCAGCGACCGGGACGATCGCCCGCACGGCCACCAATGTCCGCGCCGGCGCGCGCGGTCCCATCGCCGGCATGGCGCATTCCGTCTTTCTGCTTCTCTTCATGCTGCTGGCGGCCCCGCTTGCGGCCTATATCCCGTTGCCAGCCCTCGCCGGTGTGCTCGTCGTCGTCGCTTGGAACATGATTGAAAAGCACGCTTTCGCGGCGCTGATCAGATCTTCCCGCGGCGATGCCCTCGTTCTCCTGGCGACATTTCTTCTCACCGTCTTCCGCGATCTCACCGAAGGTATCGTGGTCGGCTTCGCACTCGGCGCCATGCTGTTCATCAACCGCATGGCCCAAACGATCACCGTGGAATACCAGACGCCGCTCATCGATCCGGATGTGGCCGACAGCGCCCGCGAGCGCGTTCCCTACGATCCGAGCTTGGTCACCGATCCCGACATCGTCGTCTATCGCATCTCGGGCGCCTTCTTCTTCGGCGCGGCATCGACCGTCGGCGCCGTCCTCGACCGCATCGCCGATCAGCGCAAGGCGCTCGTCCTCGATTTTTCGGCCGTGCCGGTGCTCGATTCCACGGCGGCGAACACCATCGCCGGGGCGGCGCGCAAGGCGCACCAGGCGGGTGTCGAACTCTTCATCACCGGCACCTCACCCGCGATCCGCCGAACACTTTTCACCCACGGCGTCCGCCCGCCGCAGACGCGCTTCGGTCGCACACCAGAAAGTGCTGTTCGCCACCTGCAAAGACGAAGCGCAGAAAACACCAAAGAGGCATTCCAGGCGCAGGAAAACGACCCGCGGTAAAAAAGGGCCAGGAGGAGTTTCAGACTTCGTTTACCTTGAAGCACACGAATTTTGATCTCTCCAGCTTCAGGCAACGTTCCCGCAGGAACACCTTTTCTGAGAAACTCCATCCCTCCGGATCGTGCCCCTTCATGCCCGCCCTTTCACGATCAGACGACTGTACCAGGCCCGCTGACCGCGAAGGCGGCGAACTGGCATTGAGCGTCCTGAACAACATTCCCTGCGCGCTTGCCGTTTTCGACCTTGACGGCCGACTGACGATCACCAATTCCGCCTTCGACCGGAGCTTTCCGCAAAATTGCGAGCGGATCCGCCTCGAAGCCTCAGCGCTCCTCGCGTCAGGCGAAAGTCGCTCATTCGAGGCCGATGATGGTCGGACCTATGTGCTGGAGCGCAAACAGCTCCCGGATGGCTGGCTCGTCGTCGCCCAGGACACGTCGGAGCGCATGGCGGAGATTGCCAGGGCCGCAAAGATCGCCCGAACAGACCCGATCACGGGTCTCGGGAACCGACTTGCCATACGCGAGGCTCTGACGACCGAGCTGTCGTCTGGCGAGCAGGGTTTGGGCACGGCAGCCGTCATCGCCATCGACCTGGAGCGCTTCAAGACCATCAACGAATCCCTGGGACAGTCCTACGGCGACGCGCTTCTCGCGCTGGTGGCAGAGCGCCTCCGATCGGCTCTCGGAGAAGACGATCTCGCCGCCCGGCTTGGAGGCGACGAGTTCGTCGTGTTGCAGCGAAAGGTGCCGCAACCGGCATCGGCCCACAGACTGGCGAAGCGTCTCGTCGATCTCCTGGCTCGCTCCTATCTCATCAACGGGCATTTGATCGACATCGACGTCAGCATCGGCATTGCGCTTCTGCCGACCGATGGGACTTCTCCCAACGACGTTGTGAAGAACGCCCACCTTGCCCTGCGCCGCAGCCGCAGCACTGGAAGCCGGAGCTATTGCTTCTTCGAGCCGGAAATGGACCGACAGATGCAGGCCCGCCGCGAGCTGGAGACCGATCTGCGCCGCGCGCTCGGCCTGCGCCAGTTCTCGCTGGTCTATCAGCCCCAGCGCGATCTCGCTTCAGGCCGTACCAGCGGTTTCGAAGCCCTCTTGCGCTGGAATCACCCGACACGCGGTTCCGTGTCGCCGGCGGAGTTTATTCCAATCGCTGAAGAATTGCGGTTGATCGTCCCGATCGGAGAATGGGTTCTGCGCACGGCCTGCCACGAAGCCGCGGGCTGGCAGGAGCCGCTCACCGTTGCCGTCAATGTCTCGGCCATCCAGATCGGCATGCCCAACTTCGCCGATACGCTCAAACAGGCCCTTAAGTCCTCGGAGCTTCCCGCGCACCGTCTGGAACTGGAGATCACGGAGAGCGCCCTCATCGCCGATCATCCGGCGGCTTTGGAGACACTGCATCTCGCCCGCAAGATGGGCGTGCGTGTCTCCATGGATGATTTCGGCACGGGCTATTCGTCGCTGTCGTATCTGCGCAGTTTCCCCTTCGATAAGATCAAGATCGATCAGTCCTTCGTCCGCGCCGATCCTCAAGATTCAAGCTGTAATGCAATTGTCAGCGCAATCGCCGCACTCGGGCGAAGCCTCGGCATGATGACTCTTGCAGAAGGTGTGGAATCGCAGGAACAATGGCGGCGGATTATCGCTTCCGGTTGCACGGCGGCGCAGGGTTTTCTCGTCAGCTATCCGTTGCCTCCTGAGCGCATTGGAGCTTTTCTGGCCGAGGAGGCGATGCGAAGCTTCAACATGTGGACCGATCAATCCGAAGGAAACGCCGGCTTAGCTGAAAGCGAATGACAGCGGACAATAAAGACCTTTATCGTCTCGTCTATTACAGCCGCAACCGCATCGAAGGCTCCGATGATGTCGTCAGCCGGGAAATAGCGGCCATTTTAGAAATTTCTCAAATCAACAATACCGCAGACGAACTCACCGGAGCGTTGATCTTCAACTCCGGCGTCTTTGCGCAAGTCCTCGAGGGGCGCAGATCTGCGATCGAAAAGGGGTTCGAACGCATCCAGCGCGATCCTCGCCACAGCGACGTGCACGTGCTCTTTTTCTTTCCCGTGCCGGAACGCGCCTTTCCGAACTGGTCGATGGCTTTTATCGGCAGGTCTCGCAGAGGCCAGAACCTCTTTGCAGATCTCGCCGACAAGACCGGCTTCGAAGAAGCGCGGCTTCAAGGCGAGCGGCTCTTCTCCATCATGCGCGAGATCGCAATCGATGAGGAGCTTATCGAAGCCTGAGATTGCCGGACTTCGAGAAAAGACGAACAACCCTGCTATCCATGCCGCACGTCACCGACCCTCGCCTGAAAGATCAGCTCGGCCTCAGATGGCCGATCATTCAGGCGCCGATGGCGGGTGTTTCCACGCCCGCTATGGCGGCTGCCGTCTCGAATGCCGGCGGCCTCGGCTCGCTCGGCATCGGCGCCGCCGACCGGGAAACCGCCCAGCAGATGATCGGCGAAACGCGCGCCGCCACCGGCGCTTCCTTCAATGTCAACGTCTTCTGCCATCGGCCCGCGCGTGCCGATCCAGCACGCGAAAGCGGCTGGGTCGATCGTCTGAGGCGAGAATTCCACCGCTTCGGCGCCGAACCGCCGCGGGCGCTGCGCGCGGTCTATCCGAGCTTTGCCGCAAATCCCGACCTCCTCGCCATGCTCGTGGAGGAGCGGCCGGCTGTCGTCAGCTTTCATTTCGGCCTGCCCCCGGCGCAATTCATCACCGCACTGAAAGACGCAGGTATTCTGCTCTTCTCCTCAGCTACCTGCCTGCCGGAGGCACAATCCGCGGTGGCGGCCGGCATCGACGTGATCGTGGCCCAGGGCTACGAGGCGGGCGGTCATCGCGGCATCTTCGATGCGGACGGCGAAGACGAATGCCTGCCGACCTCCGTCCTCACGCGCCAGCTTGTCGACGCGCTCGATGTTCCCATCGTCGCGGCCGGCGGCATCATGGACAGTGCGGGCATCCGCGCGGTCTTGGCACTGGGTGCCGCGGCGGCACAGCTTGGAACCGCCTTCATCGCCTGTCCGGAATCATCTGCCGACGCCGCCTATCGGGCAGCGCTTCTGAGCGACAAATCCCATCACACCGTCATGACGCGTGCCATTTCGGGTCGCCCCGCGCGCTCCATGGCCAACGCTTTCACAAGGCTTGGCGAGACCATCGCTCCGGAAGAGATCCCAGATTATCCGATCGCCTACGACGCCGGAAAGGCGCTCAATGCTGCCGCGAAAGCGGCCGGAGACACAAGCTTCGGCGCATATTGGGCCGGCCAGGGCGCCCCGCTTGCCCGGGCTCTTCCGGCCGCCGATTTGATCGCCGATCTCGTCCGCGACCTGGACGGCTGAGCGCACAAGCCTCGCCGAGGCTCCTTGCATGCGCGATCGACACCAAAGAAACCCGCGGGTCTTGAAATAGCCCGCAATACCCCACTCTATTCAGAAGCATACGACCCCGCCGCTTCCCCTTTCGCGCCTTCCCCTCCAGGCGCTGCCAAGGCCGGACCCTTCATGCCAGAGCGCTCCAGTCAGTCCCGATTTCTCCACCTCGCGGGGTGGCCGCCCTCGGCTCAATGGCTGGCGCTCCTCGTCCTCTCTCTCGTCTTCGCGGCCGGCCTGGAGAGCCTTGATCTTGCCGCCGGCGTTTTGATGGGGGCGATGGCGGGCGCCATTTTCCTGGCGGCGGCGGGGGCCAATCTCAACGTCCCGCGCACCGCCTTCTATCTCGCGCAAGGCGCCATCGGATGTCTGATCGCCACCAGCATCACGCCGCCGCTTTTGCGCGAGATGCTCTTCAATTGGCCGGTCTTTCTGGTGACGCTCATTGCGGTGGTTGGCGCAAGCGTCGCGCTCGGTGCAGCACTTACATGGTTCAGGATCCTTCCCGGCACCACGGCGATCTGGGGCGCATTTCCAGGAGCCGCGACAGCCATGGTGCTGATGGCGGATGCCTATGGCGCCGACTCCCGCCTCGTCGCCTTCATGCAATATCTGCGGGTCGTCTGCGTCGTCGTCGTCGCGTCTCTGGTGGCGGAAATCTGGGTGCCGCAGGCGGCTGAGGCCGCGCTTGCGGGAAAAGTCTGGTTTCCAGCAATCCATTGGCTGGCTTTTGGCGAAACCCTCGCCTTGGCTGTCGTCAGCGCCGGCCTCGCGCTCGCCTTCAACATCCCGGCGGGCGGCCTCATCCTGTCGATGCTCTTCGGTGTCCTCCTGCAGGATTTCGGCCTCCTTCAGATCGAGCTGCCACCCTGGCTTCTCGCCATCAGCTATTTTCTCGTCGGATGGGGGATCGGCCTGCGCTTTACGCGGCCTCTTCTGCTCTACGCCCTGCGCGCCCTTCCCTGGCTGATCACAGCGATCGTCGCGCTGATCGTCATCTGCGGGCTCTTCGCCTTTGTCTTGTCGCTGGCAACAGGCATCGACCCTCTCACGGCCTATCTCGCCACCAGCCCGGGCGGCGCCGATTCCGTCGCCATCATCGCGGCCTCGACCGACGTCGATATGCCCTTCGTCATGGCCATGCAGATCGCCCGCTTCATCGCGGTCTTGCTGGTCGGCCCAAGTCTCGCGCGCCTGATCGCCGAGCGCATCGACAAACGGGGAAAGACGGCACCGCCTGTAGCCTAAAAAGAAGGCCGCGGAGATTGCTCTCCGCGGCCAAGGGCTCTTCGGGGGGCGTGAAGAGCCTTATTCGGCTGAAATCTTCGGCCTGCTCCATCGATCGATCAGGCATTCGGGTCTTAGCCTGGTTCGCCTTCCTGGAGCTTGCAGATTTTAACTGTTCTTATGAACCCGGATCGTCATAATGTCCAATGCTTAATCCAAACAACGCCGATTAGATTTCCCTATCGATGATCACCCTTCGCCAATTGCGCTACCTGCAAGCACTTTCAGAGACTGAGCACTTCGGCCGGGCCGCCGGACGCGTCGG
Source organism: Rhodopseudomonas julia (assembly GCF_030813515.1). Lineage (NCBI taxonomy): Bacteria > Pseudomonadati > Pseudomonadota > Alphaproteobacteria > Hyphomicrobiales > Nitrobacteraceae > Rhodopseudomonas > Rhodopseudomonas julia. Next base: position 670,757 of record NZ_JAUSUK010000002.1, on the reverse strand, counting down.
CGTCACGCAGCCGGCCCTGTCGGCACAGATCCGCGAGCTCGAAGAGCAACTCGGCCTCGATCTCGTCGAGAGATTGTCCTCTGGCGCGCGCCTGACGGGCTTCGGGAAAGAGGTCGTGGAGCGTGCCGCTTCGGTCCTCGCAGAGGTGCGCGCCATCGAAGGCCTGTCTGAACGCTACCGCGGTCCGCTGTCGGGCGAAATGCGCCTCGGCATCATCCCCTCGGTCGGACCGTATCTTCTGCCGCGCCTTCTCCCCTTCATGAAAGACAACCTGCCGGAGCTGAAACTCCGCCTGCGCGAGACGATCACCGAAACCTTGATGCGCGAGCTTCTCGCCGACCGGCTCGACTGCGTCATCATCAGCCTTCCGACCGGTGAGCCGCGGCTCGAAGCGGCGCCCCTCTTCAACGATCCCTTCTATCTCGCCGTCGCCGCCGACAGCCCTCTCGGGCGCAAGCAAAGCGCCGACATGGCCGCGCTCGAAGATGTGGAGATGATCCTGCTCGAGGAAGGTCATTGCCTGCGCGACCAGATCCTCTCCTTCTGCCGCATTCCGCCGGATACCGAGCAGCTTAGCGTCACCAACCTCACCACCATCATCGAGCTCGTCGAAACGGGCGGCGGCGTTTCGCTGTTGCCGGCCCTCTTCACGTCCTCGAACGGGCTTGAGAGCCGCCGCGTTCGCCTTCTTCCCTTTGCCGAGCCGGCACCCAAGCGTCAGATCGGGCTGGCCTGGCGTGCGAGCCATCCGGGCGCGGCACAGTTTCGCGACCTTGCGGCACAGATTGCCGGATGGCATGCCGGCTTGAGCGAAAGCCCCGTTTCGGCCACCGGTTGAGCGGAGCGCGCGGCAAGGCTATAGAGCCGCTTCCTTTCTCCTTTTCGAACCCCGCAAGGACATGCACCGATGGCGCTAGAACGCACCTTTTCGATCATCAAACCCGATGCCACCGCCCGCAACCTCACCGGCGCGATCAACGCCATGATCGAGGCTGCCGGCCTCAGGATCGTCGCTCAGAAGCGCGTGAAGATGACCCGCGAGCAGGCGGAGACCTTCTACGCCGTGCACAAGGAACGCCCGTTCTTCGGCGAGCTCGTCGACTTCATGATTTCGGGCCCGGTCGTCGTCCAGGTTCTGGAAGGCGAAGGCGCGATCGCCAAATACCGTGAGGTCATGGGCGCCACCAATCCGGAGAACGCCGCCGAAGGCACCATCCGCAAGGCGCATGCGCAATCGGTCGGCGAGAATTCCGTGCACGGCTCCGACGCGCCGGAGACGGCCGCCGTCGAGATCGCCCAGTTCTTCGCCGGCAACGAGATCGTCGGCTGACGCCAGACGGCTCTCCAGACATGCAAAGGGCGAGGCCGCGGCCTCGCCCTTTTTGATTCTACGAAGAAGAGCTTGGAGGCTCTACTTCAACCCCTGCTCAAGGTCGGCGATGATATCTTCGACATCCTCGATCCCGATCGACAGGCGCACCGTATCGGAGCCGGCGCCCGCCGCGCGAAGCTGTTCTTCGGTGAGCTGGCTGTGCGTCGTCGAGGCCGGATGGATGATGAGCGAGCGCGTATCGCCGATATTGGCGAGATGCGAGAAGAGCTTCACGCTTTCGACGAGCTTCACGCCCGCATCGTAACCGCCTTCGAGCCCGAAGGTGAGCACGGCACCCGCCCCTTTCGGCGCGTATTTCTTCTGCAGATTGTGATAGCGGTCGCCCGGCAGGCCGGCATAGGAGACCCAGGACACCTCCGGCCGACCCGAAAGCCATTCCGCCACCTTGAGCGCGTTGTCGCAATGGCGCTGCATCCTGAGCGGCAGCGTCTCGATGCCGGTCAAAATCAGGAAGGCATTGAAGGGCGACAGCGCCGGTCCAAGGTCTCTCAGGCCGAGCACGCGGCAGGCGATGGCGAAGGCGAAATTGCCGAACGTCTCGTGCAGGACGAGGCCGTGATATTCCGGCCGCGGCTCCGACAGCATCGGGTAGCGCCCTTCGCGCGACCAGTTGAAGGTGCCGGCATCGACGATCACGCCGCCCATCGAATTGCCGTGGCCGCCCATGAACTTCGTCAGCGAATGCACGACGATGTCGGCGCCGTGTTCGATCGGCCGGCAGAGATACGGGCTCGCCAGCGTGTTGTCGACGACGAGCGGCACGCCGGCCCGTTTGGCGATCGCCGAGATCGCCTCGATATCGGTGACGACGCCGCCCGGATTGGCGATCGATTCGATGAAGATCGCCTTCGTGCGCGGCGTGATCGCCTCTTCAAAACTCTGCAGATTGTCGGTGTCGGCCCATTTCACCTTCCAGCCGAAATTCTGGAAGGAAAAGCCGAACTGGTTGATGGAGCCGCCGTAGAGCTTCTTCGCCGCGACGATCTCATCGCCCGGCTGCATCAAGGTGTGCATGACGAGCATCTGCGCGGCATGGCCGGAAGCGACGGCCAGCGCGGCCGTGCCGCCCTCGAGCGCGGCGACGCGCTCTTCCAGCACTGCCGTCGTCGGGTTCATGATGCGGGTGTAGATGTTGCCGAAGGCCTTCAACCCGAAGAGATTGGCGGCGTGTTCGGCATCGTCGAAGACATAGGAGGTCGTCTGGTAGATCGGCGTCGTGCGCGCATGCGTGGTGGGATCCGGCTGCGCCCCGGCATGAATGGCAAGTGTGTGAAAGCCGGGCGTGCGGTCTTCGGACATGATCTTCCCCGTTTCGTTCTCGTTGATCGCGGTCAGCCGATTTAGCGGCAAGCGGCAGGCGGAGCAAAGGACGGATTTTCTGTGAGAGACTGCCGCAAAGAGGAAATGTTGCTAAGGCAGCCGAAATCCGGGGCTTGGGAGCAAAAGATGACCGTTACCATCCGCCGTGCCGAGGAAACCGACACCGACACGCTTCTCCCACTCTTCGTGGAAATGCAGCACCATTACGAAGGGGGAGCCGCCATCAACGCCGAGACGGCGCGGCCGCGACTTCTCGCGGCCCTGAAGCCCATGCCCGGCCGCGCCATCCTCGGCGCCTTCGAAGACGAGGCGCTGGGCCTTGCCTGCCTCTACGAGGTCTTTCCGGGCCCGCACATGCTGCCGGCATGGCTGTTGAAGGAACTCTACGTTGCCGCCTCCGCGCGCGGGCGGCGCATCGGCGAGGCTTTGCTGCGAGAAGCCGCTCGCGTTGCTCTGGCGGAAGGCGGGGCCAGGCTCGACCTGACGACGGCGGGCGACAACGAGGCGGCGCAGCGCTTCTACGTACGCGTCGGCATGACGCCGATCGCAAAGGTCTATTATCGCTCGGAAGGCGCAGCCCTCCTCGACCTTGCCGAAGACCGCGGCTGATCGCGCCCCATAGAGAAGAGCCTCAGCCGAGCAAACGCGGCCACTCGATTTTCGGACAGCGGTCCATCACGACCTTGATCCCGGCCGCCTCGGCGCGCGCGGCCGCCTCATCGTCGCGCACCCCGAGCTGCATCCAGATCACCTTCGGCAGCGGCTGAAGTTTCAGGATCTCGTCGACGACACCACAGACAGCCTCCGAGCGGCGGAAGACATCGACCATATCGATCGCCACTGGCACATCGGCGAGTGACGGCAGAAACTCCCGCCCTTCGATCGTCTCGTCCGGCTCGCCGGGATTGATCGGATAGATCTCGTAGCCCTGACGGATCAGGAACTGACTGACGCCGTAGCTCGGCCGCACCGCCTTCGGCGAGGCGCCGACGACAGCAATCGTCTTTGTGTCCTTGAGGATGGAGCGGATGAATTCGTCGGAATAGGAAAGCTGGCTCATGCCTCTTCATCTGGCCTACGCAAACGCCACGGCAAGCCTTGGCTCGCCATCCAGGTGAGCCTGTGATCGATCTTGCCTGCACGACAGGGCCGGTCCCGCCCGGATCTCGGCCTGGCTTCCATCAAATGTCTCGCCGCGCTGGCGCAGGCCCGCTGTCGTGACCTACTCTCCTTCTGCAAAGAAGACGTGGAAGGGGAGGAAGAATGAATTTTGCGCCAGTGATGAACGAAGCGGAGGTCGAAGCCTTCCTGGAAAAGGAATTCCCGCAGATCCATCTGCATGGGCGCGCCTTTACGGTCGTCAAAGTCGCGCCGGGGGAAGCGGTGATGCGCCTCGACGCGTCGGAAGCCCACCTAAGACCGGGCGGCACGGTGTCCGGTCCGACACTTTTTTCGCTCGCCGATCTGGCCGCCTATGCCGCAATTCTCGCCCATATCGGCCCTGTCGCGCTCGCCGTCACGACCAACCTTTCGATCAATTTCCTGCGCATGCCGTCACCCGGCGCACTCCTCGGCACGTGCCGGATTCTGAAGCTCGGCAAACGACTTGCCGTGACCGAGATCGCAATCGCCCCACCCGACGACGACGCTCTTGTCGCACATGCCACCGCCACCTATTCGATTCCTCCGGATCGCACTTAGGGTATTATAATACCACCTCCGCAAGCTTCTGATTTTTGGGCTTTTTCTCCAGTAGCGCTTGACAATGACGGGCCTCTCCGCCTATCTGCCGCGCGATCGGGCGCCAGCCATCGGCTCACCGGCCGGCTGAGGTCGCCCTTACCTCATTGCTGAGGTTCCCCGAAAGAGGACGAAGATGAAAACCTATTCCGCAAAAGCGGCGGACATCGAGAAGAAGTGGATCGTCATTGACGGCGACGGCCTGGTCGTCGGTCGTCTGGCGACCATCGTCGCGATGCATCTCCGCGGCAAGCACAAGCCGAGCTACACGCCGCATATGGACGACGGCGACAATGTCGTGGTGATCAACGCCGACAAGGTCGTTTTCACCGGCAAGAAGCTCGACCAGAAGAAGTACTATTGGCACACGGGTTATCCGGGCGGCATCAAGGAGCGCACCGCGCGCAAATTGATCGAAGGTCGTTTCCCGGAACGCGTCGTGGAGAAGGCCGTGGAGCGCATGCTTCCGAGCGGCCCGCTCGGGCGCCAGCAGCTGAAGAATCTGAGGGTCTATGCAGGGCCGGAGCATCCCCATGCCGCCCAGCAGCCGGAGACGCTCGACGTCGCCACCCTCTCCAAGAAAAATGTGAGGGTTTTCTAAATGGCTGAAACGCTTCAAGACCTCTCGGAGCTCGCCGGTACCGAGGCTGCGGCCCAGCCGGAGGCTCCCGTCCATGTCCAGAAGCTGGACGAATTCGGCCGCGCCTATGCCACCGGCAAGCGCAAGGACGCCGTCGCTCGCGTCTGGGTGAAGCCGGGTTCCGGCCGCATCACCGTCAACGACAAGGACTACACGGATTACTTCGGTCGTCCGGTGCTGCAGATGATCATCGAGCAGCCGATCCTCGTCGCCGACCGCAACGGCCAGTACGACATCATGGCGACCGTCTCCGGCGGCGGCCTGTCGGGCCAGGCGGGCGCACTGCGTCACGGCATCTCCAAGGCGCTCACGTATTATGAGCCGGAGCTGCGCGCCATTCTGAAGAAGGTCGGCTTCCTCACCCGCGACTCCCGCGTGGTCGAGCGCAAGAAGTACGGCCGCGCCAAGGCACGTCGTTCGTTCCAGTTCTCCAAGCGCTAATCGGCGTTTCTCTTTTGGGTTCTCAAAGGGCGGGTCTTCGGACCCGCCCTTTTTGTTGTGAAGACTTCCCCTCGCCTGTTATTCACCGATGGAGCAGGTTCAGGGGGCGAACCGGTGAGCGCAGAAACCCAGATGAAGCTTCAGGCGAAGCGCTTCAACGAGCATGTAAAACTGTTCTCGTCGACGGTGAACGCAATCGGTCTTGTCATCTTCGGCGGCGGGCTGATCCAGCCTTTAATAGCGCACGACCCAAGTCCTACCATTCGCTGGTCCTGGATCGCCCTAAGCATTACATTACACATGGTCGCGCAGAGCGTGATCCGGCTGATGCCTGCGGAGGAAGGAAGTGTCTGATCTCCCGCTCTGGCCGCCGATTGCGGCCGTCATTTTTGGGTTTGTTGGCCTGTTCGTTTTTTGGGTCTGGGGCCGCCGGCTCGACCGGCGCGAGGCAGAGCTGCGCCATCGCCACGGCCCCGCCGAATAGTCGGACGGACATCCCGCGTTGGACCGAAACAAAGCTTCCGTTTCCGGTTTCCTCTCTCTTGGCGGCGCCGCCGCTGGTTTCCGGCGCCCACACCTGCTAGAGGCGAGCCATGTCTGAGAAGCCTTCAATCGACCACGCCTTCCGCGCCACGGACCTGAAAGGCGGCGCTGCCGACCCGACCTACGCCGGCGCCCTCTCCTTCATGCGGCGGAAGTATTCGCGCGACCTCACGAATGTCGATGTCGCCATCCTCGGTATACCGCTCGACATCACCGTGACGAACCGTCCGGGCGCCCGTTTCGGCCCGCAGGCGATCCGTCGCGCCTCGGCGATCTTCGACGGCGATCCGCAATATCCGTGGGGCATCGATATTTTCGAAAATCTCGCCGTCGTCGATTACGGCGATGTCGATCTGCCACTGCATCATCCGGAGAAGCTCACGGCCGCGATCGAGGCGGAGATCGAGACGATCCTGTCGGCGGGCGTGCATCTCTTCACCCTCGGTGGCGATCACTATTCCACCTGGCCGCTCCTGAAGGCGCATGCCAAACGCCACGGACCGCTCGCCCTCATCCAGTTCGATGCCCACCAGGACACCTGGGACGACGACGGCTCGAAACTCTCGCATGGTTCGTTCGTGCTGCGCGCCGTGCGCGAAGGCATCATCGACCCCGAAAGATCGATCCAGATCGGCATCCGCACGCATGCGCCGGAGACCTGCGGCATCGAGATCATCTCCGCCTATGACTGGCAGCGCATGCATGCCGACGAAACGGCGGATCGCATCGCCGAGCGCGTCGGCGACCAGCCCGCTTATCTCACCTTCGACATCGACTGCCTCGACCCGGCCTTTGCGCCGGGCACCGGCACGCCAGTCTCCGGCGGACCGAGCTCCGCCCAGGCCTTGATGACGCTCGCCGGCCTCAAGACCGTGAACTTTGTCGGCGGCGACGTCGTGGAGGTCTCACCGCCCTACGACCACGCCGACATCACGGCGATCGCCGCCTCCACGGTGGCGCAGCACTATCTCGGCCTCTTGGCTCTGAAACGCGCCGGGCGCTGAGATTATCCGGGCGCGAGAATATTCCGGGCGCTGAGCGCCCGGAACCTCAGAACCGGATCGACAGACAGGACAGCCCGCCGTCGAGAAGCTGCGCCTGGCTCACCTTCGTGGTGCGCACATTGTAGCCCCAGCGGTTCAACAGCTCCTCGGTACGCGGATAACCGGCAGCGAGAAGCACGATATCGTTGACGCGGATGGCGTTTGCCGCCGCCTCCTCGCCTTCCGGCAACGTCAGGACGCGGAAATCTGAAAACGTCTCCTTGAGCGGCTCAACCGCTAGGATCGTCTCTTCGTCGAGAAGCGCGCAACCGGTCTTCAGGTGCAGAAGCCCCTCCGGCATGTCGACGCCGACGAGCTCATAGCCCCAGCCGGACACGATCGCCCCCATCGCATCGAGCCCTTCCCTGTCCGTGCGCTTGGAAAGGCCCGCAAAGATCTTGGGCCCGGTGACGAGGATGTCGCCGCCGTCCACATGCCCGTTGTCGAGCGGCGTCACCGGCACGAACGCCTCAAGCGCCTCGCGCACCGTGTCCGGCTCGCCGGCACGGCTCGGCGCCGCCATCCGGAAGAGAATGGCGCCTTCCGGCAGCACCATCGCGGGATCCTCGATGAAGACGGAATCCGGCCAGTCGGAAAGCGCCGGCAGGAGATGCGTCTCAACTCCCGCATTCTCGAGGATGGCCCGATAGGCGGCATGCTCGAGATGGAAAAGTTCAAGGCTCGGATCGCCGCGGTCGACCGCACGCAGACCGCAAACGACGCTTGCCGCCGGCTCGCGCAGAAGCGCGCGAGAGAAACGGTAAGCAGGGAAAGGATCGTGTGACATGCAACGGCGGTAGCCGCCGCTCATGCGCATTGCAAGCGCCAAGAGCGCGCGTGACGCGAACCGCTTGCCTTCCGCCCAGCGGAGCCTCTATGCCCTCGGCATGCTGCAGCTTTCAAACATCACGCTCCGCATTGCCGGACGCACCCTCATCGACAAGGCGAGCCTCAACCTTCCCGCGGGCTCGAAGGTGGGCTTCGTCGGCAAGAATGGTGCCGGCAAGACCACGCTCTTTCGTGCCATTGCGGGCGACATCGCCCCCGACGAGGGCGAAATCATCCTTCCCAAGCGCGCCCGCATCGGCCGCGTGCTGCAGGAAGCGCCGGGCGGCCCGGAAACACTGATTGAAACCGTGCTTGCTGCCGACGAAGAGCGCAGCCGGCTTCTGGCCGAAACCGAAACCGCCAAGGAAGGCGGGCGCATCGGCGAGATCCACACCCGCCTTGCCGAAATCGGCGCCCATGAGGCGGAGGCTCGCGCCGCGCGCATTCTGAAAGGCCTCGGCTTCGACGAAGAGGCGCAGAACCGGCCCTGCTCGGAATTCTCTGGCGGCTGGCGCATGCGCGTGGCCCTCGCCGCGGTTCTCTTCACCGAGCCTGACCTTCTCCTCCTCGACGAACCGACGAACTATCTCGACCTTGAAGGCTCGTTGTGGCTGGAGCGCTACATCGCCCGCTATCGGCATTCGGCGATCCTGATTTCGCACGACCGCGATCTCCTGAACAACGCCGTGCGCATGATCGTGCATCTGTCGGAGCAGAAGCTCACCACCTATTCCGGCGGCTATGACAGTTTTGAGCGCCAGCGCGCCGAGCGTCAGGCCCTGCAGGCCAAGCTCAAAGACAAGCAGGAAGCGCAACGCAAGCACATGGAGGCTTTCGTCGACCGCTTCCGCGCCAAGGCGTCGAAAGCGCGGCAGGCGCAGTCGCGCCTGAAGGCTCTCGCCAAGCTGCAGCCGGTCTCCACCATCGCCGACGAGACGGTCCTGCCCTTCCGCTTCCCGGATCCGGAAAAGCGCGCCGCCCCGCCGATCCTGCAGCTCGAGGGCGTTTCGGTCGGCTACGAGCCGGGCCACCCGATCCTGACGAACCTCAACCTCAGGATCGACGACGATGATCGCATCGCGCTCCTCGGAGCCAACGGCAACGGCAAATCGACCTTCGCCAAGCTGATTTCAGGCCAGCTCGAAGCCGAAGCCGGAACCTTCAAGCGCTCCAACAAGCTCAAGATCGGCTTTTTCGCTCAGCACCAGCTCGACGAGCTCATTCCGGGCCAGTCGGCCGTGGAGCATATCCGCGCGCGCCTCCCCGACCTTTCAGAGCCGCAGCTTCGCGCCCGCGTCGCGCAGATGGGGCTCGCCACGCAGAAGATGGACACCAAGGCGAAGGATCTTTCCGGCGGTGAAAAGGCGCGCCTGTTGATGGGCCTCGCCACGCTGGGCCGGCCGCATCTCCTCATCCTCGACGAGCCGACCAACCATCTCGACGTCGACAGCCGCGAGGCGCTCATCCATGCCCTCAACGATTATTCCGGCGCAGTGATTCTGATCAGCCATGATCGCCATTTGATCGAAGCCTCCGTCGACAGGCTCTGGCTGACCTCGAAAGGCACCGTCGCCCCTTATGACGGCGACATCGAAGATTATCGCCGCGAAGTGCTCGAAGGTCCGGCGAAGAAGCCGGCAGCGGAAAAGACCGCTGCGGCCCCGGCGGCCGGCCGCCAGAAACAGGCCGACAAACGCCGCACCTCGGCACCCCTGCGCCAGAAGCTCAAGGAATGCGAGCGGCTGATCGACGTCTTCACGAGCGAGATCGAAGCCCTGGACGAGGAACTCGCATCGACCGCGCTGCATCGCGCCATGCCCGAAAAGGCCGCGACGCTCGCCAAGAAGCGCGGTGAAAAAGCGGCCATGCTGGAACGCCTGGAAGAGCGCTGGATCGAACTTGGCGCGATGCTGGAGGAGCTCGGCCGAGAGCCCGATGCGGCCTAAGCGGCCGATTCCGAGCCCGAATCCAATTTTTTGAGGCAAGCGCGCTTGCCGAGAGCGAGACCTTTGGCCTCGCTTTTCCCGAAAGCTCGCCATCCACACCGAAGTGTTTGGACTCTCTGAAGAAACGCTCGGCGCGGCGACGGCGGCGATCGAGGAAGGCGTGAAATCGGGCGAGTTCGGCCCCGGCGCGGCGCGGACGCGACCCTGCCCCATCTCGTGGCCCGAAATTTTGCGCGCCGCCCCCCCCTCCGGGGGAAAACGAGCCACCAGAAACGCCTCTCCTCGCAGGCTCAGTCGCTCTCGCACACGCCGCCAAACCCTTGTGAAACAAACACAACGCGCTGACGGCATAGAGCTCTTTATATATATTCTTAGAATTCATCAAAGTTTCTACGCGACATAACCAAGAAACTCCATTTTGCACTTGCGAACATACAAATTTTCTAATTTCACAATTGACAATTCCAAACTACGCCCCTTAACCTGCAATGAAACGGCAATCTTATCCAGAAAAGCCTGCGGATAAACTGTGTCTTTTTGCATGTTTTTTCGCAGATAAAATAAGTCTGGACAGAATTGCCCTAGCGCTCAAGCGCTAGATGAGGGGGGAAATCGATGATACTTGGAAGCGGTGTAGGCCGCGCGATCTCTATTGCCTTATCGGCAGGTCGGCGACCAGCGATTGCTGTTTTCCTGATTCCGATCGTCTTGCTCGCTGCAGCGGTATTCGTCCCGGATTCCGCTAAAACGCAGACGGCAGACACCGCCCAAATGGCCATGGATCTTCTTTCGCGTGAAGACACGCTGAAGGACCTGCCGCGCCAGGACGTGCTGCAGGTCAAGGGGAGCGGTGCCGCGATCGGGGCCCATTACGTCGGCTCCGAGCCGTGCCGCCTTTGCCATGCGGGTTCCTTCGACGAGTTCAAGCTGACGGTGATGGGCCGCCTCCTGGAGACCGGCCATCACACTGTCGGCGGCAAGATGGAATGCGAGAGCTGCCACGGACCCGGCTCTTCGCATGTCAACGCCGGCGGCGGCCGCAACGACATCGGCACCGGCGTCATTCGTTCCTTCCGTGCGAACGACCCGCGTTCCTCGGCGGCCGACATCAACGGTATCTGCCTGTCCTGCCACGAAAAGGGCGATCGGACCTACTGGCGCGGCTCCGTCCACCAAACCCGCGGTGTCGCCTGCACCAGCTGCCACACGGTGATGCGTCGAACCTCGCCCCGCATGCAGATGGCCAAGGGCAACGTCATGGACACCTGCTTTCAGTGCCACAAGGATCGCCGCGCCCACTCGGTGCGCACCGCCCACATGCCGATGCGCGAGGGCAAGATGGATTGCGGCAGCTGCCACAACCCACACGGCGGTCCGCACGACAAGATGCTGAAGGAAGCGACCGTCAACGACGTCTGCTACACCTGCCATGCCGACAAGCGCGGGCCGTTCCTGTTCGAGCATCCGCCGGTGCGCGAGAACTGCCTCAACTGCCACGAACCGCACGGCTCCATGAACCGCAATCTTCTGACGGTGATGCGGCCGCGGCTGTGCCAGCGCTGCCACACGCCGGGTCGCCATCTCGGCAACCCCGCGCTCGGCATCAGCTCCAACCGCTACATGGTCAACAGCGCCTGCCAGAACTGCCACACGAACATCCATGGCTCCAACAGCCCGTCCGGAAGGCGCTGGCACCGCTAGCCTTAGGGGGGGAGGCGCGGGGTGCGTGCAGGTTTCGCAAGCACCGCCCCGCAGCCACCCGAACAGCAACGACACGCAAGGAGCTTCGCTCACACACCAAGGCCTGAAGACATTTCTCTGGGGGGAGGAAACGATGAAGGTTCAACGCCGATTGACGCTGGCCACGATGGCGCTCCTCGCCGGTGGCGCGGCGCTGCCGCAGGCAACCAAGGCACAGGACGACAAAGACACCGAGGCGGTCACCTGGGGCGAGATCGAATTGGGCGTCCGCGTCTTCATCGACGAGGCGCCCGATCACGCCACCGTCTGGGACACGCCGAGCATCCTGTCGCCGCAAAGGTACAGCTCCGCCAAGTTCGAGGAATATGGCGATGTGCCTTCCGGCCTGCTCCTTGAAAAGGTGATGTTCGGCTGGCAATCGGGCGACGGCCTCTATTCCGGCGAGGTTCGGGCCGAAAACGTCGGCCAGAACAACGGCCGCTATATCTTCGACTGGTCGCGAACCGGGCTTTTAAACGGCACCTTCATGTGGGACGAGATCCCGCATCTCTACTCGACGACCGCGCAGAGCATCTGGCAGGGCGTCGGCACCGACTTCCTGTCGACCGACGTGTCGTTTCCGGAGAGCCCGCCAAGTCCGTCAGAATACGATGCGGCGATCTCGGGTGCCGTCCATCCGATCGACATCGGCATCGACCGCCGCCGCATCCATTATGACCAGACATACACGCCAAGTCCGAATTGGGAATTTGAGGCGAGCTACCTCAACGACCATCGCGAGGGAACGCAGCCCGCCGGCATCTTGATGAACGGCTTTGGCGCCGGCGAGGTGCATCGCGTCGACGTGCCCCGTCCGGTCGACGACGTGACGCAAAACCTCAAGGCAAGCGGCGAGTATTTTTCCAAGACACCTTGGGGAGGTCGCTTCAACGTATCGGTGACGGGCCACGCCTCGACTTACGAGAACAAGTACGATTCCTTCACCTTCCAGAATCCGTACTACCAGGTCCCCGGCACCACCTTTCCGCAATATGGCCGCGTCAGCCTCGCGCCGGACAACGAAGCCTATTCGCTCGGCGTCACGACCGGCATCGATCTGCCCTGGAAGAGCCGCTACATGGGCACGGTCTCCTATACGACGATGGAGCAGAGCGACACGCTCATCCCGTATACGATCAACCCGAACGCCCCGGCGCTGTCACTGCCGACCACGGATGCCAGAGCGAAGATCAACACGCTCCTCATCAACAACAAGATCAGCACGCAGATCGCCGAGGATGTCTCCACGACGCTGCGCTACCGCTATTACGATCTCGACAATCGCACGCCCGAATGGCTGATCGACCAGTACATCATGGGCGATTCAACGACGGCCACACCGGCAACCGGTGGCTTGAGAGCCCTCGCCTATCAATACACCAAGCAAAACGCCTCCGCCGAGGTGAGCTGGCTCGCGACCAACCGCATCACGCTTGGCAGCGAGTTCGGTTGGGAGCGATGGGACCGTGACAGGCGCTCCGTCAACGTGACCGACGAATATCTGGGCAAGGTCACGCTCGACGCCCGCATCACGGATCGCGCGCAGCTGCGTTCCAGCTACCAGTATTCGCAGCGCCGCTACGACAGCTACGATCTGGGGCCAGTGCTCGATGCCATGGTGAGCGCTCCGCTCGGCACCAATTCCGATCCGGGCGTGCGCAAATATGACATGGCCGACCGGGACCGTCACAAGGCGAAGGTCTCGCTGGAATACGAAGCCCTTGAAAATCTCGTCATCACGCCGTCGTTCGGCCTGCGCTTCGACGATTACCTGACCGATCCCGCCATCCCGGAATACGGGCTTTTGAAGGACAACAGCTGGGACGGTGGCATCGAGGTGGCATTCTCGCCTACCCCCGGCATCAACCTGATGGCCGCCTATGTCTACGAGGATTTCGACCGTGACATGGTCGGCGCCAGCATCACCGGCGGCGGCGCAGCCCTCGTCACCGGCGGCTGGGACAGCAAGATGACCGAACAGGTGCACACGCTTGTCGCCGGCGCCAATATCGAGATCATCCCGGGCGTTCTGGACCTTGAGCTCTATGACAGCTTCGCCCGCGGCGTCTCCAAATGGACCGCGACCGCAAGCTCACGCACGCCGATCGCCACGCCTCTTTGCCCGGGCGACACCAACTGCCTGCCCTTCCCAGACGTGGTGACAAACTACAATCGCTTCGACGCGGCGTTGAATTATCACCCGGAAGCGGGAGGTATTCTTGGCCTCGACGGCGATTTGACTTTGACGCTGAAATATTCCTGGGAACGCAACTTCGTCGACAACTGGCAGGACGAGCTCGACACGCCCTATCAGCATCTCATCGAGGACGGCGTGACCACGAGCTACGCGATGGGCTTTTGGGACACCAACTACAACGTCCACGCCGTCATGGCCTCGCTGGTCTACCGCTGGTGAGGAAAGCCCCCAGCGCCATCGACACGACGCATCAGGGCACATTCAAAGAAAAACCAAGGAGGGAAACCCAAAATGAGAGACGACTCAAAGACATCGAACAATGGCATGTCCCGGCGCGAGCTTCTCGGGGCCTGCGCGATCGCAGCCGGCTCTTTGGCTCTGGTCGGGACGGGTGCAGCGAATGCGCAAATCGCCAACAAGGCCAAGCAGAGCATCGCCGGCTATCAGACTACGCCGAAGGGCCGGCAGGAATGCGACAACTGCCGGCACTTCCAGGCGCCGGACGCCTGTCAGGTCGTGCAGGGGCCGATTTCACCGAAGGGCTGGTGCCGCCTCTACGCCAAGAAGTAGCGCGGGCCGAACCCGGAACAGGCGTGACAGCCTCTTCAGGGCTCCTCGCCTCACCATTCAATCCATGCGGGACTTTACGTCCCGCATTTTCATGTCCGCCGTCCGCGTTTCGCCATCGGCCCCTTCGCCGCTCATCCCCGCAGGAGGCTCACCGCGATCACACCCATGATGATGCCGATCAGAAGATCGAGCACCCGCCAGGCGCGCGGATCGGCGAAGATCGGCCGCAGGAAGCGCGCGCCATAACCGAGCGCGAAGAAGAATGAGAAGGACGCCGTCACCGCGCCCAAAGCAAAGGCCGGTCTCTCCCCCTCATATTGCGAGGACACCGAGCCGAGGAGCACGAGCGTATCGAGATAGACATGCGGGTTGAGCCAGGTAAAGGCGAGACAGGTCGCCACGGCCGCACCGAGGCCCCGTCCATTGGCATCCAGTGGCTGCAGCCCTGGCCCCGGCTTCAGCGCGGAGTAAAAGCTCTTCAGCGCATAGGTAATGAGAAACAACGCGCCGCCATAGCGCATCACCATCTCGAGCCACGGCAAAACCTTCATCAAGCCTGATGCGCCAGCGACCCCGGCCGAGATCAGAACCGCATCGGAAAGCGCACAGACGAGACAGACGGCGAAAACGTGGCGACCCACCAGGCCCTGGCGCAACACGAAGGCATTCTGCGCGCCGATCGCCAAAATGAGGCCGAGCCCGAGCGAAAAGCCGGCAAGTGCTGCATTCATGGGTAGGATTGACCAGGTAAACGTCCCTGCATCTCAGAAGCGTAGAGTTTTTGGAGCCCGACCGGGCGCACCTCCCCCGGCTCCGAATAGGGATACGCGAAGGCGATGACGAAAAACACGATCAGCCCCGTATACGTGCCGAAGATCGTCAGGAGCAAAAGGTTAGGGACAGTGGGCGGAAAAGCGAAATAGGCGGCGGCCGTCAGCGCGACACCGAGGAGCGCTGCCAGCATGAAAAGCCCGTTCACACCGTCCTCTGCGGCTTCCTCCCGCTTCAGCCGCAGCTGCGACACCTCCCCCACATTTTTGATGAGTATCGGCTTCAAAGCCGTCTGGCGCACATTCTGCGGCTCGAGATCGAGGATGGCATTATAGACGTCGTCCCAGCTCTCCCAGGCCTTACGAAGCAGAGGCTTGCCGTCCGCCAGCGCCGGCAGCTCCTCGTCGAGAACGATCCTTGTGTAAGTCGCAAGATCGTCCCGCACCTCTTTGGTGAGGTCGGCATCGAAGCGCTCGAGGTCGTGGAAGACATCGCCGATCAGCGCCGCCTCTGTCGAAAGCCCGTCTCCGATCTGGTCGAAATTCGCCAGTTCTTGAGCGAAAACCAGCGCCAGGATGAGTCCGTGCAGCGCCGACACCCGGATCACTACGGAACCGGCGAGATCCTTCGATTCCTCCGGGCCGCGCGAGGAAAGCAAGGTGCGCGCAACAAAATAGCTCGCAAAAGCGATCGCTATCGTCCCGACGACAACAATGAACCCCATGAGCGGGGCGGGAACGAAGCCGATCATCCCGATCCTTGTTCGATAAAGCTTATTTACCTAGCTCCATAACCGGCGCACGAATGAAATTCCAACCGAATGGCGCATCCTCGCTCCGAGCCATTCGACAAGCATCCGACCGGTGGACAAGATTTTGCCGCGACGAATCGTCAAAGCGGGGAACCGCCAGGGCACGTTTGAGCTTGCAGAGACATGGCACTCGAAATTGAACGCAAATTCCTTCTTGCCAGCGATGACTGGCGGAAGTCCGTCAACGAAACCCGGCATATCCGGCAGGGCTATCTGTGCAATGACGAGCGGGCGAGCCTGCGCGTTCGCATCGTGGATGACGAAAAGGCCTATCTCACCATCAAGAGCGGCAAGGCGGCGATCAGCCGCGACGAATACGAATACGCGATCCCGCTCGAAGACGGTGAGGAGCTGATCGCCAAATGCGCCGGACGCCTGATCGAGAAGACCCGCCACATTATCCGTCACGGTCATCTCGCTTGGGAAATCGACGTCTTCGAGGATCGCAATGCCGGCCTCGTCGTGGCAGAGATCGAGCTCGACCATCCCGATCAGGAATTCGAACATCCCGAATGGTTGGGCGAAGAGGTCACCGGCGACGGCCGCTACACCAATGCCTCTCTGTCGCAGCACCCTTATCACGACTGGACATGACTTGAGGCGCACTGGGTGCGCACCCATATGGATGTCATGAGCTTTTCTCTAAATCCCTCCGCGTCCATTGCCGAAGAACTGAAGCGCGCCGCCGCCGAACAGATCGAGCGGGCGCGCGCCGAGCTGTCCGACGAGGCCGAGGATCGCCACGAAGCGGTGCATCTGGCGCGCAAACGGTTCAAGAAACTTCGTGGTCTCTTGCGCCTCGCACGGCCGGGCCTCGGAGAGGATTATGCGGAGGAGAATGCCCGCTGGCGCGACATCGCACGAGAGCTCTCCGTCATCCGCGACGCAACCGCTCTCCTTGAGACGCATGACGCCCTCACCAGCCATTTCGGTGACCGCATCGAAGACGGCATTCTCTACGGCACACGCCAGAGGCTGGACGACCGCCGGGCGGAAATGACGGACGAGGTCACCGATCTCGACGAGCGCATCAAAGCCACGATGAAAGCGCTCGATGCCGGTGAAAAGCGGCTCGACGAACTTTCCTTCCCCGATGATTTCGAGACGATCGCAGAGGGTTTTGCGAAGACCTACAAGCGGCTCGACAAAGGCTACCGCAAGGCACAGACCTCTGAAGATTCAGCGGTGTTTCACGACTGGCGCAAGCGCGCCAAATATCACTGGGTGCATCTCAAGCTTCTGCGCGAGATCTGGCCGCAGCCGATGAAGGCGCGCCGGGCCGAAGCCAAGGCGCTCGCCGATATCCTCGGAGACGAGCACGATCTTGCAGTCTATCGCGGCACACTGCTTGAGGAGCCGAAACTCTTCGGCAAGAAGAAGGTCCAGGAGCTTTTGCTCGCACTCCTCGACCGCCGTCAGAGCGAGCTGCGCTCCGCCGCTCTCGATATCGGCGCCAAGCTTTGTGCGGAATCCCCCAACGCTCTTTCAGCGCGCATGGTCTCCTACTGGGAGGCGGCAAAAGAGGAAGCGCAGAAGCCGCGCGAGCATCTGGCGACATCGGCTGCGCAAGACGAGCGCGCCGAAACCAGCTGACGGGCGAAAGCCCTCGACGGCTGCGCGGCTTAACCCTGCTTCTTCCAGCGGCCGTCGGAATCCTGTTTCCAATAGGTCATCTCGGCGCCTTCGGACTTGAGACGTTTCCATGCCTGCCGAGCCCACTGCATGGTGGCCTCGTTTGCTGCCTCGAAAAGATAGACGACACGCTGATAGCCTGAAAAATCGCCCTCCTCGGCACAATCGAGGAGAAATCGGATCGCCGCCCCGTTCGGGTTTTCCGGCGTCGTGGTGAGGAAGACCGGCTGATCTTCCGAACGGCCGTCTTCGGCCATTCCGTGAGGCAGAAACGACGCGTCATCGAACGTCCAGAGCGCCGCATCGAGAGAAGCCAGCCGCTCGTCGCTGCCGGCCTGCACGACCGCCCGCCAGCCGCGATCGAGCGAGCGCTGCAAAAGGTCCGGAAGCGCCCTGTCGAGAGGCCTCGTCTCCAGATGGTAGAAGAGGATCTCAGGCAAGGCGCTCCCTCACATCGTCACCCAGGGCCTCAGGCCTTTTCGTAACTCGACTTCACCAGCTGATCGAGAAGCCGGACGCCGAAGCCCGAACTCCACGAATCGTTGGTGTCGCTCGAAGGCGATCCCATCGCCGTTCCCGCGACGTCGAGATGCGCCCAGGGCGTGTCGTTTTCCACGAAACGCTTGAGGAATTGCGCGGCCGTGATCGAACCGCCCCAGCGCCCGCCGACATTCTTCATATCGGCGTTCTTGGAATCGATGAGCTTGTCGTATTCCTCGCCGAGCGGCATGCGCCACACCTTTTCCCCGGTCGCCTGCCCGGCATCGAGCAGAGCCGAGGCGAGCGCATCGTCGTTGGAGAAGAGCCCGGCATAATGGTGGCCGAGTGCCACGATGATGGCGCCGGTCAAGGTCGCCAGATCGATCATCGCCTTCGGCTTGGCGACATTCTGCACATGCGTCAGGATATCGGCGAGCACCAGCCGGCCTTCGGCATCGGTGTTGATCACTTCGATCGTCTGGCCGGAGAGCGAAGTCACGATATCGCCCGGCCGCTGCGCGTTCCCGTCGGGCATGTTCTCCACGATGCCGACGATGCCGATGGCGTTCACCTTGGCCTTGCGGGCGGCGAGCGCCAGCATGACGCCGGAGACGGCTGCCGCGCCGCCCATATCGCCCTTCATGTCTTCCATGCCGGCTGCCGGCTTGATGGAGATGCCGCCCGTATCGAAGACGACGCCCTTGCCGACGAAGGCGATCGGCGCCTCGTCGCCAGCGCCATTCCAGCGCAGGATGACGACCCGCGGCGGACGCACCGAGCCCTGCGCCACTCCCAAAAGCGCGTTGAGCTTCAAGTCTGTCAGCGCCTTCTCGTCGAGCACATCGACGTCGAGCCCCTTTGCCTTGAGTTCGCCGAGACGGTCGGCAAATTCGACCGGACCCAGGATATTGGCCGGCTCATTGACGAGATTGCGTGCAAGTTCCACGCCCTCGGCAACGGCAGAAGCATCCTTCCAGGCCGCCTCTGCAGCCTCCGGGTTGTCGACACCGATCGTGACCGTCATCG
This sequence comes from Rhodopseudomonas julia, assembly GCF_030813515.1. Lineage (NCBI taxonomy): Bacteria > Pseudomonadati > Pseudomonadota > Alphaproteobacteria > Hyphomicrobiales > Nitrobacteraceae > Rhodopseudomonas > Rhodopseudomonas julia. The sequence goes on along the minus strand of NZ_JAUSUK010000002.1, from coordinate 651,636 downwards.
GCCCGCGAGGCGAATCTTCGTCGTCCTTGCGGCTCTTGTAGCGGTCGAAGCGGTAGCGGCGCATCACCAGGCCGAGAGCGAAGGCGGCCGCATCTTCGCCGTTCGGGCCACGGCCTTCCGCATCCTGCAGGACGACCGTCACCTCCCCCTCATCCGGCAAGGCCTTGGCCGTCGCACCGCCGAGGCGCAGCCAGTCGATGTCGGAATCGACGTCGCCGAGGCCGACGAAGATGATTCGTTCCACATCGACACCGGACGGAGCGACGAGTTCGAGCGTCTTGCGCAGGGCGCCCTTGTAGCCCTTGATTTTCGCCGCCACCGCAAATCGCGAGCCGGCAGCCTCGTCGAGCGAGCTTGCAACAGGCCCAAGAGCGAGCTCTTTGCCGGTCAAAAGGACGGCGGTTCCCTTTTCGGGAACGGCAGGTTTCTTAAAAGTGATGGTGGTGTTGGCGACCATGCTGTTGCCTCGATCCTCGGCTTTTGTCATGGAAAGTGGGGGTGGGTTTGGATTAGCCGTGAGAGCCGGGCCGTCAAGGCCAATTCCCGTTAACCATGCTTGTTGGGTGAATTTTATCCATGCCTGCGTAAGGCTTGACCTCGCGAGCCCGATCTTGCCGAACAAGGACCGGATGCAAATCTTCAGGCTTCCCCTTCTGGAACGCTACGTTTTTCGTCGCGCATTGATGCTGCTCCTGCTCGTTCTGGGGGCGCTCGTCGCCACCATGTGGATGACCCAGGTGCTGCGCGAGCTCGACGTGGTAACGGCCAAGGGCCAGGCGATCTGGATGTTCGTCTTCATGACGCTCCTGGCTTTGCCCGCCCTCATTCAGGTGATCGCCCCGATCGCCTACCTCATTGCAGCGACGGTCACCTTAAACAATCTCAACGCCGACAGCGAATTGCCGGTGATGGCGGCGGCGGGTGCCTCAAGCAGGGTCGTTGCCCGACCGATCATCGTCTTGGGCGCCGTCATTTTCGTCGCCGTCACCCTGCTCTATCACATCGTCGCTCCGGCAAGCCTCGGCGCCTTGCGGGAGATCGTGGCGCATGTGCGCGCCGATCTTCTCGCCACTCTCGTCAAAGACGGCGGCTTCCGCACGGTCGACAACGGCCTCACCCTTCACATCCGTGCCAAGGCGCCGGATGGGAGCTTCAAGAATATCTTCGTCAGCGACGATCGCATCCCGAGCGATTCCACCCAATACATCGCCAAATCCGGCGTGCTCGTGGAAAGCGGCGGCAATGCCTATCTCATCATGAAGGATGGCGAGCTCGTCCGCGACAACCGCATGAAGGGCGAGACGAGCGTCGTCGAGTTCGACACCTACGGTTTCGACCTCAGCCAATTCAAGGCAGGCGAGGTCAACGCCACACGCAAGCCGCGCGAGCTGACGACGCGCGAGCTCCTCAGCCCGGCCCCCGACAATCCGTACCGCGAGGAGTTTCCAACGCGCTGGAAGGCGGAGCTGCATGACCGCATCACCGCACCGCTCTACACCATCGCTTTCGCGTTTATCGCACTTCTCTTTTGCGGGCGCGCGCGCACCAACAGACAGGATCGCGGCTATGCGACGGCGCTCGCGGTGGTCTCAGGCTTCACGCTGCGCGGCCTCGGATTCGGCGTGTTGGCCGCCGCAACCAACGACGCGAACCTCATTCCGCTTCTCTACGCCGTGCCCATCTCCGGCATTGTCGTGTCGGCACTCGCGCTCAAGCGCGGCTATCGCTGGCGCACCCCGGTCGGCATTGCGCGCTTTCTCGACACTCTCGCCCGGCAGGGCCGCAAGCTCTTGAAGCTTTCGCCCCTTGCTTTGTTTCACCGCAAGAGCACCGGGCACGCATGATCCTTGCAACCTATATCGGCCGCCGCTTCCTCGTCTCCCTGGGCACGATCCTGATCGCCCTTCTCACCCTGGTCTTTCTGGTCGACTACGTCGAACTCTTGCGCCGCTTCTCCGATGCGGAGGCGTTCACCTCCCTTCTCGGGCTCAAGCTCGCCCTGATGCGCGCACCGGCATTGCTGGAAGATATCCTTCCTTTCCTTTTCCTGTTTTCGGCAACGATCTGTTTCCTCAATTTGTCTAGAAAGCTGGAGCTCGTGGTGGCGCGCGGTGCCGGGGTCTCTGTGTGGGGGTTCCTGCGCGCGCCGTTCTTTCTCGCTCTGGTGATCGGTCTGGCGTCGACATTCCTCTTCAACCCGCTCGCGACGGAACTCAAAGAGCGCTCGGATCGAATCGAGGCCTCGCTCTCCGACGGCATCGCGGCGAGTTCCTCCGACGCCATCTGGTTCCGCCAGGAAGGTCTCGACGGGCCGTCGATCATCCGTGCGGCAAACTACGACAGTTCCGCGAAGGAATTGCGCGGCGTCACCGCCTTCCTCTTCAATCCCGACGGCAGCTTTCAAGCCAAGCTCGTCAGCCTCTCCGCCAGCTACCGTCCGGGCCGGTGGATCTTTGCCAAAACTCGGTACATTTCCGGCGAAGGCGCCTCGGATCGATTCGATCGCTACATCCTGCCGACATCGCTGACGCCCGATCAGGTCAATTTGACGCTTCTGCGCCCCGATCGCCTCTCCGTCTGGACTTTACGCCGCTTCATCGACACGGCCGCACAGACCGGGCTGAACACCGCACGCTTCACTCTGGCGTTCCATAGCCTTCTCGCTCGCCCCCTCTTCCTGATGGCCATGGTCACCGTCGCCGCCACCGTCAGCCTGAGGCTTTCCCGCTACGGTGGCGTGGGAAAGCTCGCCCTGACTGGCATCATCATCGGCTTTCTGCTTTATGTCGCCACCGAGATCGTCAGCGATATGGGCAGCAACGGGATCCTGGATCCTATCTTGGCTGCCTGGAGTCCTGCCGTTCTCGCGATGTTGTTCGGAGCCACGGCGCTGCTTTATCAGGAGGACGGATGATTCCCGTCCACACACGAGAAAGGGTGACGCGCAGGCGCGCAGGCTGGGGGCTTGCGCGACGGCTGGCGGCCGTCTCCGCTTTGGCATTGGTCGCCTTTGCGGCGAATCCGTGGACGCCTGCTGCCCTGGCGCAGGATTTGAATTTCGCCGAGCAGGTCACGGAAAACCCCAACGCCAAGATGCTCCTGGAGGCGGACGAACTCGTCTACGATTTCGACCGGCACATCGTCACGGCCCGCGGCGGCGTCGAAATCTATTACGAAGGCTATACGCTGCGTGCGCCGCAGGTGACCTACCGCGAGAGCGACAGCCGGCTCATCGCCTCAGGCGGCGTCAGCATGACGGAGCCTGGCGGCAACGTCATCACCGCCCGCGAAATGGACATCACCGACACGTTCAGCGACGGCTTCATCGAGAGCCTGAACGTCCTCACGGTGGACCGCGCCCGCTTCGCCGCCAACAGCGCCGAGCGGCGGGGCAACAACCTCTTGATTTTCCGCCAGGGCGTGTACACCGCCTGCGAGCAGTGCCGCGAGAATCCGGACCGCCCGCCCCTGTGGCAGATCAAGGCCTCGCGAATTGTCCACAATAAGGAAGAAAAGACCGTCTACTATCGCAATGCCCGCTTGGAATTCTTCGGCATTCCGATGGTCTACATTCCCTATTTCTACCATCCGGACCCGACGGTAAAGCGCAAGAGCGGCTTCCTGCCGCCGCACTTTCATCAAAGCTCGCCCCTCGGCTACGGCGTCGGCACGCCGTATTTCTGGAACCTCGCACCGAACTACGACATCACCTTCACCCCGACCGTTTATTCAAAGCAGGGATTGCTCGCCGAGACGGAATGGCGGCATCGGCTGATGAACGGCTCCTACAGCATTCGCCTCGCCGGGATTCTGCAGCAGAACAAGGACGAGTTCGAGCTCGGCAATTTCGTCTCCTCCGGCGTCAGGGACTTCCGCGGCAGTGTCGCCACGAAGGGCCGCTTCAACATCAATTCGCGCTGGAACTGGGGTTGGGATCTCGCCACGACTACGGACCGCACTTTTGGGCGCGATTACGACATTCGCGGGCTGACCGACACGGAAGTCGTCAACACCATCTTCCTGACCGGCCTCAGCGATCGCAACTTCTTCGACCTGCGCGGTTATGCGTTCCGCATCCAGCGCAACGACCCGGTGAATTCCACCCGCAATTATCAGGACGAGCAGGCCGTCGTGCACCCGGTGCTCGACCACAATTACATTTTCGACCAGCCGATATTGGGCGGTGAACTCAGCCTGACCTCGAACTTCACGAGCCTCACCCGCGGCGACACCGATGAGCGTGCCTATTTCCAGTATGACGATGCGGGCAATCGGACGCAGAAAGAGTATTATGCGGGCGTGGCCGGCACCTTCACGAGGGCCAGCACGGACGTAACCTGGAAGAGCAAGATCGTCGGTCCGCTCGGGCAGGTCTTCACGCCCTTCGCTTATTTCAAAGGCGACATTTACAACGTCCAGGCCGATGACACCGATACGGGTCTGGCGGGCGACGAGACCTATCTGCGCGGCATGCCCGCCGTCGGCCTGGAATACCGCTATCCGTTCCTGGCGCAGATGGGTCCGATCTCGCAGACATTCAGCCCGGTTGCCCAAATCATCGTTCGTCCCGACGAACAGCACATCAACGATCTGCCGAACGAAGACGCGCAGAGCCTCGTCTTCGATGACACGAACTTGTTCGAATGGGACAAATTCTCCGGCTATGACCGCCAGGAGGGCGGCACCCGAGCCAATGTGGGCTTCACCTATCATGCGATGCTGGGCAAGGCGAGCATCGACGCCCTCTTCGGCCAATCCTTCCAGCTCGCCGGAGCGAATTCCTTCTCCAAGAGCAACGTGACGCTGACAGGCATCGGCTCGGGGCTTTCGACCGACGATTCCGACTATGTCGGACGCGTCACCCTGGATTCAGGCGAGGGGCTCACGCTGACGGCCCGCGGCCGCTTCGACAACGACACCTTCGACGTCAACCGTGCGGAAGCGACGGCGCGCGTATCCAAGGGACGGCGCAACAGCGCCGCCCTCACCTACTTCTATCGTCGCGAGGTTCCCGAGCTCGGCATCGACGATGATCAATCGGAGATCTCGACGACCGGCCAGTTCGCGGTGAGCGATTTCTGGTCCGTCAAGGGTGGCATCACCTTCGACATCGACCAGATGAGCCGCGTCAAGCACGCCTTGGGCCTTGCCTATGACGACGAATGCTTCAATCTATCGGTGGTCTACAGCGAGACGCGCGACCGCTATACGGACATCGTCTCCGGCCGTGAGGTGTTTGTGCGCTTCAATCTGCGCACCCTTGGCGACAGCGAGGTGAGCTTCGCCGCATCGGGCGACGACTACGACGATGACGAGGAAGACCTCTACTCTGGGCTCTTTTAAAAATTAGCGCCATAATTCGCGCTTAAGAGCGCCATCAGAAGCTGCAACGGAACGATGCGAACATCGATGTTTAAAACCCTCACGCAAACCGCTTGGCTTGTTGCGGCAAGCGCCTTGATGGCCATGGCCACTTTGCCCGTCGCCGACAGCGCGCAGGCTCAAAGCTCCATCAAGATTCTGGTCAACGATCAGCCGATCACGACCTACGACATCAACAACCGTGCCAAATTCCTTCGCCTGACCTCACGTGGCCAGGCGGGTGCGAAACAGGCGACGGACGAGTTGATCGAAGAAGCGCTGAAACTGCAGGAAGCCAAGCGCCGCAATGTCACAGTTTCGCAAAGCGAAGTCGACCGCGCCTTCGCCTCCATTGCGAGCCGCGCCAAGCTGCCGCCGTCCAAGCTCGAGGCGGCGTTGCGTCAGAACGGCGTCAATCCAGACACCCTCAAGGACCGCATTCGTGCCGAGCTCGCCTGGCGTGACGTGGTCCGTGCCCGCTTCCGCGCCACGGTGCGTATCACAGAATCGGACGTCGCCCAGGCCATGCTCGGCCGCGACGACGACGCCGAGGCGTCTGGAACCGTCACCGAATACGACGTTCAGCCGGTTCTTTTCATCGTCCCCAAAAAGGGCAAGAGCGGCATCGCTGCTCAGCGCAAGCGTGAAGCCGAAGCCTTCCGCAGCCGCTTCAGGAACTGCGACGCGACACTGGAACAGACCCGCGGCATGGCCGGCGTCTTCGTGAAACCGACGGTTCGCCGGGAGAGCGGCGATTTTCCCGATTCCCTGCAGGGCAGCCTCAGCAAAGCCAAGGTTGGTACGGCGCTTCCACCGACGCAGGTAGATGAGGGTTTCCAGGTTCTCGGCATCTGCAACAAGAAGGCGGTCGCCGGCAAAACACAGGCGGCCGACGAGGTCCGCGATGAGCTGACCAATGAGCGTGGTCAGCTTCTCGCCCGACGCTATCTGCGCGATCTGAAATCCGACGCGATAATCGAGTACCGTTAGGAACCGATGCTTCCAATTGCACTGACCCTCGGAGAGGCGGCTGGCGTCGCCCTCGACATCACCATTGCAGCCTGGGCGCGGCGCGAGCGCGAACGCCTGCCGCCGTTTATTTTTCTCGGCTCGGCCGCCAACATTGCCGAGCGAGCGATCCTCCTCGGCATCGACTGCCCGACCCGCGAAGTGGAGCCGGAAGAAGCCGCTCTCGTGTTCCCGATGGCTCTACCGTGCCTGCCGGGCTTCCCGGAGGCGAAGGCCGAGCCCGGCCTGATCGCACGCGAAGACGCAGCGCTGACGATCCAGTCGATCCGTCAGGCCGCGGAGTTCGTGGCCGATGGCCGCTGCTCGTCGATGGTGACCAATCCGATCGCCAAGCACGCGCTCAACGAAGCGGGCTTCGCCTATCCGGGTCACACCGAATATCTCGCCGATCTCGGCGAGCAGCTCTTCGGGGAGAAGCGCCGGCCGGTCATGATGTTGGCCGGGCCCGACCTGCGTGCAGTGCCCGTCACCATTCATGTGCCTCTTTGCGACGTGCCGCGTCTTCTGACCACCGAACTCATCGTGGAAACTGGCAAGATCGCCGCGGAGGAGCTGAAGCGCCGCTTTGCCATTTCCTCCCCCCGCATCGCCGTGTCGGGCCTGAACCCGCATGCCGGTGAGAAGGGCGTCATCGGCAAGGAAGACATCGAGGTCATCCGTCCGGCCGTCGACCTGCTCTGCCAGGCTGGCATCGAAGCGGAGGGGCCGCTGCCGGCCGACACCATGTTCCATCCCGCGGCCCGCCGCCGCTACGACCTGGCGCTGTGCATGTACCACGACCAGGCGCTCATCCCCGTCAAGGCCCTCGCCTTCGATCATGCGGTCAACGTGACGCTTGGTCTGCCTTTCGTGCGCACGTCGCCGGATCATGGCACGGCCATGGAGATCGCCGGCACAGGCCGTGCACGTCCGTCGAGCCTGATGGCGGCGCTGCATATGGCAGCCGAGATGAGCCGTTCTCCCGTCCAGGCGTGAGCGACGTCATCGAACGCGTGGCGGCCCTGCCGCCGCTGCGCGACGTTCTCGCAAAATACGAGCTCTGGGCGCAGAAGTCCCTCGGCCAGAATTTTCTGCTCGACCTCAATTTGACGCGCCGCATCGCCCGCGAGGGGAGCGCCAGGGGTGAGACGATCGTCGAGGTCGGCCCGGGACCCGGCGGCCTTACGAGAGCCCTGTTTCTTGAAGGCGCGACAAAGGTGATCGCGATCGAACGCGACCACAGGGCGCTTCCGGCCCTTGAGGAAATCGCGGCCGCTGCGCAGGGTCGCCTCGAGGTGATCGAGGGCGATGCGCTTGAAACCGATTATCCGGATCTCGTCGGGCCGGATGGCGGCCGCATCGTCGCCAACCTTCCCTACAATGTCGCAACACCTCTTCTTACCGGCTGGCTGACGCCGCCCGACTGGCCGGCCTGGTGGCGCAGTCTGACGCTCATGTTCCAGAAGGAGGTGGCGGAGAGGATCGTCGCGGCGCCAGGCTCCAAGGCCTACGGACGCCTCGCCGTGCTCGCTCAGTGGCGCTGCCACGCCCATATCCTCTTCGAGGTGCCGCCGCGCGCCTTTCTGCCGCCGCCCAAAGTCACGTCTGCCGTCGTACGGCTGGAACCGCGACCCGATGCCGTTGCGGTCGCGCCCTCGGCGCTTGAGGCGGTCACCGCCTCGGCCTTCGGCCAGCGGCGCAAAATGCTGCGCCAAAGCCTGAAGCAGGCATTTCGGCAGCCGGAAGCGGTTCTGGAAGCATGCGGCATCGCGCCGACGCAGCGCGCCGAAGAAATCCCGGTCGCGGGTTTTCTCGATCTGGCGCGGATTTACGAGGAGCTCGGCCGCTCTTCGTCCTGAGCCTGAAGATGATCGACAAGATCGCGCCCCTCCGAGAGGAGCTGGCTGACGAAGGCCCGCAGGCCCAACACGCGCTCGCGCTTCAACCTTTCGGCGGTCAGGATGCCCTTCACCGCCTCGAAGGCCCGCTGCAAATCGTCATTGACGATGACGTAATCGTAGCGGCTCCACTGCTCGATTTCCTCGAGCGATCCCACGAGCCGCCGGCCGATGGTTTCGTGTGAATCCTCGGCCCGCCGCTCCAGGCGCGCCTTCAATTCGCGCATGGAAGGCGGTAGCACGAACACCCGGACGAGATCGTCGGGAAGCTTCTCGGCGATCTGCGCCGTCCCCTGCCAGTCGATGTCGAAAAGCACGTCCCGCCCCCCGGACAAGGCGTCCTCGACGGGTTCGAGCGGCGTTCCGTAGTGATTGCCGTGCACCGTCGCCCATTCCAGAAGATCGCCGCGCTCCACCATGCGGTTGAAATGCACATCATCGATGAAATGGTAATGGACGCCTTCGCGCTCGCTGCGCCGGCGGGGACGCGTGGTCACCGAAACCGACAATTCGAGGCCGCTGTCGGCTTCAAGAAGCTGCCGCGCGAGTGTCGATTTGCCTGCCCCCGAAGGCGAGGACAGGACGAACATGAGGCCACGACGGACAAGCTTGATCGGATCGGCGGTCATTCGAGATTTTGCACCTGCTCGCGGAACTGATCGATCGCGGATTTGAGATCGAGGCCGATCGCCGTCGTTTCGTGATCGCTCGATTTGGAGCACAACGTGTTGGCTTCGCGGTTGAACTCCTGAGACAGGAAATCGAGCCTGCGCCCGATGACGCCGCCTTCCGCAAGCCGCGTGCGCGCCTCGGCGGTGTGCGCCTTGAGCCGGTCGATCTCCTCGCGGATATCGGCTTTCGTCGCGGTCATGAGCGCTTCCTGATAGAGGCGCCCCTCGTCGAGCTGGGTCTCGGAGGAAATGAACTCCACCTGCTCGCGAAGCCGCGCCCGCAGACGCTCCACCATGCCGCCCAGACGCGCTTCTGCGGCCTCGACCAGCCCTTCGATACGGTCGATGATCTCCGTGAGATGCGCGCGCAGCCTTTCGCCTTCTTCAAGCCGCGTCGTCACGAGCGCCTCGAGCGCCTCATGCAAGGCCGCGACTGCCGCCTCGGCGATCGGCCCATCGGCAGCTCCTTCGCTGTTGCTGCCCTGAACGATCACGCCGCGCAGCGCCAGAAGTCCGTCGGCCCGCGCCGGCTGCACTTCGTCTTCCTGCGCCAGGCGCTTCGCCCGCTCCAGAACAAGACGCAGAGCCGCCTCGTTGATCGTCACCCCGGCTTCCGCGCCACCGCCCTCTTCCTGAAGGTTCAGATAGCACGAGCCGCGTGAAAGATGGCTGCGCACGGCTTCTCGCGCCGCAGGCTCGAGACCGTCGAAGCCGGGCGGCAGACGAAAGCGCAGCTCCAGACCGCGCCCGTTGACGCTTTTCAGTTCCCAGACATAGCTCGACGAGCCGACGGTGAAGACCTGACGGGCGAAACCCGTCATGCTTTGAATGCGCATGTGCCGTAATCAGCTGTAGGTGTGGGAGGGGCGTAGCGCGGGCGCGCCGCCCGGACAAGCCTTGCCCATCATTCCGGTTGAGGACGCGGACGCGGAATGAGCTTTTCCGCGCCGGGCATCGGCTCCTCTTGAAGAACCTCGGCCGCGGCTTCCGCCTCCTCGGCCGCCCGCTGCGTGCGCTCGATGCGCCGCCAACGCGCGACATTGCGATTGTGATCGGCGAGCGTCGTCGAGAAGACGTGGCCACCGGTCCCGTCGGCAACGAAGTAGAGATCGTCCGTGCGTGAAGGATTGGCCACCGCTTCCAGCGCCGCGCGACCGGGATTGGCGATCGGGCCCGGCGGCAGCCCGCTGATCTGGTAGGTGTTGTAATCCGTTTCCTTCTCCAGATCGGAGGCCAGGATCGGGCGGTCGGACGGTTTTCCCTTGCCGCCGAAAAGCCCATAGATGATCGTCGGATCCGATTGCAGACGCATCCCGCGCTTCAGCCGATTGATGAAGACCGCGGCAACGCGCGGCCGTTCATCGGCCTTGCCCGTCTCTTTCTCCACGATCGAGGCGAGTGTGACGAGCTCTTCCGGGGTTTCGATGGGCAGATCCGGCGAGCGCCGTCCCCAAACCTCCTCCAGAAGCCTGTCCTGCGCCCGCTCCATCTGCTCCAGGATCTTCTGGCGCGTCGCCCCGCGTGTGAACTTGTATGTTTCAGGCAGCAGCGAGCCCTCGGGCGGCACAGTCTCGATATCGCCGACGAGCACATCGTCGGCCTGGAGCTTGTCGACGATCTGCTGACTGGTGAGACCCTCCGGAATCGTCACGGAATGCAGGATCGATTTGCCGGAGGTGAGGATTTCCATCACCTCACGCATCGAGACATGCGGCTGGAAGAGATATTCGCCGTATTGCAGCCGGCTCGCCGCCTCGTTGAGGCGCACTCCGACGTTAAAAATGAGCGGACTGTCGATGACGTTGTTGCGCTTCAGCTGCGCGGCGATCGCATCGACGCCCGAACCGCGTGTGATCAGCACGGTCCGCGGCTCTTCGAGCGGCCCATCGGCAACGAAGCGCTGCTTGCCGAAATAAAGCGCACCGCCGATGAACAGGACGGCGAGCACGGCAGTCATCAGAAAGAAGTTGAGCGTCACCACGAGCGGGTGTCTGGCCTGCTTGGACCGCGGCGGAGGCGGCGGTGCCGGCTCCGGCTGGATTGCCTGGCGCGGGCTCTTCGGATTGATTCGGCGCCCTGAGCGTGCGCCATTGTGGTCCGCAGGCCGCGCGTCGCCGTTGGCGGCGTCAGCCGCAGGAATCCCTGTTTCCTCGCTCGGCACTTTTTCGTTCATTGCCCGCTTTTCCCACGTCGCCGTCGATCCGACAACTAAGCTCGAATATGGCGAAAGAGGGCCGCTGCCGGCCGATCAGCTAATTGAAACGCCGGAAGACGAGCGAGGCGTTCGTGCCGCCGAACCCGAAAGAGTTGGAAAGCGCGACATTGATCGGCTTTTCCTTCGGCTGATGCGGCACGAGATCGATCGGCGTGTTGACCGACGGATTGTCGAGATTGATCGTCGGCGGCGCGACATTGTCGCGAATGGCGAGGATCGAAAAGATCGCTTCGACCGCGCCGGCAGCTCCGAGAAGATGACCGATCGCCGACTTGGTCGAAGACATCGTCATCTCGGACGCATGCTGTCCTGTCAGGCGCTCCACCGCACGCAGCTCGATCTCGTCACCGAGCGGTGTCGACGTGCCATGCGCGTTGATATAGTCGATCTCGTCCGGCGTAACCCCGGCCCGCTTCAAAGCGGCAGCCATGCAGCGATAGGCACCGTCGCCATCTTCGGCCGGAGCCGTGATGTGATAGGCATCGCCCGACATGCCATAGCCGACGATCTCGCCATAGATGCGCGCGCCGCGCGCCTTGGCGTGCTCGAGCTCTTCCAGAACGACGACACCCGCCCCCTCGCCCATGACGAAGCCGTCACGGTCGCGATCATAGGGTCTCGATGCCTTCGTCGGCGCCTCGTTGAAATTCGTCGATAGCGCCCGGCAGGCGGCAAAGCCGGCCACCGAGACGCGATTGAGGGGTGATTCGGTACCGCCGGCCACCATCACCTCGGCGTCACCCAGCGCGATGAGGCGCGAAGCGTCACCGATAGCATGGGCACCCGTGGAGCACGCCGTCACGACGGCATGATTCGGGCCCTTGAGATTATGCTGGATGGAGACGTAACCGGCCGCAAGGTTGATGAGGCGGCCTGGGATGAAGAAGGGAGACACGCGTCGCGGTCCCTTCTCCTCCAACAACAGCCCGCCTTCAACGATGCCGCGAATCCCGCCGATACCGGACCCGATCAGCACGCCTGTGCGGATCTGGTCCTCGTATTCGTCGGGTTCCCACTCGGCATCTTTCAGTGCCTGGGCAGCAGCGGCCATGGAAAAGGTGATGAATTCATCCACCTTGCGCTGCTCCTTCACCTCCATCCAATCGTTCGGATTGTAGGTGCCCTCGGAGCCGTCGCCACGCGGGATCTGGCAAGCGATTTGGCACGCAAGATCGTCGACCTTGAAGGTCCCGATGCGTGCAGCACCACTCTCACCAGCAAGAAGTCTCGACCAATTCGCCTCCACCCCACAACCGAGGGGAGTGACCATGCCGAGACCCGTGACGACGACGCGCCTCATTCCACTGTACCGAAAATCACGAGTGAAGGTCAGCCGGCGTTCTTCTCAAGAAACGACACGGCATCGCCCACCGTAAGGATGGTCTCTGCGGCATCGTCCGGGATTTCCACGCCGAACTCTTCTTCGAACGCCATCACAAGCTCGACCGTGTCCAGGCTGTCGGCGCCGAGGTCATCAATGAAGCTGGCTTCCTTGGTGACCTTTTCTTCCTCAACGCCAAGGTGCTCCACGACGATCTTTTTGACGCGCTCCTCGATATTGCTCTCACTCATAGCCTCAGCTTCCTCGATTGCCTGGTCTGGTGCGACCGTGAAAAACAGTCCTTATCCCCTGAAAAACCCGGTTTGCCGCGCGGTCGAGGGGTCGAACGGGGATGGTCGCGCGGTCCGTTATCATGTTTCTATGGCCTTGACCAGCAGTCGAAAGACGGTGGTCGTGCGGTTCTTTGGCGTCAAATCATGGCCATGCCACCATTGACGTGCAGCGTCTGCCCCGTGACATAGCCGGCTTCCTGGCTCGCCAGGAAAACTGCAGCCGCAGCAATGTCTTCGCCGCTTCCGAGCCGGCCGGCCGGAATGCTCGACATAATTCCTTCGCGCTGCTTCTCATTGAGCTGATCGGTCATGGCGCTACTGATGAATCCGGGTGCGATGCAATTCACGGTAATACCGCGGCTCGCCACCTCCTGCGCCAGTGCCTTCGACATGCCGATGAGGCCGGCTTTCGAGGCGGCGTAATTCGCCTGCCCGGCATTGCCGGTCACCCCGACGACCGAGGTGATGTTGATGATCCGCCCGGCCCTCTGGCGCATCATGCCCTTGAGCGCAGCGCGCGACAGGCGGAACGCCGCCTCCAGATTGACCTTGAGGACGATCTCCCAGTCGGCATCCTTCATACGCATGGCAAGGCCGTCACGCGTGAGCCCGGCATTGTTGACGAGAATGTCGAGCCCGCCCATCGCCGCCTCGGCCTGGCCGATAAGCGCATCGACGGCCGCCGAATCTGAGAGATTGGCAAGCAGCACATGCGCGCGGTCGCCGAGCTCGGCGGCAAGCGCGTTCAGCGGCTCTTCACGGGTGCCCGACAGGGCCACCGTCGCGCCCTGAGCGTGAAGCCCACGCGCGATCGCGCCGCCGATTCCCCCGCTCGCACCGGTGACGAGCGCGCGTTTTCCCTCGAGGCTGAACATGCCCTCTCCCCTCTTCTTTCTCTGTCTATTCTCTCGCGGCGCCTATTCTTTCGCGGCTTTCAGAGCCGCCACGGCCGCCTCGACCTCCTCGGGCTTGCCGACGGCAAGCGCGCTGATTCCAGGCGAGATACGACGAACGAGACCGGAAAGCACGCGCCCGGCGCCGATCTCGGCCAGAAGCGTCACACCGTTCTCACCCATCCAGGCAACTGATTCGCGCCAGCGGACGGCGCCCGTCACCTGTTCGACGAGCCGTTGACGAATGTCCGAAACCTCCGTCAGCGGGCGCGCCGTGACATTCGCCACGACCGGCACCGAGGGCGGCGCAATCTCGGTTTGGGCGAGCGCCTCGGCCATACGTTCGGCCGCAGGCTGCATCAAGGCGCAATGGAAGGGCGCAGAAACCGGCAGAAGCATGGCGCGCTTTGCGCCCTTTGCCTTGGCGATCTCCGCCGCCCGCTCGACGGCCGCCTTCGTGCCGGAGACGACGACCTGCCCCGGCGCATTGTCGTTCGCGGCCTCGCAGACGTCGCCCTGCGCCGCCTCGTTGGCGATCTCGCGCACGGCTTCGATGTCGAGACCGAGGATGGCCGCCATGGCCCCCTCCCCGACCGGCACCGCCGCCTGCATGGAATCGCCGCGAATGCGCAAGAGCCTGGCCGCATCGGCGATCGAAAGGCTGCCGGCCGCCGCAAGCGCGGAATATTCTCCGAGCGAATGCCCGGCGACGAAATCGGCATGCGCCGAAACGGAAATTCCCTTCGTTTCCAGCGCCTTCAATGCCGCCATGGAAACCGCCATCAGCGCCGGCTGCGCGTTGCGCGTCAAAGTGAGCGCGTCTTCCGGCCCCTCGAAAATGGTTTTGGAAAGAGCCTCACCGAGCGCGTCGTCGACCTCCTGAAAAACCGCGCGCGCTTCCGGAAAAGCGTCTGCGAGCGCAGCTCCCATGCCGACGGCCTGGCTGCCCTGCCCCGGGAAAGCGAACACGGTGGCCATGGCTTCTCCTATTTTGTTCTCGCCGCCCAAAAGGCCGCTACGTCAGTTGAGCGGGTGTGATCACGGTGCGCGTGGACTGTCAAGGCGCCATGACGCCCGCGCTCACGCCCCTCCAGAACATCGTCGCAGCCTTTATTGCTCGTCGGAATCGTCCTCCGCATCCCTTTTCGGATCGGGCAGCTTCGGCTCGTCCTTGCGCCGGCGGCGCGGTCTGCGGTTGCGATTTTGCGAGCGCGAGCTCTTCCCGCTCTCACCGTTCGCGCGCCGGCTTGCAGGCGTTTTCTCGGACGTCTTCTCGTCGTCTCGCCTCTCCTCTGCCGGTTTGTCCTCGGTCGGCTGATCGACGGAGGCCGCAGCCTTCCGCGAATCGTCGGTATCGGGCACCTGATCCGGCGTGAACTGGTCCGCAAACGGCTCACCCTCGGAAACCTTGCCGCCGGACAAGGCCGCAGCCTTGAGGGCCGCAGCTTTCGCCTGCCCCTCCTCTGCCGGCAGATCCTGCGTCGGCACCTTGTAGGGCTCGGCGGCTTTCGCTGTTTGCCCCTCTCCGGCATTTTCGATCGCCTTCTCGCCCGCCTTCTCGCCGTCGGACGAAATGGCCGTCTCTTCGATCTGCGGTTTGCCCACCTCTTCCATCGCTTTGCGGCGGGCCTGCTCTTCGATCGCAATCGGCAAGGTATCGGTACGCCCGTCCTTGTGGACGCCGAGATAGAGTGTGCGATGGGGGAACGGGATCTCGATATCGCGCTCGTCGAAGACCTCTTTGACGATCTCCGTATAGGCACGACCGACCGCCCATTGGCTGCCCGGCAGCGTCTTGATGCGCGCCCGCACCACGACCGCCGAATCGCCGAGCTCGGTCACGCCGTGCATCTCGAAATCATCGATGATGTCAGTGCCGTATTCGCTCGCCTTGAGACGATCGAAGGCCTCGCGCATCGCCTCTTTCACCTCGCTGATATTCTCGCGATAGGCGACGCCGATCTCGGCGAGGTGATAGGCGAATTTGCGCATGAAGTTGGAGACGGCATCGACCGACGAGAACGGCACGATGTGATAGACGCCCGCCAGGTCGCGAATACCGACCGAGCGCACCGTCAGCTTCTCCACGACGCCGGAAATACCGGCGACCGTGACGACATCCCCCTCGTTGATGGCGTTCTCGAACTGGATGAAGGCGCCCGTGATGACGTCCTGAACGAGCTTCTGCGAACCGAAGCCGACGGCGAGGCCAAGAACACCGGCACCGGCGAGAAGCGGTCCGATATTCACACCGAGCTGCGACAAGGCGAGCATGCCCGCAATCACGAAGAGCGTGATGGAAAGCCCGTTGCGCATGAGCGAGAGGATCGTGCGCGCACGCGCGCTCGGCATCGCTCCCTGCTTGCCGTAATTCAGCCGATGCTCGATCCAGGAAGAGATGCCGATCCAGAGAAGATAGGTGACGACGACGATGATGAGGGCGCTGATGATCCGCGCGACGAGATCGGCGCCCCGTTCGGTCGCAATCCACCCGGAAATGTCGAGCACCTGCCAGGCATCGATGATCGCCAGGATCACGGCGACGATCACGAGCGTGCGGACGATCTTCAGGATCGCCGGAATCAGTGTGTTGAGCCGCCGCTCCAGAACCGGCACTTCGCGCGCCATCCATTGCGGCAGGCGCACGCCACGACGAAGGGCGAGTTTCACCAACGCCACCAGCGCCACACCGATTCCGATCGCCACTGCCGTGCGCACGGAAGCGCCGACGACGAACGAGACGAGCAGGTAAGGCCGGGTAATCCCGATCGAGAGAACGGCCAGCACGTAAAGCGTGCCGATCCAGGGCCAGAGCTGCACGAACATGGTCACGACCTGACCGCCCATGCCTTGCGTGTCCGGCCCGCGCTGCTCTTTGATGCGTGCGGCAAGCGTCCGCATGGAGGTCAGCGCGAGGAAGGCCGCCACCAGCATGACGGTGACCCGCAGCCCGCGCCCGGCCACGAAAGAGAGGCTGGTATTCACGACCGGCACCAGGAAGGCGATGCCGGTGATCAGCAGCGCCGCCACGACCATCAGCCGGACATAGGCGTAGTCGGTGATGCCTTCCCGATAGGGGATGAGAGAGGTCGTCTCCGGCGTCGAGGCGATGATCGCACGCAGGAAGACGCGCACGCCGCCGACGATGAGAAAGGCGTTGAGATAGAGCGACTGCTCGATCTGCATCTGCCCGCCATCGCCGAAGACACCGACCGCAAGCCCGCTGCCGACAGCATAGGCGATCGCCAAGGCAAGAATGTCGGCAAGCGTCTCAACGACGAAGGAGACGCTTTTTATGACCGCGTGCGGGCCGGACAATCGTCGCGTCACAAGGTGCGTGAGCCGCTGCAGGAGGTAACTGAAGACGACGAGGCCCACACCAGTGACCGCGATCGTTCCGAGGAGACGCAAAATAGCGACCTGCAGGGCACCCCAATCGAGATTGCCCGCCTGCTCGGCGAGAGCCCCAAGCCCTCTGAGATCGCGAAACAGGCGCTCGACCACCCCGTAGCTTGCCTCGGCCGCACCCTTGGTGGCGTCGGCGAGCTGCCGGGCAAGCGACTGGTCTTCCTCTTCCTGCGGCGCGGCAGCCTCTGCCGCTGGCGACTGCGGGTTTGCGAGCTGCTCGAGCTGGTCGATGAGGGCCTGGCGCGCCTTCTCGTCCTTCAAGATGTCGGCGAGCAGCTTGGCACGGAGAGCGCTGTCACCGCTCGTCTCCCCCTCGCCTTCACCCGCTGTATCCGAAGCGCCAGACGTATCAGACGTGCCAGACACGGTCGGCATCGACAGGGATTGTGCGCCAGCACTGCTCGGCGCCAGGCCTGCGAGCGTGAAAAGCACAAGCAGGACGGCGGAAAGGCGCAGGAGACGCGCGGGAAAGAGATCGGTCAAAAGCATCGGTGTCCGGTCGGAAAGGGCATGGGCGAGTGGCGGAAAGCCGCCTCATGGGCGTTGGATGGGACTAGAATGAGGCAGCCGGCTGTAAGGGCAAGGGGCATGAATGCCCGCAATTGAGCTCTTTGCCCCGCAGATGTCCCCGGCAGGTCACCCACAGGCTTGCACCGCAAGGAAAAATCCCTATAACGCAGCGACGCGACCGGCTTCGGCCGGGGGCTGAATGGGGACGGCTGCCCGAAAAGGTGGCCGAGACCGGCAAGACCGGTCGGTTCCCGGTGTCTCCGCTCCTGAAGACGCACTCTTGAGCCTTTCTCCGGCTTTTTCGAAAGATCCGGCCGAGGCTTCGGTGAGGCTCCGCGCCAGGCGGGTCGCTGAATGGAAAGGCCAGTTATGTCACTTTATGAGCACGTATTCCTGGTCCGACAGGATGTGTCGGGCCAGCGGGTCGATGAGCTCGTCGAACACTACAAAGGTGTCGTCGAGCAGGGTGGTGGCTCTGTCGGTAAGACGGAGAACTGGGGCATGAAGTCCCTCACCTACCGCATCGAAAAGAACCGCAAGGCGTATTTCGCGCTGATGAACATCGATGCCCCCTTCCCGGTGGTGGCCGAGATGGAGCGTCAGATGCGCTACAATGAAGACATCATCCGCTTCATGACGATCCGCGTCGACGAGCACGAGGAAGAGCCCTCCGTGCAGATGCAGAAGCGTGAGCGCGATGAGCGTCGCCGTCGCGAGCGCGAACGCCGCCGCGAGGATGGAGAATAAGCACATGGTCGATATCGCACAGCTGCCGACCCGTCGGCCCTTTCACCGTCGTCGCAAATCCTGCCCGTTCTCGGGAGAGGATGCGCCGCGCATCGACTACAAGGACGTCAAGCTTCTGGAGCGTTATGTCTCCGAGCGTGGCAAGATCGTTCCTTCGCGCATCACCGCCGTTTCCGCAAAGAAGCAGCGTGAGCTCGCAAAGGCCATCAAGCGCGCCCGCTTCCTGGGCCTGCTGCCTTACGTCCTGAAGTAAGATCCAACCCGTTGGGGCGTCAGTCTGCCTGACGCCTCTAACCGCCGGCCAGATCCGGCGGGACAGCAAGGAGATAGAAATGCAAGTCATTCTTCTGGAGCGCGTTGCCAAGCTCGGCCAGATGGGCGACGAGGTGCGCGTGCGCGACGGTTACGCCCGCAACTTCCTCCTGCCCAAAGGCAAGGCTCTGCGCGCCACCGAGGCCAACAAGGCCCGTTTCGAGCGTGAAAAGACGCAGCTCGAAGCGCGCAACCTGGAAGCCAAGAAGGAAGCCGATGCGGTGGCCGAAAAGCTCGCCGGCAAGACCTTCAGCGTGATCCGCTCCGCCGGCGAAACGGGCCAGCTTTACGGCTCCGTCTCGACCCGCGACATCGCCGATATTCTCGGCGAGGACGGCTTCACCGTCGGGCGCAGCCAGGTCTGGCTCGATCGTCCGATCAAGACGCTCGGTCTGCATCCGATCCTGATTTCGCTGCATCCCGAGGTCGAGGCTCCGATCACGCTCAACGTCGCCCGCAACGCCGATGAGGCCGAGCGTCAGGCACGTGGCGAGAATCTCTCCGGCCGCGATCGCTTCGATGACGAAGAGACCGAGGATACGGAGGCCGCGGCTCTCGAAGAAGTCTTCGAGAATCCCGAGGATCTGCAGCTCGAGCCGACCGAGGTCGACGCGGAGGACGAGGAGCGCGAGTAATCGCCTTCTTTTGAGGATTTCCGAAAGGGGCGCTTGCGGGCGCCCCTTTTTTGTTGCTCTTTTGTTCGGTATGAGTCGGCGCTGCGACCACAACATCGCGGTCAAGCCTCAAGTCGTGTTTTGTGGTTCCTCGAGAGGAACAACTAGGAAAAGACTCATACCCTGCACCGTCTCGCCCCGACGCCCGGCAGGCCTGCTAGTAAGGGGCGATTAACCAACGACGGTCCCATGACAGCCGCAGCCCGTTTACGCGATGCCGAATCCATTTCGCCTCGCCAGGTGCCTCATAATATTGAAGTCGAGCAGGCGCTTCTTGGCGCCATCCTGATCAACAACGACGCGCTCGACCGGGTCTCCGATTTCCTCGAACCCGTTCATTTCTACGATCCCCTACACCAGCGGATTTACGAAGTCGCACGCCAGCTGATCCGTGTCGGCAAGATCGCCGATCCGCGAACGCTCAAGAGCTTCCTCAACGAGGAACAGCGGGTCGGCGAGATCACCATCGCTGAATATCTCTCCCGCCTCGCCTACGAGGCGGCGACGATCATCAATGCCCAGGATTACGGCCGCACGATCTACGATCTGGCGCTGCGCCGTTCGCTGATCACCATCGGCGAGGACATGGTGAACGTCGCCTATGACGCGCCGGTCGACATGACGCCCCGCCACCAGATCGAAGATGCCGAAAGATCGCTCTTCGAACTCGCCGAAAAGGGCCGCGGAGCAACCGGCTTCCAGGGGTTCGGCGACGCGCTGAAGACCGCCATCGACATGGCCGCCGCCGCCTACGAGCGAAACGGCCACCTGTCGGGCATCGCCACCGGTCTCGACGACATGGACCGCCTCATGGGCGGTCTGCAGTCTTCGGACTTGATCATCCTCGCCGGTCGCCCGGGCATGGGCAAAACGGCGCTTGCCACCAACATCGCCTACAACGTCGCGCGCGCCTGGCGCGGGGAGCAGCAGGGCGACGGCACGATGAAAACCATCGATGGCGGCATCGTCGGCTTCTTCTCGCTGGAAATGTCATCGGAACAGCTCGCCACCCGTATCATCGCCGAGCAGGCTGCCGTCCCCTCATCGAAGATCCGGCGCGGCGACATTCACGAGGAAGAATTCGACAAGATCGTCGTCGCGGCGCAGGAAATGCAGAAAATGCCGCTCTACATCGACCAGACCGGCGGCATCTCCATCGGCCAGCTCATGGCCCGCGCCCGTCGTCTGAAGCGCCAGCGCGGTCTCGATTTTCTGGTCATCGACTATCTTCAGCTCATCCAGGGTTCCTCGAAACGCTCCTCCGACAGCCGCGTGCAGGAGATCACCGAGATCACCACGAACCTCAAAGCCCTCGCCAAGGAGCTCAACGTTCCGGTGCTCGCCCTCTCCCAGCTCTCGCGTCAGGTCGAGGCGCGCGACGACAAGCGCCCGCAGCTCTCGGATCTGCGCGAATCGGGTTCCATCGAGCAGGATGCCGACGTCGTCATCTTTGTCTTCCGCGAGGAATATTACCTGAAGAACAAGAAGCCGAAGGAAGGCACCGAGGAGTTCTTCAAATGGCAGGCGGAGATGGAAGGCGTCGCAGGCCGCGCCGAAGTCATCGTCGGCAAGCAGCGCCACGGCCCGACCGGGACGATCGATCTCGCCTTCGAGGCCGACGTGACGCGCTTCTCGTCGCTGGCCCATGAAGAGCGGCTTCCGGTACGCTACGATTGAGCCTTGATGATTCCAGTTTGCGTGAGGTTGGAAACGTGAGCGAAGAGGCGGCCGCCGGGCTTTGCCTGACCATCGATCTGAACGCCCTCGTCGGCAATTGGCGGCGGCTGAAGGAACGCGTCGCGCCGGCCGAATGTGCCGGCGTTGTCAAGGCCGACGCCTATGGCACGGGCATTGCGATGACCGGGCCGGCCCTGTTTGCAGCCGGTTGCCGGACCTTTTTCGTCGCTGTTCCCGAGGAAGGTGCGGCTCTGCGCGCGGCTTTGGCAGACCAGGATCCCTCTGAGAGCACGGCGATCTATGTGCTCGCCGGCTTTTTCGCGGACGCGGCCGAGCTCTACCGCGAGGCCCGCCTTTATCCGGTGCTTGGCCATTTCGGCGAACTTCAGAGCTGGCGCAAATGGCAGGACCGCGACAAGGCCGCGCTCCACGTCGATACCGGCATGAACCGCCTCGGCCTCTCGCTCGCGGACACCGAGGCCCTTGCCGAGGCCGGTGGGCCGGGACCCGGCATCGATCTCATGATCAGCCATCTCGCCTGCGCCGACGAACCCGAAAAGCCCTTGAACGAGAAGCAGCGCGAGCGCTTTGCGCATGCCAAGGCACTGCTCGGCCTGCCACGGGCCTCGCTCGCCAATTCGGCCGGCATCCATATGGGTCGTGCCTACCACCACGAGCTCTGCCGGCCGGGCATCGCCCTTTATGGCGGCGCCTCGCATCCGGAGGCGATCTCCGACCCGGTGGTCACCGCGCACGCACGCATCCTGCAGGTGCGCACCGGCCATACCGGCGAGACGGTGGGATATGGTGCGCTTGAAACGCTGCGGCGGACGACCCGCATCGCGATCCTCTCCGCGGGTTATGCCGACGGCTATCTGCGCGCCGCCGGCTCCTCCGACACGGCGTCAGGTGCTCTCGTTTCCATCGGCGGACATCTTGCGCCTCTGCTCGGGCGGGTTTCGATGGATCTCATTTCCGTCGACGTCACCGACATTCCGGAAGGCCTCGCCCTGCCGGGGCAAAAGGCAGAGCTCTTCGGTCCGAATGTCGATATCGACGCCGTCGCCCGCCATGCCGGCACCATCTCTTACGAACTCCTGACCAATCTCTCCCGCCGCGCCCATCGCCGCTATATCGGCGGCGTCGAAAGCGGCGGCCCGTCCTGATGGCGCGCCCGAAGACGCAATATGTCTGCGTGAATTGCGGGGCCGTCTGGCCGCGCTGGCAGGGGCGTTGCGACGCCTGCGGAGAGTGGAACACGTTGCAGGAGGAAGGTCCGGCCGCCCCCGCCTCCACGGCAGCCGGGCGTGGCAATGTCGTTGCGCTGCGTCCGCTTTCGGGCAAGACGGAGAGCCCGCCGCGCCTGACGAGCGGCATCGCCGAGCTCGACCGCGTGACCGGCGGTGGCTTTGTACCGGCCTCGGCCCTCCTCGTCGGCGGTGATCCGGGTATCGGCAAATCGACCCTTCTCCTCCAGGCTGCGGCCTCGCTCGCCCGAGACGGAAGGCATGTCATCTATGTCTCTGGTGAGGAGGCGATCGACCAGGTCAGGTTGCGTGCCGAACGCCTCGGCGTTGTCGATGCGCCCGTCCAGCTCGCCGCCGAAACCCATATCGAGGACATTCTGGCGACGCTGAAGACCGGCCCGAAGGTCGATGTCGTCATCGTCGATTCCATCCAGACGATGTGGACGGATCTCGCCGAAAGCGCGCCCGGCACCGTCACGCAGGTGCGGCTTGCCTCGCAGAACCTCATCCGCCTCGCCAAATCGACTGGCGCCGTCGTCATTCTCGTCGGTCACGTCACCAAGGACGGCCAGATCGCGGGACCGCGCGTCGTCGAGCACATGGTCGATGCGGTCCTCTACTTTGAAGGCGATGCCGGCCACCGCTTCCGTCTTCTGCGTGCCGTCAAGAACCGCTTCGGCCCGGCCTCGGAAATCGGCGTCTTCGAGATGGCGGGCGACGGCCTGCGCGAGGTCGCCAATCCGTCCGACCTCTTCATCGGCGAACGCGATGCACGAAGCCCGGGAACGGCGATCTTCGCCGGCATGGAAGGCACGCGTCCGCTTCTCGTCGAGGTGCAGGCGCTCGTCTCCCAATCGAGCCTCGCCACGCCGCGGCGCGCCGTCGTCGGCTGGGACCCCAATCGCCTCGCCATGCTTCTGGCCGTGCTCGAAGCGCGTTGCGGCCTTCGTTTCGGCCAGTTCGACGTCTATCTCAACGTCGCCGGCGGACTTCGTATTGCCGAACCGGCTGCCGATCTGGCGATTGCGGCCGCGCTCATCTCCTCGCGCACCGGGGTTGCGACGCCGCCCGACAGTATCTATTTCGGCGAGGTCAGCCTTTCAGGCACCATCCGTGCCGTCGCACAAAGCCAACAGCGGCTGAAGGAAGCGGAAAAACTTGGCTTTCGCACAGCATTTCTGCCCGAAGCGGGCAGCGAGGACACAGTGACCGGGCTGGCTCTGGACAAGATCGCGACCTTGGCCGATATGGTGGCCGCCTTTGCGGCACGCGCCCAGGAACAAAGCGGCCGGGACCGCAACCATCAGTGAGCTCGGCGATGCCACGACGCGCCGTCATCTATCGCGGACGAGGGAACCACCTGCAATGCCGATAACGCTACTCGACGGCGTTCTCCTGCTGATCATGTTCATTTCCGCGGTTCTTGCCATGATCCGCGGCTTCACCCGTGAGGTCTTCTCCATCGCCTCTTGGGTGGTGGCAGCGGTCGTCACCTATATGTTCTGGCAGGACCTCCTGCCCTACACCCAGCAATATGTGGACGACCGCACCGTGGCGCTCGGCCTGACGGTGGCTGGCATCTTCTTCATCACCTTGATCGTCGTCTCGCTGGTGACGATGCGCATCTCCGACTTCATCCTGGATTCCAAGGCCGGTCCTCTCGACCGCACCTTCGGCTTCATTTTCGGAGCAGCACGCGGCCTCCTTCTCGTCGTGATCGCGGTGCTTTTCCTCAACTTCTTCATATCACCCGAGCATCAGCCGACCTGGATCGCCGATGCGCGCTCCAAACCCTGGCTCGATTCCATGGGTCAGGATCTGATGAATGCGCTGCCGGAAGATCCGGAAGCGGAGATCATCGAACGCTTCCGTCAGGAAGACGCCGAACGCCGCGCCCAGCCCGCGGGCAACAGCAGCGACGCCACCGGCTCGGCCGGTACTTATGATGCCGACGACCAGAACGCCCTCAACCGCCAGCTCTCGCAATAGGCCATGCAGATCCTTCCCGCACATCCCTTCCAGGCCGCCGGCGACGACAAATTCCACGAGGAATGCGGCGTCTTCGGCATTTTCGGTCATCCCGAGGCAGCAGCGCTGACCGCGCTCGGCCTGCATGCGCTCCAGCATCGCGGCCAGGAGGCGGCGGGCATCATCTCCTATGACGGGCGCCAGTTCCATGTGGAGCGCCACATCGGCCATGTCGGCGACAATTTCACTGCGCCGGAGGTGATCGCGCGCCTGCAGGGCGACAAGGCGATCGGCCACAACCGTTATTCCACCACCGGTGCGCCGGTTTTGCGCAACGTTCAGCCGATGTTTGCCGAATTCGCCGGCGGCGGTTTCGCGGTCGCGCACAACGGCAACATCACCAATGCCCGCACCTTGCAGCGCGACCTGCAAAACCGCGGCTCGATTTTCCAGTCGACCTCCGACACCGAGACGATCATCCATCTGATCGCCACGAGCCAGAAGGCGCCGCTGATCGACCGTCTCATCGATGCGCTCACCCAGGTCGAGGGCGCCTATTCGCTGGTCGCCCTATCGGAAAAGAAGATGATCGGCTGCCGCGATCCGCTCGGCGTGCGTCCCCTCGTCCTCGGCGATCTCGACGGCGCCCATGTTCTTGCCTCAGAGACCTGCGCGCTCGACATCATCGGTGCGCGGTTCGTGCGTGAGATCGAGCCGGGCGAGATGATCGTCATCACCGACCATTCGATCGATTCGCTGCGGCCCTTTAAGCGGGAGCGCCCGCGCTTCTGCATTTTCGAGCATGTCTATTTCGCCAGGCCCGATTCCGTCATCGCCGGCGCGTCGATCTACGAATCGCGCAAGAAGATCGGCATGGAACTCGCGCGCGAAGCGCCGGCCGAAGCCGATCTCATCGTCCCCGTGCCGGATTCCGGCAATCCGGCCGCCATCGGCTTTGCCAAAGAGAGCGGCATCCCCTTCGAGCTCGGCATCATCCGCAACCATTATGTCGGCCGGACCTTCATCGAACCCTCCGATTCGATCCGCCACATGGGCGTAAAGCTGAAGCACAACGCCAATTCGGCGATCCTCAAGGGCAAGCGCGTGGTGCTCGTCGACGATTCCATCGTCCGCGGAACGACTTCGCTCAAGATCGTGGAAATGGTGCGCGATGCAGGCGCCGCCGAAGTGCACATGCGCATCGCGAGCCCGCCCACGACCAACCCCTGCTTCTACGGTGTCGATACGCCGGAAAAGGCAAAGCTCCTCGCCTCGCGCATGTCGATCGAAGAGATGGCTGATTTCATCCGCGTCGACAGCCTCGCCTTTCTGACGATCGACGGGCTCTACCGGGCCGTCGGCGAAGAGGCTCGCAATGCGGAGCAGCCGCAATATTGCGATGCGTGCTTCACGGGCGAATATCCGACGCGCCTCACCGATCGCGAATCGGTCGGCACCGTCCGCCAGCTCAACCTGTTGTCGGAAGCCGGGTAATCATGACTGACAAAAAATCGCTCGCCGGCCGTATCGCCGTCGTCACCGGGGCGACGCGCGGCATCGGCTATTTCGCGGCAAAAGCCATGGCCGAAGCCGGCGCCCATGTCGTCGCCGTCGCCCGCACGCAAGGCGCGCTTGAGGAGCTCGACGACGAGATTCGCGCGGCCGGTGGTGCTTGCACCCTCGTGCCGCTCGACCTGACCGACGGGCCGGGCATCGACCGCCTGGGCGGGGCCATCAACGAGCGCTGGGGGCGCCTCGACATTCTCCTCGCCAATGCCGGCATCCTCGGCACCCTGTCGCCGCTCGGTCACGTGCAGGCGAAAGATTGGGACAAGGTGATGGCGATCAACGTCACCGCCAATTGGCGTCTCATCCGCTCACTCGATCCGCTTCTGAAGCGCTCCGAGGCCGGACGGGCGATCTTCATCTCGTCGGGCGTCGCCCACAGTCTGAAGCCGTTCTGGGGGCCCTACGCCGTCTCCAAAGCAGCGCTTGAGGCGCTGGCGCGCACCTATGCGCACGAGACGCAGAAGTCGCCGATCAAGGTGGTAATGGTCGATCCGGGCGCCATGCGCACGGCGATGCGGGCGCAAGCGATGCCGGGGGAAGATCCCGAAACGCTGCCCCACCCTTCGGAGATCGCACCGGACCTCGTGAAGCTCGCAGCACCGGATTTCGAACGGACCGATGTCCTCTTCGACTTCCGCTCAAAGGCTTTTCAGAACTTCCACACCCCGGCCTGACATCAGAAACCGAGCTTGAGAAGCGGCCGGTCGGCTCTCAGCCTTTCCTGCCTCTTCCCTCGTATGGATTCTTTGCGCCGCGCGTCATCAGCCGGATCGGCACGCCCTTCAGGTCGAAATCCTCTCTGAGCCCGTTGACGACATAGCGCTTATACGCCTCCGGCAACGCCTCAGGCCGCGAACAGGCGAGGAAGAACGTCGGCGGCCGGGTCTTCGACTGCGTCAGATATTTGATCTTCAGGCGGCGACCGGCCACCGCAGGAGGCGGATGGCGCGAAATCAGGTGATCGAGCCAGCGATTGAGCGCCGCCGTCGCCACGCGCCGGTTCCACGTCTCGTAGATCCGGCACACCCCTTCGAGCAGCTGATCGATGCCGGAACCGGTAAGCGCCGAGATCGGGATGAGCGGCACGCCGCGCACCTGAACAAGAGTCTCGCTGAGATCGGCCTGCAATTCGCGGCGCAGCCCGTCAGGATCGCGTACCTCATCCCATTTGTTGAGCGCGAGAACCAAGGCCCGCCCCTCGCGTGCCACGAGGTCGGCGATCTGCAGATCCTGCTTTTCGAACGGCATGGTCGCGTCGATGACGATGATCACGACCTCCGCAAAGCGGATCGCGCGCAGCGCATCGCCGACCGACAGCCTTTCGAGCTTGTCGATGACCTTCGCCTTGCGCCGCATCCCGGCCGTATCGATGAGCCGGAACGGACGTCCGCGCCAGGTCCAGTCGACGGCGATCGAATCGCGCGTGATCCCGGCTTCCGGCCCGGTCAGAAGTCTCTCTTCGCCGATCATCCGATTGATCAGGGTCGACTTGCCGGCATTCGGCTGCCCAACGATGGCGACCCGAATAGGTTTTAGCGTCCGGGTTTCTTCGCCAGCGCCTTCGACGGGTTCACCCTCGTCGTCCTCTTCCACCTCGTCTTTTGGAAGATAATCGGCAGCCTTGTCGCCGAGCGTCGCAACGACGGCCTCATAAAGATCGGGAAGCCCGACGCCATGCTCGGCAGACACCGCGACGGCCTCACCAAAGCCGAGCGAATAGGCTTCGAGGAGCCCGGACTCCGCCGCGCGCCCCTCCGCCTTGTTGGCGACGAGGACGACCGGCTTGCCACCCTGGCGGATCAGCCGGGCGAAATGCTCGTCGTCGGGCGTGATGCCGACGCGCGCATCGACCATGAAAACGGAGATATCGGCATCGATGATGGCCCGCTCCGTCTGCGCACGCATGCGCCCCTGGAGCGTCTCGTCGGCGGCGTCTTCGAGGCCGGCCGTATCGATCAGGATGAAGTCGAGATCGCCGAGCTTGGCCGGAGCCTCGCGCCGGTCGCGCGTGACGCCGGGCCGATCGTCGACGAGCGCGATCTTCTGTCCGACGAGGCGGTTGAAGAGCGTCGATTTGCCGACGTTCGGGCGCCCGACGAGGGCGACGGTCAATGACATCGCGGAGCGCACCGTCTCTTCTATTGCAGCGCCGACAGGGATCCGTCGCTGGTCACGATATAGAGCCTGCCACCGGCGGCGATGGGGCGCTGGAGACCCTTTGCCGGGATGGCGCGCTCGCCGACGATCTTGCCGCTCGCCGGATCGACGCCGATCAGCTTTTCATCGTTCGAAACCGCCCAAAGCGTCCCACCCGCGAGCATCGGCCCGACCCAGGTGGAGAAGAAGCGCTTCTTACGCACCACCGGCAGCTCGGTCTCCCAGAACAATTTGCCGGTGCGCCGGTCGAGCGCCACCATATGATCCTGCAGATCGATCAGGAAGAGCGCATTGCCGGAGACGACCGGCGTCGACGAGCCACCGAGATTCTGCTCCCAGAGCCGTTCGCCGTTGGAGAGCCTGACGGCGATCGTCCGCCCGGAAACGCCGGTGGCATAGACGACACCGTCGGAAACGACCGGGCTCGCAGCGACATCGGTGAGGCCCGAAACCGCGAGCGTCCGCGTCGAGCGGATGACCGCATCCGCCCATTTGAGATCGCCCTTATTGGCGTCGAACGCGATCACTTCGCCCGACGAATAGGGCACGACGACCGTATTGCCGACAACGGCCGGGCTCGCGCCCGAGAGCACGCCGGCATTTTCCGGAATACCAGGATAGGTCCAGGCTTCCGAGCCGTCGGCCAGATTGACGGCATGAAGAACATTGGTGGAGGTGACCACATAGGCTTTGCCCCCGGCCGCCGTCGGGGCCGAGCGTGCCGGCGCCTTGAGATCATACGACCAGGCGCGCCCACCGGTTGCCGGATCGAGCGCAACCATCTCGCCATAGCCGGTCGCAGCGATCAACATGCCATTGGCAAAGGCGATGCCGCCGCCCGGCGAACGGCTGTTTTCCTTCTCCGGAGCGAGCGAGACCGACCAGGCCTTGCCGCCACCCGTCGAAAGGGCCGTGACGGTCCCGGCCGCATCATAGATGTAGATGTTTCCGCCGACGATCAGTGGCGCGGCTGAGGCGCGCGCCGCGCGCTTGCCGCTGCCGAACACCCGCGCACGGAAGACCGTCTGCGAGGCATTGCCTGAAAGCGCGACATTGCCGGGCGCATTGGCGGCGTTGCCGCCGGGCTGCGTCCAGTCTTGCATTGCGCTTGCCCCCCCGACCGCAGGAGAGCCGTCGGCGCGGTCTGCATCGTCGACGCCAACGATCGCGCGGCGTTCGCCCGGCAGAACCTCCTCCTTGCTGCTGAAGGGGTTGATGAAGTTGCTGCAACCGGCAAGCAGCGCCGCCGTTAGAGCGAGGCCCGCAAGTCGGACCGCGAATTTCGTCTGCGTGGTCATGATTCCCGCCCGCTTTCTCGCTCGCTCAAAACGGCTCTATTGCGTCGATTGTGTGTCGGATTCGCCGCTGTTCGCATCGACAGACCCGTTTTCACTACTTTCCGCACCCTCTTCCCCGGATGCCGGGGCCGCAGATTCGGCTGCTCCGTCGCCAGAGGCAGCGTCCGGCGAGGGCGCAAGCTGGCCGTCGATCACGCTGATCATCAAGCCGGCGCGATTGCGCACGCCCTGCGGCGCCTGCACATCCTGATCGATGGCCACGAAATAATCGCGTGCCTTTTCAAGCGCCTCACGCTGATAGGCGACCATGCCGAGAATTTCCCGCGCCGTGTGGCGCCAGGCATTGCCGGCTTCGTCCAGAGAGGCGACGCGGCGTTCCGCACCGTCGAGATCACCGGCATCAAGCGCCAGGAACCCGGCCCGTACGCGCGCCAGATCGCGCATCACCGGCGCAACGCTGTCGTCGTTGGCGACCTGGTCATAAGCGGCGATCGCTGCCGTCTCGTCGGTCTTGGCCAGAAGTTCAGCGTCGCGCAGCCGGGCGAGCATGCCATAGCCGCCGCCGTCCTTCGCGAGAGCC
Organism: Rhodopseudomonas julia; assembly: GCF_030813515.1. NCBI lineage: Bacteria > Pseudomonadati > Pseudomonadota > Alphaproteobacteria > Hyphomicrobiales > Nitrobacteraceae > Rhodopseudomonas > Rhodopseudomonas julia. Next base: position 621,829 of record NZ_JAUSUK010000002.1, on the reverse strand, counting down.
GCAAGCGTTTCGCGGCCCTCCGCCTCATTGCCGGCATCGATGGCTTCGAGCGCCGTCAGATAGCGGTCGCCTTCCTCGGCGGCCTTCTTCGACTGCCACCACACATAGCCGCGATAGCCTGCAGTGATGGCGACGATCAAAACGCAGACGCCAATGATCACGAGGCCGAAGCGCTCCCAAAGCGTCTTCAGCTGCTCGCGGCGCATCTCCTCATCCACTTCACGGATGAAGTGGTCAGATGTACGGTCGTCGTGGGTCATCTACCTCTTCGGGGAATCGTCCCGGCCTGCCGATTATTGTTCAGTGGATTGACGTTGAGCCTTGCGAAGCGCGCCGGAACCTAGCCACTTTGCGCACACCGCGCAACGGCCGTCCCGGATCGCCCTCACGCCTCTTTCTTGGTCTCTTGGTAGACATGCTCCGGCCCCGGGAAGCGCTCTTCACGCACCGCCTCGGCATAAGCCGTCACCGCTTCCTCGATATGCGCCCTGAGTGAACCGAATTTCTGCACGAATTTCGGCACCCATTCATTCAGGCCCAGCATGTCTTCAAGCACGAGCACCTGCCCGTCGCAGGCCGGCGAGGCACCGATACCGATCGTCACCGCAGGGACCTTCTCGGTGATGCGTCGCGCCACCGGCTCCACAATGCCTTCCATGACGATGGCAAAGGCGCCGGCATCGGAGATCGCCATGGCATCGTCCTCGAGCGCCTTCTGACCCTCTTCGGAACGCCCCTGCACGCGAAAACCGCCCATCGTGTTCACCGATTGCGGCGTCAGGCCGACATGGCCCATCACCGGCACGCCGCGCTTGGTCATGAAGGCGACCGTTTCCGCCATGTGGGTGCCGCCTTCGAGCTTCACGGCGCCGGCACCGGTTTCCTTCAGGATGCGCGCCGCGTTGTGAAACGCCTGCTGCGGGCTTTCCTCATAGGAGCCGAAAGGCATGTCGACGACGACCAGCGCCCGTTTCGAGCCGCGCATCACGGCGAGCCCCTGCAAAATCATCATGTCGAGGGTGACGGGAACCGTCGTCTCGAGCCCATGCATGACATTGCCGAGCGAATCACCAACGAGGATGAAGTCGACATAAGGATCGACGATCCCGGCCGTATGGGCGTGATAGGCCGTCAGCGAGACAACCTTCTCGCCGCCTTTGCGGCGTGCGATATCGACCGCCGTCAGGCGGCGCGAAACCGTATGTTTGGACAAGCTGCCTCCTCAATCCGTCACTGTCTCTTCGAGCGCCCTCTTAGAGCGCCAGCGCAGCCCGCGCTCATCCAAGCGGCGAGACGCCGAACAGCCATTGATGCAGGAAGAGCAGGAACACAAGCCAAAGCGCAAGCCCGATACCCATACGAATAAGCTCAGGCTTCCACGGACCGGCCATGCGCACGACGCCTTCGCGCTTGTCGCGACGGCGCGAACCGGCGTAGTCGACGATCGCCCAGATCATGAAAGCGCCGAACAAGAGGATGTCGCCGAGACGGCCGTTGGCGAGGAGATGGGCGAAAGCCCAGACCTTCACGCCGAGCACCATCGGGTGCCCGACCGCCGCGCGGATCGGACCCGTGGAGCCGTTGAGCGCCACCAGGGCGAAGGCGACCGCGTTGAGCAGAATGGCAAGGTGGCGTGTCCAGATCGGCGGATACCAGACATCGATCGGGTTGAGACGCGTGAGGCCGTATCCCCACACGATGAGAACGATCCCGACGACAGAGGCGAGCGAGTAGACGCCCTTCCAGATCCCGTCGCCGCGCTCGGCGATCATGCGGTCACGAAAATCCTCTCCCCAAAGGCGCACCGAATGGGCGCCGAGGAAGAGGATGAGGCCCAGGATGAGAACAAACATGTGACGAGGCTCCTCAACGCCGCATGAAGCGGACCGCCGTCACGGCCCGCATAGAACGGTTCGAGATAGGGGCTAGCTTCTTTGGCTGCGACAAACAATGAGGCGGGGTGTCTCCCTGGCGCAAGCCCCTCACCTGCGCAGAAGAAAACGCACCGCACTGGCCAAAATTACTTGCGCGAAGCCGAGCGCGTCGGTGCACGCCTTCGCACACGTGCAAAGGCCCATGAAATCGCCATCCCCGAACACGTGACGAAACTCAAAAATATCGTTGTGCCAATTATTTGACACATTCACTGGCGGATTTCTGGCCTCTCACGACGGCTAAACGAAAAACGCCGTCGCCCCCGGAACGAGAGCCCGTTCCACAAGTTTTCCTCGTGACCTCTTCGCAACGAAGACAAGGAGACGAGAATGGCTATTCAGAATCTGCAAGAACTCTTCGTTCACACGCTGAAAGACATCTATTTCGCCGAGAAGCAAATTCTCGAGGCTCTGCCGAAAATGGCGGACAAGGCGACAAACAAGGACTTGAAGAACCTCTTCGAAACGCATCTCGAAGAGACCAAGGGTCACGTCGATCGTCTGGAGGCGGTTTTCGGCCTCGTCGGCGTCAAGCCGGAAGGCGAAACCTGTCAGGCGATCCAGGGCATCATCACCGAAGCCGAAGAGCTGATGAGCGAGATCTCCGACGGCGAAACGCGTGACGCAGCGATGGCCGCCGCGGCGCAGGCCGTCGAGCATTACGAGATCGCCCGCTACGGCACTCTTGAGTCCTGGGCCCATCTTCTCGGCCACAAGGAAGCCGCGAAGCGCCTCGGGGAAACCCTTGAGGAAGAAAAGAGCGCCGACGCCAAGCTCAGTAAGGTCGGCGAGAGCGAGCTCAACAAGAAGGCGGCTTGATCAGTCGAGCCTTCGTCCGGCACAGGCCGAACCCTGCAAAGCCCCGGCTCAGCCGGGGCTTTCTGCGTCTCGACTTTAGGCGACTCAGGCGACCTTCTGATAAAGAATATGCGGCGAGACGGGGGCCTCGGCCGGACGCTCGATCTCCGTAAAGCCCGGCAATTCGAGACGTCTGTCGCTCAGCACATAGCCACCATCAGCCGCCCAGGCTGCGACGAGCGGCGAAAGCCATTCGCGCGTCGCGAGATCGGCGGTCGGATCACCCGCCCCCATATCCGCATGAATGAGCACAGGTTTGGCTGGGACGCGCGGGTGAACGAGCCGCAGCGTGTCGCGCATATCGCCGACCACCATATGCTCCGCATCCGGAATACAGCCCGCATGGGCGCGTATGGATCGATCGAAGGCGAAGATGTCCCGCTGCGGAAAAATCTGGCGCAGATGGTCGAATGTGCGGCCATTGCCGAGCCCGAGTTCGAAGACCGGCCCTTCCCGCGTGTCGATCAACGCCGCCGCGTGATCGAGAAGCACTTTTTGCGCAATGAGGCGGTTGATCGTGCTTTCCAGGCGGCTCATCGGCATTTTCCTTCAGTTCGGCGCAAGCCCGCTGTGGCATGAACAGAGCTGCGCGCCAAGCCTGCAGAGCTGGCGACAACGAGCAGGTCTCCTCGGGAACCGGAGCGGCCCCGCCGCCATTGCCCATGAAGACCTGCAAATACAGGACCATCATGAGTGATTTTCAGATTCCGCAAGTCGGTCGACTGCACCACCCGGAAGCCTTCGTCACCGGCATTTTGCGCAATTTCGACTTTGCCTCTCAGGCGCTCGGCGCGGCGACGGACACATTGCAGCTTCGGCTGGTGAAGACCGAACACGGCCTTGATCCGAATTATCAGATCGGCACGACCGACGGCATCGATGCGGCGGCCTTTTCCGGCACGACGCATGAGCTTCTCTTCGACGACATCACGGAACGCATCGACGAGAACGAGCTCAGCCACCAAGCCTACACCCAAGAACATGTCCGCGCCTGGCTCGACCAGATCAACGGACAGACGGGCCAGGAGGAACCGCTCTTTCCGGGCATGGCAGGAGAAGGCTGAAACGAGGAAAAATTTTCCTCGCAAGAAGCCTCACCATCAGTGTTGGAAAGGGAACAGCATGAAGACGACGCAGACATTTCTCACGGAGCGATCCACCCGTTTCGACGGCAACAACGCGGACAGGCAGCTGGCGGCCAGCATTCCGCCGGTCGTATCGCGGGCAAAAGGTCGGGCGCCGGTCGGATCGGCAAAGGCCGCACAAGGTCTGACGAGCGCCAAGCCGGGCCTCTGAGCCTCTCTTTTCCGGCCGAGTTTCTCTTTTCCGGCCGAGCTTCATTTCCGGCCGAATCTTCCTTGCCGGCCGAACCTCTCTTGCCGGCAGAGCGCACCCGCGCCTGACCACAGCTGGAGAGGCCGGAACTGCATGAGCCGTACAAGCCGGGACGATCTCCCGGCTCTCGCTCGTTCAGCCGCAATTTCTCTCTCAAAGCGTCTCACGCAAAGCGCAGCCAGCAGGCGCTGATCGCGCTGCCGGCCTCGCGGCTTTGCGCCAGGAGCCCTCTCCTAGAGGAGCTCACGCAACCGTCCGGGCTCGGGCAAGCCGCTGACCACGATCTCCGGCTCATCGCCCGCGGAGTAGATCGTCACTTTGGCAGCGCCGACGATCCGGTCGACAAACGACTGGTCGACGTTCACAGAGCGCACGGAGCTGCGCTTCATCTCTTTGATCTGCTTGGAGAACAGCCCGACCTCGTACTGCACCTCATCGGCCGTGATTGTGAAGCGCTCCGAGCGCGTCTTGATGTACCACCCGAGGATCACGATGAGGCCAACGAGGACCGGAATCGTGACGACGCAGATGATGAAGAGCAGCGGGCTCGATTTGAACATCGAGGGATGGGCGGAATAAAGCGGCTCGGCTTGAGTGGGCATTCTGTTCTCCGGGGCAGGATGTCGCAAAAAGCGGTGGGTCCCAGGAAAAACGGCCCGATTTACGGCATGTTCCGCGATCGCTCCTTATGCCGCAGCTTTCTTCCTTACCAAAGCTTCATTGGCTGATATTCGCGTTCGGATATATGACGCCCGCATCGCCATTCCTTTAGGGAAGCACGCGCATGCAGGTTGAAGATACTCGAAGCGGTTATGGCGCGCTCTCGCTCGCCATCCATTGGCTTGCAGCCGCGGGCATCATCGCCCTCTGGCTCCTTGGAAATCAGATGGAAGACCTGCCCCGCGGACCGGAAAGGACCGCGGCGCTCGATCTGCACGTTTCGGTCGGTGTCGTCCTATTCGCCGTTCTGGCGGGACGGGTCCTCTGGCGGCTCTTCAGCACCTTGCCCGACAGTCCGGACGAAGCGCCCGCCTTGCGTATTTTCGCGCGCGCCGTTCAGGTCGGGCTCCTCCTCTGCCTGACGATCCTCATCGTCTCCGGTCCGTTGACCATCTGGACCACAGGTCACTCCCTGCCGGTCTTCGGCCTGTTCGCGATCCCGAGCCCGCTTGCCGAAAACCACGCCCTGCACGAGGTGTTCGAGACGGTGCACGTCGTCACGAGCAAGGTGATCCTCGTTCTCTTCCTGGTGCATGTCCTGGGGGCTCTGAAGCTCTGGGTCACGCGCCCGTCTCTCTTGCGCATGGTGGCTCCCGGCCGCTGAGAGCGCCGTCTCTTCGAAATCCCTCTTCATTGGACCAACTTGAGCCGGATGACCGACCGTCATCCGGCTTTCTTTTCTTGATATTATTCTATTCGTACGCGTGAATAAGACGCAGAGCACCTTGCCCTCCGTCAAGGCAACGCCACGCAGAAGGTGTATGTAGGCTTGAGGGGGCACGTGTCGGAAGGAGAGCGAAATGAGAAACGATCGCACCGCACCGAGACGGGCATTTGTGCAGATTGCAGCGCCTGCTGTGCTGGCTGCTGCAATGGCATTGTCGCCCGCATGGGCGCAGCAGGGTCCCGGTCAAGGCATGGGCCAGGGAATGGGTCAGGGCCAAGGCATGGGACGCGGCATGGGTCAAGGCATGGGCCAGGGCATGGCCGCCCGCGTCGACGCCATGGATACCAATGGCGACGGCGTGATTTCGCTGGGCGAAGCGACCGCCTGGCACCAGTCCGTCTTCGATACGATGGACAGCAACGGCGACGGCCAGCTGACGAAGGACGAATACATGTCCGTCCGCTTCGCCTTCGGTCCGGGCGGCGGCCAGGGCCCGCGTGCGGCCCAGATGACGCAGCGCAAGGAAGCGCGTTTCACGCAGGCCGACACCAACAAGGATGGTCGCCTGTCGCAGGACGAGTTCATGGCCTCGGGCAAGAGCCGTTTTGCCGCGGCGGACTACAACAAAGACGGCCGCGTGACGCCGGCGGAGTTTGCGGCATCCCGCAATTTCTGAGCGTCGAGGCAGCTTCCATCTGACGTCGATCCTGCCGCCCACGCGGCAGGATCCAAGTCTCGAACGACACTTGGTCGCCGTTCCCACGGAGCATGGCGTCATCTGAAGTGTTGACCCCTGGTCAACACTCCGTCCAAGGCATGCCATGTTTCATTCCGCCCTCCTCACCGCACGCGCCCTTTCACTCGCGCTTCTCTTCTCCTTCGCCGGCGTCTTCGATACGGCTGCGGCCCAGACACCGGCAGAGACACCGGCCAGGACACCGGCCGCGAGACCGAACGAGATGGATGCTCTGCGGCAGGAGAGCCTGCGTCTCGTCAACGAAGCCCGCGCTGAGGCCAGTCTCCCGCCGCTCACGCTGAGCGAGACCTTGAACCAGGCGGCACAGGCTCACGCGCGTGACATGCTTGAGCGGAATTACTACAGCCACACCACGCCCGAGGGACGCACCGTCATGGACCGCTATCAGGCGGCAGGCGGCAATCCCGGTCGGCTCGTCGCCGAGAATATTGCCAAATGTAGCGGCTGCGCGGTTCCGGCCGATGCCGCGGCGGTTGCAGATCTCCACGAAGGCTGGATGCAAAGCCCAAAACACCGCGCCAACATCCTGCGCAAGGGCCTCACAGAATATGGCTTCGGCCTTGCGGAAAATGCCGATGGGCGCCGCTACGCGGTACAGAATTTCGCCGGTCCCGGCACACCGCGGACAAGTGGGGCGGATGGAGATGCAGGAGCAGCCGAACCGCTCGCTCCAGAAGCTCAGACGGAACTGGCCGCAGAACTCATCAATGCGGCCCGTTCAGACGAAAAGAGCGTCTTTGCCGACGATGCTCTGGTTGCGACGGCATCTGAGATGTTGCCCGAGACAGTGAAAGGTGCGTCGCTCGACGATCTCCGCAACCTTCAAAACGCATTGCCGGCCGAGACGACCTTTCGGCGGTTCCGGGTGGTGGCTGGAAGCTGCAGCGGATGCGGGGCAGAGGCGACGGATGCGGACGTGCGCTTCTTCATCGGACAATGGCTCAAAAACGACGACTACCGAGAGATGCTTCTCAATAATGCGTTGACAGGAATTGGGCTGGTCATTGTCGCCGATGGTGAAGGCAAGAAGATAGCCGTTGCGATTCTTGCCGGCGAATAGGGCTTTGTGTGCCGCGCCAAGATATTCCCGCCGCGGCTTGCCGAAGCGTTAAGCCCCGCACCAGCTTTCGCAGGCAATGGAGGCAGTGGATCAACTGAATGGCACCCCATGGCTTTCCTTCGCAATATGAACGCTCTGAGCGACCAACTTGCCTCCCTCAATCGCTCGCAGGCGATCATCGAATTCGAGCTCGATGGCACGATCATCACGGCCAACGAGAACTTCCTGAAGACGATGGGCTATACGCTCGAGGAGATTAGAGGCCGCAAGCACGCAATCTTCGTCGACGAGAAAGACCGCGACAGCAAAGCCTATCGGGAATTCTGGGAGCGTCTGCGGGGCGGAGAATACTTCTCCGCCGAGTTCAAGCGCAAAGCCAAGAACGGCAATGACGTTTGGATCCAGGCCTCCTACAACCCGATCATGGGGCGCGACGGCAAGCCTTATCGTGTGATGAAGCTCGCCAGCGACATCACGCAATCGAAGCTCAAAAGCTTCGACCATGAAGGCCAGCTTGCCGCCATCCACAAATCCCAGGCGATCATCGAGTTCGAGACCGACGGAACGGTCATCACCGCCAACCAGAACTTTCTCAAAGCTCTGGGCTACGAGCTCTCCGAGATTGTGGGCAAACATCACAAGATTTTCATGGAGGCGTCCGAAGTCGCCTCTCCCAGCTATCAGGCGTTCTGGGAAGCGCTGCGCCGCGGCGAATTCCAGGCCGGCGAGTTCAAGCGCATCGGCAAGGGCGGCAAGGAAGTCTGGATCCAGGCCTCCTACAATCCGATTTTCGACAGCGAGTGCCGCGTCATTAAAGTGGTGAAATTCGCCACCGACCGCACGGCGCAGGTCAAAGATCGTCTCCGCCGGGCCAAGGCGCAGGAGGTCATCGACATCGACCTCGGCGAAATCCTGCAGGCCGTCGAACACACCAATCGTCAGGCATCGACCGCGGCGTCCGCCTCGGAGGAGACCTCGACGACCGTGCAGGCCGTGGCCTCCGGCGCCGAAGAGATGGCCGCCTCGGTCGCGGAAATCAGCCGCCGCGTCACCGACGCGCTCGCCATTTCGATCGAAGCGGTCAAACAGGCGGACGAGACCAACCGGATCGTCTCCGGCCTTGCCACCTCCGCGCAGAAGATCGACCACATCGTCGACCTCATCAACAATATCGCCGGCCAGACGAATCTTCTCGCCCTCAACGCCACGATCGAAGCGGCGCGTGCCGGGGAAGCCGGCAAGGGCTTTGCCGTTGTGGCCGCCGAGGTGAAGGATCTCGCCGGTCAAACGGCCAAGGCCACAGGCGAGATCAGCACGCAGATCAGCGAAGTGCAGGGATCGACCTCGAGCGCCGTCAGCGCCATCGAAGCGATCTCCCAGATCATCAATCAGGTGAAGGAGATCTCGTCCGGCATCTCGGCCGCCGTCGAGCAGCAGGCGTCCGTCACGCGCGAAATCTCCTCCAACATGCACACCGCAGCTCAGGGCGTCTCGGAAATCACGCAGTCGATGTCTCAGATCGCCTCGAGCGCCGCGCAGATCGACCAGGCCACACGCCAGGTCAAGGAAGTGTCGCAGTCGATCGCGGCCTGACCGCCACAAGCTGAACAAGATCTGGAAGCCGCCTCGACAGGGAGGCGGCTTTCGCGTTTTCGACGGCGAGGACCGGCATAAATCGTCTCATGCCGGGCGCGGCAGGCGTTCGCGCGCAACAAGAAGACCATCGCGAAGGCTGAGCCCGATCAAAACGAGGTTGAGGCCGCCCGCAAGAAGCTCGATCCCCTGGACGGCGATGAACGAGCCGGAAAACTCGCCGGCCGCCGCCTTTGCCTGCAGAAAGAACGCGCACGGCACGAGCACGAAAAGCCCGTTTGCGGCGATCACCGGCATGCGCCGGCGTTTGGCCGCGATCCTTGGATGGCGCGACCTTGCTCCGAGCCGGAAACCCGACATACCGACCGCGGCCATCGCCGGGATCAGCGCAAGCATGCCCCAAAGGATGGCCGTCTTGACCGCGAGGACCGCGGCCTCGCTGCCGAAGAGCTCGGCGATGACGGTCGACGTCCAGAACGTCAGAATGATGAGAAAGGCGGTCCCTCCCGCCGCCGGGTGCAGTTTGCGGATCATCTTTCACCTCCAGAAAGCGGCCCCTCTTCCAGCCGGGTCCTGAGCTGCGCCAGAAGTTCTGTCAGCCGCGCCAGTTCGCCGGGGGCGAGAACGGCGGCGAGATCGTCGGCATGCGGCAGCCAGCGCGCAGTCGCCTCCTCGAACAGCGCCTCCCCCTTCTCGGTCAGCCGCACGAGCCTCGCCCGCTTGTGATGCGGGTTGTCGGTAAGCTCGAAGATGCCGGCCGCGACGAGTTCGTCGACGATGCGCTGCACAGATTGGCGCGCGAGTCCCATATTCCGGGCGAGCTGCGCCACGGAAAAACCACCCCTCCCCTGCGCCACCGATCCCATCACCTGCCAGCGGGCACTCGTCAGGCCGAGAGGCCGGACGAGTGCGTCGCCTGACGCGATGAGCGCACCGTTGAGCCGGAAGACTTCCAGCACCAGGGCGTTGAGCGGATGTTCGAAGGGGTAAGGCGTTTTTTCTATCATGACAGCATACATACATTATAGCAGCATACTGTCAATTGTCTTTTTCCTTTTGATCGTCGCCGCTTGTTTCTCGGGATCAATCGCCTATTTACATCGTACACGATTTAATATCACACGAGGATTCCCATGAAAGTCCTGTACGAAACCGAAGCCCGTGCCGTTGGCGGCCGCCAGGGCCACGCCGAGACGCCGGACCACCTCCTCAGCGTCGATCTCGCAACGCCGAAAGAGATGGGCGGCCAGGGCGGCGCCACCAATCCGGAACAACTCTTTGCCGCCGGCTATGCCGCCTGCTTCGAAAGCGCCATGCGCTTCCTCGCCGGCAAACAGAAGCTTCCCTTGAAAGGCGCATCGGTCACCGTCAAAGTGCGCCTGGGATCGGTTTCCGAGACCGCCTTTGGGCTCGATGTCGATCTCGTGGCCGAGACGAACGGCCTCGACCGGAAAGCGGCCGAGGATCTCGTCGCACTCGCCCATGAGGGATGCCCGTATTCGCGAGCCATCAAAGGCAATGTGGACGTAGCGATCACCGTCGAGGCGAAGTGAGCGACACGCACGACACGTCTGAGAACGATTTGTCGCCCGACGCGCTTCGGGCGACGACCCTCGACGCGCAGATATGCTTTGCGCTGTATTCGGCGTCGAGCCGGATGACGAAGCTCTACCGGCCGCTTCTGGAGCCTCTCGGCCTCACCTACCCGCAATATATCGCCATGCTCGCTCTGTGGGAAAAGGCGCCCCGCTCCGTGGGCGCTCTCAAGGAGGCGCTCGGCCTCGACTTCGGCACCCTGAGCCCTCTTCTGAAGCGGCTGGAAGCGCAGGGTCTCGTCGACCGCCGCCGCGATCCGGAAGACGAACGCCGTGTCATCGTCGACCTCACCGAGGCCGGGCGCGCCCTGCGTATGCCGGCTTCGAAAGTGCCCGAAGAAATCATCTGCCGCGTCGGCCTGCCGCGCGAAACCATGGTGTCGCTTCGCACCGCTCTGAAACAGCTGAACGCGGCGCTTGACGAGAACGACGCTCCGAAAGCCTAATCGGGCTACCCCCCCGCGAGCCGCGACGCGCCCCCAATCGCGCAACCCTGACTGCTTCATTCAGCATAACGACTCTCGGACAAGGCGCCTTGTCGTCGCATCGATAACGCCTTACATAGCAAACACACAATTAGCTTGCTATGTATTATGCCACCTTCCCAAAACGCCCCCGCGCATGACGCCTTCATCGAAGCTGTGACCAACGTCACGCGCAAGCTGCGCACCCGCTTCGACGCCATGGCCAAGAGCCGTGGCCTCACCTTTTCCCGCGCCCGGCTTTTCGTGCTCCTCGCCCGTCATGAAGGCGCGAGCCAGGCGGAGCTTGCCGAGCTTCTTGAAGTCGAACAACCGAGCATGGTCCGCCTGGTCGATGGTCTGGAAAAATGCGGCCTCATCGAACGACAGGCGGCAGAAGAGGACCGTCGTTCCAAGCACATCTATCTGACCGACGCCGGTCGCGAAAAAGCCGGTGAAATCCTTCCCTTCGCGCGCGAATTGAAAGCCACGGTCCTGGAAGGCATCGACGCCGAAGAGCTGCGGCAGGCGACGCTCACGCTGCAAAAAGTCGCCGCCAATATCGCGGCGCAGTCGTGAGCTCCCATGCCTGAAAGACGCATGAGCGACCAGGGCTCGGACCCCCTCGTAAGAGGCGCGGCCCACACGCCGGCACCGCGGGCGGAGAAGCTCGACCGCCGGCCGCCCCTGGGCAAAAGGGCAGTGGCCGACGGAACACCCAGCGAGCCGCAGGTCGCGCATTCTGAGACACCGTCAACGAAAGCACGGCAAACCGCCGCGCCCGACAAAACCGAGACCGCTGACGCGTCAGCCCCCGACGACCGCACGGCCGCGCCGCCCCCACCGGCCGAGCCTGAGCGGCCACCCGTCATTCAGCCCATGCCCTATGTGCCGAAGCATCCGGCACGGGCGGCCGCCTATATCGCGACCTCCGCTCTTCTTGGCATCACCCAGGGCCTCGGCACGCAAATGGTCGGGGCCAATCTTTTCCAGATCCAGGGCTCGATCGGCGCCACGCAGTCGGAGACGATGTGGCTGATGGCCGCCTATATGGCGCCTTACGCCTCCCTCTCCCTCGCGCTCGTGAAGCTGCGCCGCCAGTTCGGCCTGCGACGGTTCGCCGAGCTTTCCATCCTCGTCTTCGTCGTCGTGGCGCTTCTCAATTCCTTTGCCCGCGACCTTCAGAGCGCCGTCATTCTCCGCTTCATCGCCGGCATCTCCGCCGCACCCCTCTCTGCCTTGAGCTTCCTCTACATGATGGAGGTGCTGCCGCGCGAAAAGAAGCTGACGATCGGCGTCTCCTTCGCGATGACCAACCTCACTCTGGCGATGCCGATCGCCCGGCTGATTTCGCCGACGCTCTTCGGCATCGATCAGTGGCACGGTCTCACAACCTTCGAACTCGGCCTGTCGATGATCTGCTTTTGCGGCGTCTACATGCTGCCGCTCACCTCACCGCCCCAGGCGAAGGTCGTCGATCCTCTCGATTTCATCAGCTATCCCCTGATCGCCGTGGGCTTCGGCTGTATGGCCGTCTTCCTGACGCTTGGGCGCGTCTATTGGTGGTTCGAGCGCGACTGGCTCGGCTGGCTCCTGGTCATCTCGCTCGCCTCGCTCACGCTGGCGACCGTCATCGAGCTCAACCGCAAATATCCTCTCGTCGATATCCGCTGGATCTGCAGCCCGCCGATCCTGCATTTCGCCGGCGCACTGATCATTTTCCGCACCGTGCTCGCGGAACAATCGGCTGGCATTCGCGGCCTCTTCAGCCAGCTCGACATCACCAACGATCAGGCGATGCCGCTTTATTGGGTGGTTTTCGCCTGCATGGTGGCCGGCGGCTGGCTCTCGGCCATGTTCCTGAAACCGGGGCGTGAGCCGGCCATTCATGCCGTTGCGCTTACCGCGCTGTGTGTGGGCGCCTATCTCGACGGCCAATCGAGCAATCTCACCCGGCCCGCACAATTGATGGTGAGCCAGGGGCTCGTCGCCTTCGGTGGCGCTCTCTTCCTGCCCGCGGCGATGGCCCGCGGCATCGTCGCCGCGTTCACGAAGGGTCCGAACTATATCTTGAGCTTCGTCGTCGTCTTCCTGTCGACGCAGAGCCTCGGAAGCCTCTTCGGATCGGCCCTCTTCGGGACCTTTGTTCAGATCCGGGAGAAATTTCACTCCGAAGCGCTGATCGAAGGACTGAGATCGACCGATCCGATCGTTGCGGAACGCATCGCACAGCTATCCAGAAGCTATGCCGGAATCCTCGGCGATCAGACGCTTCTCCACGCGGAAGGTGCAACCCTCCTCGCCAAAGCGACATCCCGAGAGGCCTACATCCTCGCCTACAACGATGCCTTCTTGGCCGTCTCCGCGCTCGCCGCAACGGCTCTTCTGGCACTCACGATCCATGTCGCCGTGGCCTGGCTGATGAAACAGCGGCAGCCCGCTTTGGCCCTCCAACCCCAGTCTTCGTAATCCCGATGTTCAATTTCCTGCGTTCATTCTCGACAATCCTCGCCGTCACGATCGGCCTCCTCGGCATCTGCGTCGTGCTCTACGCCTGGCGTCTTCCCCCCTTCACCAGCGTCGTGGAGGTGACCGAGAACGCCTATGTGCGCGGGCCGGTGACCATCATCGCACCGCAAGTGGCGGGTTATGTGAGCAAGGTTCCGGTACAGGATTTCGAGACCGTCGAAAAAGGCGATGTCCTCGTTCAGCTCGACGATCGCATCTACCGGCAGAAGCTCGAACAGGCGCGCGCGGAACTCGATGCCCAAAAGGCCGCGCTCGCCAATTCCGAGCAGAGCCGCCGTTCGGCGGAAGCAAAGCTCCGCTCCACCCAGGCGCAGCTCGCCGGCAAGAAAGCCGCTCTCGATCAGGCGGAGGCGGATTGGCAGCGGGTCGGGCCCCTGGTCGAGCGCGGCGTCGTCAACAAGGCGACCGGCGATCAAACCCGCTCGACACGCGATCAGGCGCAGGCCGCCTACGATGAAGCCACGGCGGAGATCGAAGTGGCGAGACAGGAGCTGCAATCGACCATCGTCAATCGCGCGTCTCTGAAGGCGGCCGTCGAGGGTGCGGAAGCCGCCGTGCACCTTGCCGAGATCGACCTCGACAACACCCACATCACTGCCCCGGCAAGCGGGCGTCTCGGCCAGGTCGGCACGCGCATCGGCCAATATGTCTCCGCCGGCACGCAACTCGTGGCGCTCGTGCCGGAGAACATCTGGGTCGTGGCGAATTTCAAGGAGACCCAGGTGGCCAAGATGCGCATCGGCCAGCCGGTCACCTTCACCGTGGACGCGCTCGAAGGAGCAAGCCTTGCAGGCCATATCGAGCGCTTTTCGCCAGCGACGGGGTCTGAATTCAGCGTCATCAAATCCGACAACGCCTCCGGTAACTTCACCAAGGTGGCGCAGCGTCTGCCCGTACGCATCGCCATCGATCCGGGGCAGCCTTTGTCTGAACGCCTTGCGCCCGGGATGTCGGTGGTGGCGACGGTCGATACCGCGGCCAAGAGCGATCCCGAGATCGCCGATGACGGAGATCGATCAATGTCCGGGGAAGCTCCAGGCCAAAAGCCCGTCAGGCTCGGCCGCACGGAACCCCGAGCGGCAGGAGCGCGCCTGGAAACCAATTGAGTTCGGCACGCCGAAGGCCAGCCGCGGCCATCGGCGCGCCCGGTCTCGACCTGGAGCGGACCTCCCTTCGCGTCGAGGCCTGGATCGGCCGGCTCTCAAAGGGCCGGCCGATCTCATTTGTAGGTCGGTGCACTTCGCGCATGAGCCGATTGCGTCGGCAAAAGGCAACGACGCGCGTCACGCCGCTTGCCGCCTGGGCGTCTCGCCTTCCCCGTAAAGCCGGAATTCACGCGGGCGAAACACCACCTCGCGTCCCAGCTCCAGAATGCTGCCGGCGTCCGCCAGCGCGGGCACGTCGATCTCGACGGGGTGGCCCTCACCGACCGCAATCTCGAGCCGCCTGCGGTCGGTCAGGCGTCGGCTTCCCGTCACCACGCCCGCAATGCCGCGCTCGCCCGGCCGGAGCACATCCACATGGCCCGGACGGAAGAAGAGCCGCGCCGCGCCAGCCCCCGCGCCGGCAAGTCCGCTCGGGCGACCCGCAACGAGGATGGCACCGCCCGACAACATCACCGGGAGGTTCGAGGATTCGCCGATGAAGCCGTGCACGAAAGGCGAGGCCGGAGCATCGTAGATTTCATCGGCCGTACCGACCTGCTCGACATGGCCGGCATTCATCACCACGACCCGGTCGGCAAGTTCAAGCGCCTCTTCCTGATCATGGGTGACGAAGACCGTCGTATGGCGGGTCCGATCGTGGAGATCGCGCAGCCAGCGCCGCAGCTCCTTGCGCACCTTGGCGTCGAGCGCGCCGAAAGGCTCGTCGAGCAGCAGAACCGCCGGCTCGATCGCGAGCGCACGGGCAAGCGCCACTCTCTGCCGCTGCCCGCCGGACAGCTGCATCGGAAAGCGCTTTTCGAGCCCTGAAAGCTGCACGAGATCGAGAAGCTCCAGAGCGCGGCGACGGATTTCCGTCCGGCCGGGCCGGCTTCCACGCGGGCGCACCCGCAGGCCGAAGCCGACATTGTCGGCGACATTCATCTGTTTGAAGAGCGCGTAATGCTGAAAAACGAAGCCGACATTGCGCTCCTGCACGCTCTTGGCCGAGGCATCCTCGTCGCCGAAGAGAATGCGGCCGCGATCGAGAAATTCGAGCCCGGCGATGAGGCGCAGAAGCGTCGTCTTGCCGGAACCCGAAGGTCCGAGCAGCGCGATGAGCTCGCCCGACCGGATGGCGAGCGAAATGTCGTGCACCGCCGGATAATCGTCGAAAGCCTTGGAGATGTTTTGAAGAACGATATCCATCTGGGCCTCAATGCGCGCGTTCGGCGGCGATCGCACCGGCGAAACGCCATTCCAGGAAGGTCTTCAGGGCAAGGGTGAAAAGCGCCAGGAGAGCGAGCAGCGAGGCGACCGCGAAAGCCGCCGCGAAACTGTACTCGTTGTAGAGAATCTCCACATGCAGCGGCATCGTATTGGTGAGGCCGCGGATATGGCCGGAAACGACGGACACAGCCCCGAATTCCCCCATGGCGCGGGCGTTGCAGAGGAGAACGCCGTAGAGAAGCGCCCATTTCACGTTCGGCAGAGTGACGAGCAGAAAGGTCGTGAAGCCCGAAGCTCCGAGCGAGAGCGCGGCCTCTTCGTCGCCGCTCCCCTGCTCCTGCATGAGCGGGATGAGCTCGCGCGCCACGAAGGGAAAGGTGACGAAGACCGTCGCCAGAACGATACCGGGCACCGCGAAAATGATCTCCACACCATGGGCGTCGAGCCACGGACCAAGATAGCCCTGCGCACCGAAAAGCAGCACGTAGACGAGGCCGGAGATCACGGGTGAGACGGAAAACGGCAGGTCGATCAGCGTCACGAGCAGGCTTTTGCCTTTGAACTCGAATTTGGCGACGGCCCAGGCGGCTGCGACCCCGAAGACCATATTGGCGGGCACCGCGATCGCCGCCACCAGCAGCGTCAGCCGGATGGCAGCGAGCGCATCCGGTTCGACGATCGCCGCAAGATAGGTGGAGATGCCCCCGCGCAGCGCTTCCACGAAGACGGCGACAAGCGGCATCACGAGAAAGAAGCCGAGAAAGGCGAAGACGAGGCCGACCAGCGCCGCGCGCACGGCGGGCGCCTCCGTCGTCGCCGAGCGGCCCGCTCGCACCGGCTTCGGGGTCTGCAACGCCCCGCGCGAGACTTCAGCTGCCATAGCCGAACCTCCTGCGGCTCCACGCCTGCAGCAGATTGATGAGGAAGAGCATGACAAAGGCGATCGCGAGCATCACCGCAGCGACTGCCGTCGCCCCGGCATAATCGAACTCCTCCAGCCGGATGACGATGAGAAGCGGCGCGATCTCCGACACATAAGGAATGTTGCCGGCGATGAAGATGACGGAGCCGTATTCGCCGACAGCCCGGGCGAGTGCCAGGGCGAACCCCGTCAGAAGCGCCGGCACCAGGGCCGGCACCATGACCTTGAAGATCGTCTGCCACCGCGTGGCCCCGAGCGTCGCTGCAGCCTCTTCGAGCTCGCGGTCGATTTCTCCGAGCACGGGTTCAACGGTGCGCACGACGAAAGGCAGGCTGACGAAGGTGAGCGCGACGACGATACCGGCCGGCGCATAGGCGATCTTCAATCCGAACGGCTCGAGAAACTGCCCCACCCAGCCATTGGGCGCATAAAGCGAGGTGAGCGCGATGCCCGCCACCGCCGTCGGCAAAGCGAAGGGCAGATCGATGACGGCATCCAAAAACCGCCGTCCGAAAAAGCGGTAACGCACGAGAACCCAGGCGATGAGAGCCCCGAAAACGGCGTTGATGGAGGCTGCGACGAGCGCCGCTCCGAAACTCAACCGCAAGGCGGCAAGCGTGCGTGGATCGGTGGCGAGACGCCAGAATTCGGCCGCGCCGAGACCCGCGCTCTTGATGACGAGAGCCGCAAGTGGCACCAGGACGACGAGCCCCAGATAGGCGATCGTGAAGCCGAGTGAGAGGCCGAAACCCGGCAGAACGCTTCGCTTCCGCCAGGTTCGAGCGCGCCCGCGCATTTCTCCGCCGTCCCTATCGCGCAGGCTGATAGATCTGGTCGAAAACGCCGCCATTGCCAAAGTGCATCGGCTGAGCCTTCTCCCATCCGCCGAAGAGCGGATCGTCGATGGTGACGAGTTTGAGATCGGGAAACCGCGCCATGTCCGAACCATCGGCGAAGGCCGGCTCCGCCGGGCGATAGAAATTCTTCGCCACCAATCGCTGCCCTTCCGGCGAATAGAGATAGGCAAGATAGGCTTCGGCCGCCTGGCGCGTTCCGGCCTTGTCGACATTGCCGTCGACAAGGGCGACGGGGGGCTCCGCCTTGATGGAAATCGACGGCGCCACGATCTCGAACTTGTCTGGACCGAGCTCCTTGAGTGCCAGAAAAGCCTCGTTTTCCCAGGTGATCAGGACGTCGCCGATGCCCCGCTGCACGAAGGTGGTGGTGGCGCCGCGCGCGCCCGTGTCGAGCACCGGCACATGCCGAAAAAGCTCGCTCATGAAGCCACGCGTCGCCTCCTCGTCACCATGAAAGGCTTCGTTGGCATAGGCCCAGGCCGCGAGATAGCTCCAGCGCGCGCCGCCCGAGGTCTTCGGATTGGGCGTGATGACGTCGACGCCCTCCTTCACCAAATCGGGCCAGTCGCGGATCTCCTTCGGATTGCCCTTGCGGACGAGGAAAACGATGGTCGAGGTGTAGGGCGCGCTGTGATTGGGCAGCCGGCCGCGCCAGTTCGTCGGGATCTTTCCGGTCGCCTTGGCGATCGCATCGATATCGGCTTCGAGCGCCAGCGTCACGACATCGGCTTTCAGCCCGTCGATCACCGCCCGTGCCTGCTTGCCGGAGCCGCCATGCGACATTCGCACCGAGACGGTTTCGCCGGTTTCGGCTTTGAAATGCGCGGCGAAGGCGGCGTTGAACGCCTCGTAGAGCTCGCGCGTCGGATCATAGGAAACGTTGAGAAGCGTGGTGTCGGCGAAGGCCGGTGCCGCCATCGCCCAGACAGCGGCAAGGCCCGCCGCAAGAGATCGTCGCATCGTTTGCATACCAACCTCCATCACCTACCGTTTCGGTAGAGATTAATAGCCTACCAATTTGGTAGGCTATGTCAACGGAGGCGGAATGCCCGCGACACGGAGGCGGCAGAAGGCTCAGGAAGCGCCGATCGAGAGCCCGGCAATCCGATCCACGCTATCGGGATCGGCGATCGCATCGGCGAGCGTGGTCTGGTCGAGAACGGCGCGCGCGGAATTGGCGACATGGGCGAAAACCCGGCGCACACGGCATGCGCCTTCGTCTTTGCAATCGGCACAACGGCGATAGGCCACCCGGCTGAGGCATGGAAGCGGCGCGATCGGACCGTCGAAAAGCCGCAGAACATGGCCAAAGGTGATCGTATCCGCCGGCCTCAGCAGGAAATAGCCGCCATTGACCCCGCGCCGGCTCTGGATCAGTCCGTCGCGCTTCAATTCCATCAGGATCTGTTCCAGGAACTTGCGCGGGATACGCTCCCCCTTGGCAAGCTCGCCCGCGGAAATGGAA